>JBEINY010000108.1:0-5940 GCA_040377855.1 Prochloraceae cyanobacterium | reverse complement strand
GGGGGGGTTGATGTCCTCGTCATCACCCCCTATGCATTGACACCCGGCGTGGTGGTCACTTGCCGCCCGATTGGCGTCTTGATGATGGACGACGAAGCCGGTGGCGATGCCAAGCTGCTGGCCGTGCCCATCGACAAGGTGTTGCCGATATATAGCCACTGGCAAAAGCCTGAAGACATCAACCAAATGCGCCTGAAAGCCATCCAACATTGCCTCCAGTGCCTTCGGCAAGGCGGGGGGCCGCATCGGCGTGCAGCCCAGCCGCACGATCGGACTGCTGGCCTGACCGATCGCCGATTCCCCTTCGATCCGTTCGCCGTTTTCGAGTTCGGCCCAGAGCCTCACATCGGCATTGGTGGCGGGTACCACCTGGCCCTGCACCGCCAGCACGCGGCTACTGGCGGTAATCGCCGTTTCCAGGCTGCCGGTGATCGCCGTCAGCGCCGAGAGGAACAGGTTGCCGAAGCTGTGGCCCTCGAGCCCGGTGCCGGCCTTGAACCTGTACTGAAACAGCCGGGTGAGCAGGGGCTCTTCCCGGGCCAGGGCCGCCAGGCAGTTGCGGATATCCCCCGGTGGCTGCACCCCGAGCTCCCGACGCAGCACGCCGCTGCTGCCCCCGTCGTCGGCCACCGTCACGATCGCCGTGATGTTGCTGCTGTAGCGCTTCAGGCCGCTCAGCAGGGTCGACAGGCCGGTGCCCCCGCCGATCGCCACGATGTTCGGGCCCCGGTTCAGACGCCGCTGGGCCATCAGGGCATCCACCAGCACGGTGTCCTTCTCCGGCGCCAGGGCCTGCTGGATCGACCCGAAGCTGCGGCTCTGCCCCCAGATCACCAGGCCCGCCCCCACCATCAGGGCCAGGGGACCGGTGATCCCCCTGGGCATCACCTTGGTGACGTTCGACAGAAACCAGTTGATTGATTCCAGGCTCCAGTAGATCGGCTTCAGGTCGAGCCACACCGCCGCTCCCAGGACGGCCAGCAGCAGGCCGAAGCCCGAGGTCAGCATCCAGCGCTTCACCACCAAGCCGGGCTGCAGCCAGCGGGCGGCCCGGCGGGAGCGGTTGATCAGGTCGCGGCTCCGCTGATCGCCGCGGCCCACCCAGCCTGAGGATCTCAGGGATGCGCGCAGGCGCCGGCTTCGACTGTTGGGCCGCTGGATCGTCAAGCGGGCAGGGCGCGAGCCCCGGCAGCAGATATCAGAACTGTAAGGACACCACGTCAGGATGGATGCATCCCAACGCTGCCCCAGCCGTGGTCTCCGCCCAGCCCCAGTCGCTGGTTCCGTCCGTCGGTGCGCCCCCTGTGGTCGAGATGGATCAGGTGTCCATCGTCTGGGGAGGGAATCGCCCCGTGCTCGATCGGGTCTGCCTCACCCTGGCCCCTGGGGAGCGGCTGGTGGTGGTGGGGCCCTCCGGATCCGGCAAGTCGACGATCCTGAGGCTGCTGGCCGGCCTGCTCCTGCCGCAGTCCGGTGAGGTGCGCATCCACGGCGAACCCCAGACCTACCTGCGTCTCGATCAGCGGCGGCCGCCGGATGTGCGCCTTGTGTTCCAGAACCCAGCGTTGCTGGCCTCCCTGAATGTGCAGGAGAACGTCGGTTTTCTGCTCTACCGGGATGGTCGCCTCAAGGAGCCCGAAATCCGGGAGCGCGTCAGTCGCTGCCTCGAGGCCGTGGGGCTCTACGGCATCAACGATCTCTTCCCCGGTGAGCTCAGCGGGGGCATGCAGAAGCGGGTCAGTTTCGCCAGGGCCCTGGTGGATGATCCGTCCCAGCCCCCTGGCCAGATTCCCCTGCTCCTCTTCGATGAACCCACCGCCGGGCTCGATCCCGTCGCCTGCACCCGCATCGAGGATCTGATCGTGCGCAGTTCCGAGGTGGCCGGTGGCAGCTCGATCGTCGTCAGCCATGTGCACAGCACCATCGATCGCACGGCCGATCGGGTGGCCCTCCTCTACGACGGTCGTTTTCGCTGGCAGGGCTCCGTCGAGGACTTCCGGGTCAGTGACAACCCCTACGTGGAGCAATTCAGGAGCGGTAGTCTTCGCGGACCCATGCAGCCCACGGAGCTTTAAGCCATGCGTCGCAGCGTTCGCGAGGCGATCGTGGGCTTTTCCCTGCTCGCTGCCCTCGCCGGTGGAGCCGGCTTCTGGTTCTGGTTGCGGGGCGTCAGCCTCGGCCAGAACCAGTGGCGGGTGCGTCTTCAGCTCGACGACGCCTCCGGTCTGGCCCCCCGGTCGGCGGTCACCTATCGCGGGGTGCTGGTCGGCACGGTCCAGTCGGTGGAGGCCAGCTCCGAATCGGTGGTGGCGGTGCTCGAGATCACCAACCCCTCCCTGCGCCTGCCCAGGCCGGTGTCGGCCCAGGTGCAGAGCGGCTCCCTGCTCGGCGCCGATGCCCAGGTCGCGCTGCTTGGTTCGACAAAGGTCCTGCCCGCTGACCTGGCCGGTCCCCTCTCGGCCCGCTGTGACAACCGGCGCATCGTCTGTGCCGATTCGGTGATCGTCGGCCGCACCGCCCCGAGCCTCAGCACCGTCACCGATCTGGTGCAGCGGATGCTCGAAGACGCCGACCGAGGAGGCCTGGTGCCCACGGTCACCAGCGCCGCCCATAAGTTTGAGATCACGGCCAGTGAGGCCACCGTGTTCCTGAAGCAGGCCCAGGGGCTGGTGCAGAAGCTCGACCGGGCCGGCGCCAACGTCGATGCCGCCTCGGTCCACATCCGCAATGTCAGCGCCGCGATCGACAATCCCAACACCGTGCGGCAGCTGAAGCAGACCGTGGCCAATGCCGAGCAGCTCACCGCCCGCTGGAATGCCGTGGGTGGCGATGTCAACCGCCTCACCGCCGATCCGACCTTCATGGCCGGGGTGCGCAGCGTGGCCATCGGTCTCGGTCAGTTCTTCGACGAGATGTACCCGGCTGGAATGCCACCGGCTCCGGCTGGGCGGCCGACCCCATCCGTGCCGGCTCCGCCATCCCGCTGAAGCGCCCCGTTACACCCCGTTGATTGCCTCCATGGCGATGGCCGCGATCGCCTGGTCGCTCGCCTTGGGCAGCTGCACGTAGCGGCCTCCAGCGGCCTCAGCCAGATCCTTGCCCATGCCGCTGCCGATGAATTTGCGTTCGGTGTCGATCACCAGCAGCTTCAGCCCCAGAGCCCGGTAGCGGCTGGCCACCTGGGTCACCTCCTGCTTGAGGTCGACCGGCTCCTCGCCTTCCAGCTGGGGCTGGCCGAGGGAGCGGGCCAGGGGCACATTGCCCCGGCCATCGGTGATCGCCACCACCACCACCTGGCCCAGGTCTCCGGTGGCCAGGGCGTTGGCCCCCACCCGGGCGGCCTGGGTGAGGCCGTGGGCCAGGGGGGATCCCCCGCCGCAGGGCATCGATTCCAGGCGCCGCCGGGCGGCGGTGATCGAGCGCGTCGGGGGCAGCAGCACCTCGGCCTGGTCACCTCGGAAGGGAATCAGGGCCACCTCATCGCGGTTTTCATAGGCCTCGGTGAGCAGGCGGATCACGGCCCCCTTCGCACTCTGCATGCGGTTCAGGGCCATCGAACCGCTGGCATCCACCAGGAAGATCACCAGGGAGCCGGCCTTGCGCTGCAGCTGCTTGGCGCGCAGGTCTCCCTCCTCCACGATCACGGTGCGATCGGGCTGGCGCTGGCGCCTGGCCTTCTGGTACGGCGCCGCTGCCCGCAGGGTGGCATCAACGGCGATCCGCTTCACCGGCCCGCGGGGCAGCATCGGTTTGACGTAGCGGCCGCGGCTGTCGCTGAGCACGATCGAGCGGTTGCCGCTGCCGCCCGCCTTGGCCTTGGCGGCCGAAAAGAGCAGCAGGTCGGGGTCGATGGCAATGGCCTCGGGATCCAGCAGGAACTCCTCGGGGATCGAAGGGGGAGCCTGATCCTCCGGGTTGTCGTCGTCCTCGTCTTTGTCGTCGTCCTCGTTGTTCTCGTTGTCGTCGTCGGGTTCCTGCTCGTTCTCCGGTGGCTCGGGCTGCTCCGGCGGTTGTTCCCCCTGGGGCGGTGGCGGCGGCGGTGGTTCCAGGGGTTGGTCCGGGTCGGGCGGCGGCAGCTGCAGGGCCCGGGGTGCAATCACCAGACGCACCGCCACCTGGAGGTCGTCGGCCTCCACCCGGTCGCGGCCGGAGAGGGCGGCATGGGCGCGGGCCACCCGGACCGCGTACAGCTCGGAACGGTGACCCTCCACCCCGCCCCGGATCGCTTCCTTCACCAGATAGCCGATCTGCTCACGGCTGATGGTCACATCCGGCAGCCACTGGCGGGCCAGCAGCAGCTGGGTGGCCAGGGCGTCGGTTTCTTCCAGCCATTGGGCTCGGAAGGCCTCGCTCGATTCGGCGTGACCCATGGCACTGCGGGTGATCGCCACCCGCTGGTCCACCTCCAGCACCTGGTTGGCGGAGAGGGCGATGGCGAAGCGATCGAGCAGGTGATCCCGCACCGCCCCCTCCTCGGGGTTGTAGGTGGCGATCAGCAGGCAGCGGCAGGGATGGCTGAGGCTGAGCCCCTCCCGTTCGATCCGGTTCTCGCCGCTGCCCACCGCCGCCAGCAGCAGGTTGGTGATGCCGTCATCCAGCAGGTTCAGGTCGTCGACGTAAAGAACGCCGCGGTGGGCCTCCGCCAGCAGGCCGGGTTGAAAGACGGCACGGCCACTGGCCAGGGAGGCGGTGACATCCACCGATCCCACCAGGCGGTCCTCGGTGATGCCCAGGGGCACCTGCACGAAGGGGGCAGGCACGACCCTGGTGGGCAGCAGGGCGCTGCGATCGAGGCCGCTGGGGTCGGCTCCGAGGGCCTGCAGCCGCTCCTGGGTGGGCCCATCCCAGTCGTCGGGTCGGTTTGGATCCAGGTTGCGGCCAGCGCCCACATCCGGTGCCGAGCCCCCCAGATCGAGCACATCGATCGGGGGCAGCAGGGCATGCAGGCCCCTGGCCAGCACCGATTTTCCGGTGCCCCGGCCACCGGCGATCACCACACCCCCCAGGCCGGGGTCAACCGCCGCCAACAGCAGGGCGAGCTTCAGGGTGCCGTGGCCCGTGATGGCCGCCAGGGGGAAGGCCCGCTCCGCCATGCCGGAACGGCCGCCGTCCTCGGCGCGGCTGGCGGAGTGAGGGGCAGCCGGTGAACCGCTGGCGACCATGGTGGAACGGCAAGGGCCCTGGGAACTGGGGGCAGTCTCGCTGATCAGGCCGGCGGAGGGGCCACCACCACGGTGCAGCCCCGATAGCCATCGGGCAGATCCAGGCTCCAGTGGCGGCAGCCTGTCTCGTGGGGATTCTGAGCTGGTTGCCGAGTCGGAGCCTCGCCCGGATTGAGCAGGGACGCCCCGGCAAGGCCCACACCGGTGGCCTTGTGGGTCGCCTCGAGCTGGCACCAATGCTGGAGGAAGGCGAGGGGCTGCTCGGCAGCGGGGCACTGCAGCAGCTCCCGCACCCGATCAGCCGCAAACATCCGGCGAGCGATGGGCTCCCAGTTCAGGTCCGGCCGAAGCTGCTCCACATCCACCCCAACCGGTTGGCAGGGGTGCAGGGCCACCAGGATCAGATCGCCGGAGTGGCTGAGGTTGAATTCGGGGCCCCCTGGGGAGTGGGGCTTGCCATGGGCGCCGAGGGCAAGCTCCACGGCATCCGGCGCCCGGTTCTGCCACCAGCCCAGCCATTGCCTCAGGCAGCCCCGACCGAGCAGAAACCGCTCCCGGTCGGCCGGGCGGTGATACCCGTTGAAGCGACCCCACTCCTGGGCCGTCAGGGTGGCGGCCAGGCGCTCCTGGGTCCGTTCGGAGGTTTGCTCCCGGCGGTCGATGCACAGCAAAAGTGGAGGATCCTGCGGCTGGATGGCACGAACCATCGCCTCCATCGATTCCATCGCCTCCATCGCCTCAGGGCTGGAGTCAATGGTCCAGGGCAGCGGTTTCAATC
>JBEINY010000132.1:0-3041 GCA_040377855.1 Prochloraceae cyanobacterium | reverse complement strand
CTGATGGCAGACACCGCTGATCACCTGCTGGAGGTGGTTGGGATTCTTGAAAGTGATGGTGAAGTTCTTGATGCCTACAGCATCAATCTGATTTACCAGGACGAGAGGCAATTCCTCAATCCATTTCCGATTTTCAAGTATCTCGATGGTGACCTGAACCTCGCCAAGATCTGCCGCCATCTTAACCACGACCGCATTAATTTTGAGTATGCCGAGTATTGCCAGAAGGCGATGTTCTGGCATGCCACAGGTGGTATGGATGCCTATCTCGATTCCGGGGCCTTCGCTGAGAACTGCCGGCTCATCATTGCCGCCAAGAAGAAGCGGGATCCCCTGCTTGCGGTGCTCGATCCTCTGGCTCCCGGTTTCCTGCCGGAGCTGATCCGTTCAGCCGCCACCACCCATGCCCTCGGTCAGTTCTGGCGGGTGATGAGTGATCTGTTTCTTGACCTTGCCGCCGCTGAACGGGACGGCCGGGTGCGGAGCATTCCCAAGGTGGTGGCCTTCATCAAGGAGGGGCTCGTGGCTGCTGCGGCCAACCCCATTCAATACCGGGTCAAGGTCGGAGCCGACGAGTTCTGGGTGCTTCCCCCAGAGGCCGGCCTCAGTTTCTTGGTGGACGTGGCCGTTCCCTATGTGGAGGCGGTCTTCCTGCGCGGCATGCCGTTCCTTGGCACCGTCAGCTTCAACGCCCAGGCCCAGCAGATCTCCCCGGATCAGGGCCAGTTCACCTACGGCGCCCTTTACGCCGACCCCCTGCCCAGCATGGGCGCCGGGATTCCGCCAAGTTTGTTGATGCAGGATATGTATCGCCATCTTCCCGAGGCGCTGCACCAGTGGTACCGCGAACGGACCCGGGGGGAGGGGGACGTGCGGGTGAAGATCTGCATGAGCTTCCAGCGGTCGATGTTCTGTGTGACCAATGCGGCCATTGATGGCACCATGCCCCACCCGCTCGAGAGCACGGATCCAGCCGCCCGGGCCGCTAATGCCGCCTACGCCGAGGCCTGGGCCCAACGGCTTGGCATCGCCCGCACCGACTGCCTGGGTCGGGTGCCGAGGCTGCCCTAGGTTCAACCCCATGGATCAGCCCTGGACCCACCGCCAGCGCCCTGAGCGCCTTGAACGCCGCATTGAGTTTGCGGACTACGAAAGCACCCGTGGATTTCTGGAACGGCTCAATGCCTTCTCAGAAAGCACCGCCCGCTTTCCTGACATCAGCTTCGGCCGCACCTATGTGAACCTCACTGTGCGGGTTGAGATTGAGGACGCTCCAATCGGTGAAGAGGACCATGCCTTCGCCGCTTCGATCGATGCTTTGATCGTGGTTGTCGATTGAGCGTTCTTCCTCTGGCTCTGACCCTTCCCTTGTTCTGAGGCCCCCCGTGGCTCAAGCTCTCCATGGTGATCAGCCCCTGCCCGATGCTTCCGGGGATCCCTGTGCGGCGCTGTTCAAGAACGACGACACCCCCGTCAATCTTCAGGAGGCCTACGAGGGTATCAACATTCAGGAGGTGCTCGATCAGCTGGATCGCGAGCTGATCGGCCTGCAGCCGGTGAAGAGCAGGATCAGGGAGATCGCCGCCCTTCTGGTTGTGAACCGGGCCCGAAAACAGGTTGGGCTGAGCACGGCGGCGCCAAGCCTGCACATGTCCTTCACCGGTCGTCCCGGCACCGGCAAAACCACCGTGGCCGGCAGGATGTCCCAGATCCTGCATGCCCTCGGCTACGTGCGCAAGGGCCATGTGGTGACCGCCACCCGGGATGATCTGGTGGGGCAGTACATCGGCCATACGGCTCCCAAGACCCGTGACATCCTCAAGAAGGCGATGGGGGGTGTGTTGTTCATTGATGAGGCTTATTACCTCTATCGACCTGAGAACGAACGGGATTATGGTGCTGAGGCGATTGAGATACTCCTGCAGGTCATGGAGAGTCATCGTGATGATCTCGTGGTGATCTTTGCTGGTTACAAGGACAGGATGGATGTCTTTTATCAATCCAATCCTGGCCTGTCATCAAGGGTGGCAAACCATATTGATTTCCCTGATTACACGCCCCCTGAATTGCTGATGATTGCTCGTTTGATCCTGGCTGAGGAAAATTATCGCTTCAGTGAGGATGCGGTATTTGCTTTTTCAGAGTACATCCAGCGGCGCATGCAGCTTCCTTTCTTTGCCAATGCCCGTTCGATCCGCAACGCCATCGACCGGGCCCGGATGCGTCAGGCCAATCGCCTCTTCAATGGCATGGCCAGCCGTGTCACCAAGCGGGACCTGGTAACGATCGAAGCCGATGACATCACCGCCTCCAGGGTCTTTCTCGGCGAGGTTGAAGGTCTGGACCCGAGTGCACCCCTCACCTGAATCGCTGGTTCTGTGGGATTCGTGCCCTGGTTCAGCGCTTGCGGCGACTTCCCTTGTCCAGGCTGCCATCGCGGCGGCGTGAATCGATCTGCAGCAGGTCGCGCACCTGCTGCACCTGCCGGGCGAGCTGGGGGTCCGTGCCCAGCTTCTTTTCCACCTGCTCCACGGCATACATCACGGTGGAATGGTCCTTGCCGCCAAAGGCCTCGCCGATCCGGGGGAGGGAGAGGTTGGTGCCCTGACGCATCAGATACATCCCGACCTGGCGCGCCTGGCTCACGGCCCGCTTGCGGCTGGGGCTGAGCATGTCGTCCACCGCTACGGCAAAGACCTCGGCCACCTTGTCGAGCACCTGCTGGGGGGTCACCTCCACCTCGGTGCCGCCGGGATCGAGCATCGGGGCCACCGAATCCACCGTCATCGGCAGGCCCGTGATCGAAGCAAAGGCCACGGCCCGGGTCAGGGCCCCCTCGAGTTCGCGGATGTTGGAGGTGAAGCGGCCGGCGATGTACTGGATCAGATCCCGGGGCAGGCGCATCCGTTCCTGCTCCGCTTTCTTATGCAGGATCGCCATGCGCGTTTCCAGGTCCGGTACCTGGATGTCAGCGATCAGCCCCATCGAGAACCGTGAGATCAGACGCTCCTGCAGCCTCGGGATCTGGCTAGGCGGACGGT
>JBEINY010000121.1:0-4272 GCA_040377855.1 Prochloraceae cyanobacterium | reverse complement strand
GGAGCTCCTGCTCGATGGGCTGGCAGCGACGGACCAGGAGTTCCCGCCGCCGTTCGGCCTCACCGAGACCCCCCAGAAGCGGGGGGGCAGGCGCCTGGATCCGGGCCAGCCGGGAATCATCGTGGCAGGACCATGGCGTGGCCATCCCCAGGCCTGGCAGGCCTACCGGGCCAGCCTGCTGCGCTGGCAGCGAGCCACGGGCTGGCCCCTGCTGGCCGATCCCCTCTCCTGCCTGCGGGGCGACCCGGAGCTCGACCTGATTGGCGGCTATGACCTGCTCCTGGACTCGGGCTCCGTGCCGGCCCCTCCCCAGGTGCTGCGCCTCGGTCCCCTGCCCGCCAGCCGGCGCCTGCAGGTTTGGCTGGCGCAGCTGCAGGCCGACCAGGTGCTGGTGAGCGAGGGGGATGGCCGGCCGATGGACCCCTTGCAGCGGGTGGTCGTTCAGGACAGTGGTGGCCTGGTGGCCTGGGTGCAGGCCCAGGGTCTCCCCAGGCCCGCGGCCGCGCAGGCGAAGCATGACCAGGACGTCGCTCCGGCGACGCGTGCCCTGGGGGCCGCCTGGCGATGGGCCGACGACCTGGTTCAACGGGAGCTGATGGCCTGGTGTGATCGCCAGGATTGCCTCAGTGAACCCCTGCTCGCCCATTACCTCAGTCGGGTGCTGCCGGCTGGTGTTCCGGTGATGCTGGCCAACAGTTCCCCAATCCGAGACTGGGAATCCTTCGCATCGGGCCTGGCCCCCGGTCGTCCCTTCGCGGGCTTCCGCGGGGCCTCGGGCATTGATGGAACCCTCTCCCAGGCCTGCGGTCTGGCCCTCAGCTGGGGCGAGGTGGTGCTGGTGAGCGGCGACCTTGCTCTCCTGCACGACAGCAATGGCTGGCTCTGGCAACGGGAGCTGGCGCGCTCGGGAGCGAGGCTCACGGTGGTGCTGCTCGACAACGGGGGCGGCGGGATCTTCGAGCAGCTGCCGATCCGGCCCAGGCCCGCCGCCGCCTTCGACTTCGAGCGTCTGTTCGCCATGGGTCAGAGCGTTGATCCCCTCGCCCTGGCGGCTGCCCATGGGGTGCCAGGCCGGCAGGTGGCGGCCCTGGCCGATCTGGCGCCGGCCCTGGCATGGGCCCGTTCCCAGCCCCTGGCGGTGCTGCGCTTGATCACCGATCGACAGGCCGATCAGCAACGGCGTCAGGCCCTGCGGGGCCTGGTGACCGAGCGGTTGCAGGCCGCGGCCTGACGGGTTCCCTGGGGGGAGGGGCAGTTCTCAGCACAATGGTGATCCCTTCCCCATGCCCCGTTGCCGATGGCCTTGCCCCACCCCTCCTCGGCAGCGCCAGTCACCTGGACGCCCTGGGGTACCTATGAGGACATCCTGGTGGATGTTTGCGAGGAGGGCATCGCCCGGATCACGATCAATCGCCCCGCAAAACGCAACGCCTTCCGGCCGCTCACGGTCCAGGAGCTCTGTGTCGCCTTCACCCGGGTGCGCGACAACCCGAGCATCGGCGTGGTTCTGTTCACCGGAGCCGGGCCCGCTGCCGACGGCGGCTGGGCCTTCTGCGCCGGCGGTGACCAGAGCGTGCGGGGCGATGGCGGATACCTCGATCAGGACGGTTTGCCGCGGCTCAATGTGTTGGATCTGCAGCGCCTGATCCGCACCATGCCCAAGGTGGTGATCGCCCTGGTGGCGGGCTATGCCATCGGCGGCGGCCAGGTGCTGCACCTGCTCTGCGATCTCAGCCTGGCTGCCGAGAATGCGGTCTTCGGCCAGACCGGTCCGCGGGTTGGCAGCTTCGATGGCGGTTTCGGGGCTGGGTATCTGGCCAGGGTGGTGGGGCAGCGCAAGGCCCGCGAGATCTGGTTCCTCTGCCGGCAGTATCCGGCGGCGGAGGCCCTGGCGATGGGCCTGGTGAATGCGGTTGTGCCCCTCGAGCAACTGGAGGCCGAGGGCCTGCGCTGGGCCCGGGAGGTGATGGTCAACAGCCCGACGGCGATTCGATGCCTGAAGGCGGCTTTCAATGCTGAAACCGATGGCCTGGCCGGTCTCCAGGAACTCGCCGGTCAGGCCACCCATCTCTTCTACCGGACCGCAGAAGGGCAGGAGGGTCGCAATGCCTTCCTGGAGAAACGCTCCCCTGATTTCAGCGATGCCCCCTGGCTGCCCTGATCGGCCCCAGCCGGCAGCCGCTTCCCACCGCTTTGACCGCCCGTAGAGTTGCCGGCACTTCGGCCATGATCAGAGCGATGCGAGTGCTGTTTGCGGCCGCCGAATGCGCCCCGATGGTGAAGGTCGGTGGCATGGGCGACGTGGTCGGCTCCCTGCCACCGGCCCTGGCGGCCCTCGGTCATGACGTGCGCCTGATCATGCCGGGCTATGGAAAACTCTGGAGCCTGCTGAAGATTCCGGCCGAGCCGATGTGGCGGGGGCACACCATGGGCACCGATTTTTCGGTGTTCGAAACCCGGCACCCCGGCTCCGATCTGCCCCTTTATCTGATCGGCCATCCCGCCTTTGATGGTGAACGGATCTACGGCGGTGAAGACGAAGACTGGCGCTTTACTTTCTTCGCCAGTGCCACCGCTGAGTTCTCCTGGAACGGCTGGAAGCCCCAGGTGCTCCATTGCCATGACTGGCACACCGGCATGATCCCGGTCTGGATGCACCAGGACCCTGACATCTCCACGGTGTTCACCATCCACAACCTCAAATATCAGGGGCCCTGGCGCTGGAAACTCGAACGGATGACCTGGTGCCCTTGGTACATGCAGGGGGATCACACCATGGCGGCGGCCCTGCTCTACGCCGACCGCGTCAATGCCGTCTCTCCCACCTATGCCCAGGAGATTCGAACCGCGGAGTACGGCGAGAAGCTGGATGGCCTGCTGAATCTCATCAGCGGCAAGTTGCGCGGCATCCTCAATGGCATCGATGAGGCCGACTGGGATCCGGCCACGGACGCCACCCTCCCGGCCCGTTTCACCCCCACCGATCTGGTGCCCAGGGCGGAGAACAAGCGCGCCCTGCAGGAACGCATGGGCCTGACGGTCAACCCGGACACCTACCTGATGGGCATGGTGAGCCGCCTGGTGGACCAGAAGGGCGTCGATCTCCTGCTCCAGGTGGCCGATCGGGTGCTGGCCTACACCGACAGCCAGATCGTGGTGCTCGGCACCGGCGATCGGGGCTATGAAACCGGCCTCTGGCAGATGGCCGCCCGTCACCCTGGTCGCTTCGCTGTCTTCCTCACCTACGACGATGCCCTGTCGCGCCTGATCTATGCCGGCAGTGACGCCTTCCTGATGCCCAGTCGGTTTGAGCCCTGCGGCATCAGCCAGTTGCTGGCCATGCGCTATGGATCGATCCCGATTGTGCGCCGCGTCGGCGGACTCGTGGACACCGTGCCCCCCCATGATCCGGCCCGGCATGTGGGCACCGGTTTCGGTTTCGATCGCTACGAGCCGATCGATTTCTACACCTCGATCGTCCGCTCCTGGGAGGCCTTTCGCCATCGCGATAGCTGGCAGGAGCTGCAGCGCCGCGCCATGACCCAGGACTTCAGCTGGGCCCGTTCCGCCCTGGCCTACGACGCCATGTATCGCGAGGTCTGCGGGGTCAAGGAACCCACCCCATCGGCCGCGGATGTGGAGCGCTTCTCCCAGGGCCAGGAGGCCGACCCCAGCCTGGAAGGTCGGCCGAGCGAATCGCTCGGGCTTCGCTCCCTGTTCCGCCGCCGCAACAACGAGGGCTGATGGTCCAGGAGCCCGGCTCCAACCTGCCGGCCCCCTACGTCAACCCCTGGTCGTTGCTGCTGCGGGACCTCAAGGCCGTTGGGGCCAGCCTCGGCCTTTCGCTGCGGGAGGTGTTCCGTCGCAATCGCGAGGGCACGCTTCCGAGGCCGCCGTTCTGGCCCGAGGCCCTGCGTTCCCTGTTCTGGCCGTTGCTGGTGGTGCTCGTTCTGGCCCTGCCCACGGCCCTGGTGCTGGTCCTCAGCAAGGCCGGCAGCGGGGCCGTGCCCGGTCAGCCAGATCTTGGGCGTCCGGTGGGGAGCGAGGCCATTGCCGTCGCGTCCCCTGACCCTGCACCAATTCCCTCACCCCAGCCTGCCGCGCCCTCCACTGCCGCGCTCTCCACTGCTGCGCCCCCCCTTGCCATGCCTCCCGCTCCGCCGGGGCCTGCTGCCGCTCCGGCCCCAGCCGTGACGAGGGCTCAGGTCCTGCTGGCTGAGCTGATGCGCCCGGAAGCCGACGGGCTGCTCCTGGCCGTTGAGGAGGATGCCG
>JBEINY010000123.1:0-4193 GCA_040377855.1 Prochloraceae cyanobacterium | reverse complement strand
TGTGATGGCCGCGCCTATGACATTGACTACAAGGGCATCAGCAAAGAAGACGCCCTGTCCTGGGTGAAGTACTACTGCGGCTAATCACAACGGCAGCTCATCAACCTTGGCGAAGCCACTGTTGATGAGCCATGCCGATCGTCAGGGCCGCCGAAAGGGGGGAGCCGAAAGTGGCAGCCGAGAGGGCAGACCAAATCGTTCAGATTTTGTTGGCCGTTTCTTCATTCCTTTCCGACCCGATCAGAACCGGGCATCAACTGGGCCCCACCAAAGCCCTTGCGATCGAGGGCAGCAGGGTGGCATCGGCTGCGCACCGTTGCCCCTCCGCCATCACAACCAAAAGGAACGGCGCCTTACCAGGCGATTCCCCATAGGCAGCGTCGTGGCGGGCCTGGCTCATCCAGCCGGCCTTGCTCCAGAGCCTCGCCTCCGGTGGCAGGCCCTCCCCGAGGAAACCATCGACCTGATTCTCGGGGTCAAGGGCGCGGCTGCTCCCATCGAGAGAGCGTTCCAACAGCTTCTGCATCCGCCGACTGGCGGGAGGTGAGACCAACTCCGACGCCATCACCCCGTAGAGCAATCGCGCGATGGCATCGGTGCTCAGACGGTTGCGGTTCTCCAGCCCCTCCCCATAGAACAGCCGCTCCCGGCCGTAGGGACCGTCACCCCAGGTTTTCTGACAGGCATTGCAGCCCTCCAGCTCCGGCCAGGAGAGGGACTGCATCCAACGGTTCACCAGCTGCCTCTGGCCTTCCCAGACCTCAGCCTCGGCGGGTCTGAGGGCGGGCCCGCTGGTGGTGCCACTGAGGCGATCCACCACGTAACTGGTGGCGTCGTTGCTGGAGTCCTGAATCATCGCCGCCAGGGCCCGCCGCAACTCCGGCTCATCCCGCAGCAGGGCCCGCTGCAACCAGGCCTCAGCCGCCACCAGATACACAAGCTTCACGACGCTGGCCGGGTAGCGCAGGCGATCGCCGCCATGGCTGGCGCCCCGGGGAGGCAGCGATGGTGGCTCAGCCCCCGCCAGGGGCCGATCCAGGACGAGCCAGGTGATCGACAGCTGCTCCGCCAACCCCGGCCGGCCGTCGGCCTCAAGCCGTGCCACCAGGCCCGCAAGGGTTTCGGTCATGGCCCCGTCCGGGCTATAGAACGCCATCACGGCCCCAGCAGCAATGGCGAGATTAGGCAGCCCCGATCAGGGGGTCCCGGCGGCCCTTGAACTGCTGCTGCCCGGCACGATCTGGCGCGTCGGGTCCGCCATCAACGGCTACGAGCGCCCCTGGGGCGACAGCCTCGCCACCCAGGCGGGCCCCGGCCGTCACCTGCGCATCCTCACCCCGCCGGATCCGGCCCCCGGCCCCAGCGCAGCCCCCGGCCCCAGCGCAGCCGCCGGGCCGGGGCGCCGATGGGTGCAGCTGCTGGAGGACGGCTACCGCTGCTGGCTCAGCCCTGGCGATCTACTCGGCCATGGCCGCTCCGCCCCGCCACCGCGGCCTTCGATCCTGGGCGAGGCCGAGATCCGCTCCCGGATCCCTGCGGTGCTGGCCTGGGCCCGGGCCGCGCAGGCCGTGCCCAACCGCTACCTCTGGGGCGGCTGCCTTGGCCCGGATCTCGACTGCTCAGGCCTGGTGCAGGCCGCCTATGCCGCCTCCGGGATCTGGTTGCCCCGGGATGCCTACCAACAGGAGCGCTTCTGCCAGCCGGTAGCGGTTCGCCCCGGCGACCATGGCCTGCTGCGGCCCGGTGATCTGATCTTCTTCGGGACACCCCAGCGCTGCACCCATGTCGGGCTGCACCTCGGCGATGGCCACTACCTGCACAGTTCCGGGCGCCACCATGGCCGCGATGGCCTCGGCATCGACAGCCTGGCGCCCCGGAGCGTTGACCCGGTGAGTGTGCACTACCGACAGCAGCTGCGGGGTGCGGGACGGATCCTGCGGGGGCATGACGGGAGCACGCTTCCCTAGCGTCATCGCCAGCCCCTCCAACCACCCGATGGCAGACCCTGGCCCTCCGGCCCTTTCCGTGGTGGTGCCCCTCTACAACGAAGACGGCAGCCTGGCACCCCTGCTGGAGAGGCTGCTGGCCAGCCTGCGGCCCCTGGGGGAACCCTTCGAGCTGGTGCTGGTGGATGACGGATCCAGTGACGGCACCGCCCAGCGGCTGGCGGAGCTGGGGGAACGCATCCCGGAACTGGTGGCGGTGCTCCTGCGCCGCAACTACGGACAGACAGCAGCGATGGCCGCCGGATTCGCCACGAGCACGGCCCCGGTGATCGTGACCCTGGACGGCGACCTGCAGAACGACCCCGCCGACATACCGCTGTTGATCAACACCCTGAACCAGGGCTTTGATCTGGTGTGCGGCTGGCGCCACCAACGCCAGGACCATGCCATCAGCCGGCTGCTCCCCTCCCTGGTTGCCAACCGGCTGATCGCCCGGGTGACGGGGGTGCGCCTCCACGACTACGGCTGCTCCCTGAAGGCCTACCGCCGTGAGCTCCTCGACGACCTCAATCTCTACGGAGAACTGCATCGCTTTCTCCCGGCCCTGGCGGCGATCGAGGGGGCGCGGATCACGGAGGTGGCGGTGCACCACGAGCCACGGCGCTACGGCCAGAGCAAATACGGCATCGACCGCACCTTCCGGGTGCTGATGGATCTGCTCACGGTGTGGTTCATGAAGCGCTTCCTGACCCGCCCGATGCATGGCTTCGGGCTCTGGGGGCTGGCATCAATCGCCGTGGGCGTTCTGATCAGCTTCTGGCTGGTGGGCATCAAGCTGTTCACCCAGGCCTCGGTGGGCACCCGCCCGCTGCTGATGGTGGCGGTGCTGGCGATCCTCAGCGGCATCCAGTTCCTGTGTTTCGGCCTGCTGGCTGAGATGCAGATGCGCACCTACCACGAGAGTCAGGGGCGGCCGATCTACAGAGTGCGAGAGATATTGCGGGGTGGTCGGGGCGCCTGAGCGCCGTTGGAACCGGGTGCCGCAGAGCGGCCACGGAACCGCTCCAGGGCCTGGGCCGCCGCCCAGGCCACCCGCGGATCGGGGTCGTGGCGGCCGCGCAGCAGAACCGGCAGCGCCGACCGTTGGCCCCAGGCGGCAGAGGCCCGCATCGCCCGCAAGCGCTCCTCGCTCGACCCCCGGGACCAGCGCTCGAGCTGGGCCAGAAACCGCTGCCGCTCACCCGCGGAGCACGGCAGGGGAACGGTGGGCTCCGGCGCCATCACGGCAGCTCCATCGTTTGGTGGACCTGGATCAAGCACCCGCACGATCTGGCCACGGTTCAGGGCCGCAATGGCTGAGGAGTCCTGGCGGGAGGTGAGTTTCGGCCTCGGCCGTCCAAGCAGCCAGAGGAGAACGAGCAGGGCCGCAACACCGGCAGCAGAGAGCGTGGGGGGCATCTGGATTGAACTTTTATGTCGCCCACCGGAGGCCCGCGGGGAGCAATCGGGGAGCCTCCTTACAGTACCGACGGTTGCTTGTGGCCCTAGCCATGACTGGAGAATTCGCTGCCGCCTGGCTGCCCTCGGTGTTTGTGCCCCTGGTGGGCATCCTGGGTCCTGCCGTGGCTATGGCCCTGCTGTTCAACGTGATCGAAGCGCGCGACTGATCGCCAGCCGCCCTTCCTTCCCCGCCACCTTTCGATCGCCACCATGACCGTGACCCCCGTGGCCGACCCGACCGTCGGCAATCTGGCCACTCCCGTCAACAGCAGCTACTTCACCAAGGCGTTCCTGAACGCCCTGCCGGCCTACCGCCCCTCCCTCTCCCCGAATCGCCGGGGTCTGGAGATCGGGATGGCCCATGGCTTCTTCCTCTATGGCCCCTTTGCCATCACGGGCCCCCTGCGCCTGACGGAATACGCCAGCACCGCAGGACTGCTCGCCACCATCGGCCTCGTGTCGATCCTGACGGTCTGCCTCTCGCTGTACGGCACCGCCGGCACCGGCCCGAACGTGCAACCGGCCGATGCCACGATCGACAATCCTCCTGCCGATCTGTTCACCAAGGCTGGCTGGGCTGAATTTGCCAGCGGCTTCTGGCTGGGTGGTTGCGGTGGTGCCGCCTTCGCCTGGTTCCTGGTCGGGACCTCCGTCGTGTCTCCCCTCGTGAACATCGCCGGTGGCGTCTGGAGCGTCGGCTGATCGCCGATCATCCAACTCCAACTGAGTTTTGAAAGCCTGGCTCCA
>JBEINY010000024.1:0-27734 GCA_040377855.1 Prochloraceae cyanobacterium | reverse complement strand
GACCAAGATGCATCGAGTTTCCGGGTCTTTCTTTCTCATCCTGTCGATCAGTTCGTCGCCGCTCATATCCACCAGGTCTTCGGTGCAGATCAGGAGACCAATACGACGTTTGTCTGCCGACTGCAGGACGTCCTGACCGCAGTCGGCAAGGCTAGTAATCAGGCTCTTCCTCTTGATGGTTGAGTAAAAATAAACAAGAAGTAATTTGGACTGGCTGGCAAAGGCTATGGATTTGACTTGATTACCAGACAGGAACCATTCGGTAAATGTGCTCGTAAAGCTTCCCAGGCGTTTTTCTACGTACTCAAGCAGGTCTGTCACGGTTGAAACAAAATCCGAATCTGTCTGGGGATGGGGGATGGACTTGGGGGATGGACATTCGCTTGGTCTCAGTGGATATTAGAACAGTGAAGCCCATCTGCTTCACTCATGATCCCTGTCTTGTAAGGAAAAGCACATGGCTTCGATCATCTTGTTCTGTGACTCACTCCGCTGCAGCTATTGAGGTCAATTTTGGCGAAAAAGGACGCATTGGATTTTGCTGAATGACTCAAGTTGTCATTCTTCTTTCCATCTTGATTCGATGCCAGAAGCCTCCATACTCTGTCCATGCTCTTGAGGTGTTGGCCCTTTTTTCGTTGGTTGAAGAGAGGTTCTGTCTGTCTTGTCGAACTGTCTAGCTGCAATCCTTCTCAAGGGTGATGATTGAGTTTTTCTTGCCAAACTCGTGGCCGCTTTTTTTTCGAAGGTTGAACTGCCGTTGCACTTGTTATGGAGTTGCTTCGTCCTCCCTGCTTATACTGGCACAGGGCACCCCCTGCCTGGCCAATGACCAGGATCAGGTTTGTGCCGGCGCTCTGGCGAACAGCGCTCGGTTGATCCGATCGATGTCCGGTTCCGATGGGCATGCCCTTGAGCTTGGGCCGATTCAAAACTGGGAGACCACCAATTATCACCCTGGCAGTGAGCAACTCACATTGATCCTGGGGTCAGCGCGGAAGCGATCGGCGTTGCCAGATCGCCAAACCACCGATCAACGGCATCTGGATCGGTTGAAGACCAATCTCGTGATTCAGGCGCAACTGGCCCGAGCCATTGTGAAAGCTTGTCCTTCCATTGAGATTGTCCGCTATCAGTTTGTCCCCGAGGTGTCGAGTGACCCGATCGTCAGCACGACCTCGAAGCTGAATGGTCAGACCTTCGTTGGGGTAGACCCCATGCTAATCGTGAAGGGCTCTGGCACCCGATTGTCCCATGACTGCCCGAAGAATTGCTCCGAACATGTATTTTCCCGTGATCAGCTCTAGGCTTCGATTCTCTTCGATGATTCAACGGATTGATCAATAAAATGCGATTACAGCTATTGAGGCAACCGTTTCGAGGAAAAGAACTTCGAGAACCTGAGCAACCATTCACCCATCCAAGCCATTGACGCCCAGCCAAATTGGATCAAGCGCTAAAGGTGGATTTTCAGTGTTGTCTTCATCAAGCTCATGGGGCAGAGAATCAATAGATTCATCTAAAAAGCCTCTGTCCTTTCTAAGAAAAGTAAATTCACAAACCCTAGGTATGCCGATGTCCTCCAAGCATAGGGTGCCGCAGCAGTTGTTTGGATGGATATGGACGCATGAATGTGTCTGAAGAAGCTTTTCAAAAGCCTTGGAGGCAATACAAAAAAACGGTGCGTTCCAAAGTTGGCCCAAAGCGTGAAACTCAACTACAATGATGCGGAAGCGACAAAGTAGATTTTTGGAAATCGCAATCAAAGATTCGTACTCCGCGCCTTCAATATCCATTTGAAGGATAAGATCTTTCTGGCAATCGGACGGAAGACTTGCCGCCACCCAGGAGTCCATCGTGATCATATTGTCTGAATCTAGACAGCCGACATACTTCTTGGTGAAATGAAAATCAGGATCTTCTTCTGCTGGCTGTTCAACAGAATGGTCGGCCATAAAAACCTTAAGGCCCCTGGAAGCACATTCTTTTTCAAAACCGGAGAGTTCACCAACGCCAGGAGAGAAGAGTGCATAGATACCATCAAGATCATTCGGCACCAGGTAGCCGCCATCTCCTTTGGGGCCAATCCGCAGCAACGGAGTGCTTGACTTCCGAGGAGCAAGCGTTCTAATCAAATTTAGAACGTTTTCTCGAGGCGTTTTGCTTGTGGAGAATGTGAGTTCTTCTACGGTGACCTCCAAGCCATCTGCTCCCATCTTTGCAGAAGGGATTGTCTCCTGACAAGGGATTCCAATCATCTGTTGCCACAATGCATGCGGATTATCGAATCAAATGACCTGAGGTATTAAGCAATGTCTTGGCAACAGTGGCATGGGTGCCTTTTGAGTCAGGCATCGCTGATTTTCGTGGGTGGCCCCTGAGGCCTCCTTGTGATGGCTCTATGGGCCCATGATCAGCGTGATCTGGCTGGTCTTAGAGCATGAATGGAGGTATCAGGACGCACCATGGCCCTTGGATGCCGGCAGAGCGTTGGATCGCTTCTGTCTCGATCAAAGTCTCTTCCATCGCTGAATCACTGAGCAACTACCAATGCTGCATGGGCCGGTCCTTCAGCATCATCGCCACGGCTACCCTGGTGCATCGCTTGCTGGTACCCCCTAGGAGCTGCTGCATTCACTGGCTCCCAGGTATCGGGTCCCACCCGACAGCTGTTCTATGACGTAGATCCATGGAGTTGTCAATAGCGATGTCCTGGATCATCTTGCTACCATTGATCGCCTGCATGGCGACCCTGGCCTTGACCTCTGCACTGGGGCGGAGCGCTTTCTCCCCGGTAGGAGCGACCTTCCAGGGTTCTGTATCCAGCTTTAGAGGTAATGTCATGGGGAGCGTTCTTGTCCAGAAAAACCATGCCATTTCAGCTCAGGATGAAATGTCTCCTGAAAGATCCCTGAGTTATGATTATTGACATCATTATTTCTATCTTTCAAATGTTGACTGCACTTTTAGTGGCTTTGTTTTAGGATGCTTTTGCCCACTCCGGAATTTCATGTTTCCATAGGCTCTTTTTATCAACCCATGGCTGATCAAGGCGATCAGAAAAACTTAATTGTCTCCAAGAGCTGGTCTTCGTTGTTACCCTTTTGATCCATGGATAATTCTGCGGCACAACTCATCCCGACTGGCTTTATCTTTCGTAAATATATTCAAGATGGATCCAGGGGCGCATCGCTTTCATCTGTTGACAACTACAATCAGATTACAGCCCAAGCCCTTGAGCTTGTAGAAACACTGAGATTTTTTAAAACCAACTCGCCCTCCGAAAGGGGGGATTGTGGAATTGGGCCTCGGATTGGAATCTTGATTTCGTGCTATTGGCCAGAAAGGTATCTCAAACGCTTTCTGGATAATCTGTTATCCCTAGAGAATCCCAGTAGATTAGTGCCTATTTTTGTGAATGCAGGCATGGAAGATATTTCTAAATCCTCTATTTTGAGCATCCTTGAGTCTGGCCATTTTGATGAATACGCTTTCATGGATAAGCCTGGTTGTACCATTTATGAAGCCTGGAATTATGGCCTTGCTGCTTTTGCCGATAAAGTAGATTACTTTACCAACATGAATATCGATGACCTGCGCCACCCTCTCTGTCTGGAAGTCCAGGCAGCAGTATTAGATGTATTTCCAGAGAAACAAGTCGCAATCACTGATTACTTATTTTTCTTCGAGGGTGATAGCGATGATAAGACTCTCTATGAAAGCTCTATTGGCAGGGTTGCTTACACCCCTCTTGTCAACTCAAGAACATTGACTTTTAGCAACTTTCCCCATTGTGCTCCAATGTGGCGTAGTTCTGTTCATGGGATCCATGACATTGGTTTTTTTGATGGTTCATCATGCTGTGCTGGTGATGCTGACTTTTGGTTTCGATTAAGCCACGTCTATCCAAATGCCTTTTTTGTTATTTCTCAACCGCTGAGTCTCTATTTTTTTAATCCCCAAGGACTTTCCACGTCGCCTAGCTCGAACGGGCCTCGAGAGCGTGAAATTTATATAAGACATCACTATTCAAGACTCAAGGCTAAAATGGATAAAGTTGATATCTCTCCCATTGCTAAAGCACTTCATCTAGCCCATCCCAATAATCTTCTCCCTCTGTACCTGGCAATTGAAGAGCTGAAGGCAAATGTTTAGAATTATTATCGATGCGGTGTGTTTTCAAGATAACCCAAATTCTGCTATTTCGGTATTTTGGAGTCATTTGTTTGATGCTATTGATAGAGACCTGTCTTCGGAAAAGTTTCGTTCATACTCAATCATCATTCTCGTGCGAGGATTGTCTTCTTCATTGCGTGACCATGCTTTTGCTAACTTAAGAAAACTTCCTATTTCCGTTTTTGATTATCGTTGTGCACTCTCTGAATATGATTCTCTTGGAGAACTTTGTAAGTCTTTGTCTGCGGATTTGTTTATAAGCACATCCTATACTCTTGCATTTGGTGTGCCAAATATTGGGCTGATTCAAGCGCTTGTGTCAAACCAAAAAAATATGCCCACCTACCAAAGGGAATTTCTTCTGCAATCGATCTATTTGCTTTCAATTGGAAGCCTCATTTGCTTTGCTAAATCATTGGATAAAATGCTATTGCCTGATTGCAATATTTCCAGGCCTTCATTTTATTTCCCTGCTCCAGTCCTTCAAAATGCTGCAGAATCCAGGGCAGAGGCGACCATCGTTGCATCAAAGAGCTCAGGCGACTTTCCGTTTGTCCTGATTTCCGGCAGTTCCATTGAGTCAATCATGGGACTATTACATTCTCTCCTTGGGGATTACCTTTTCGACCCCGAACCGCTGCCTTTGGGTATTGTCATTAACTGCTATGATTATAGCGCTAGCGATATACCAAAAGAGCTTTCCGATCGCTTAAAATTTGGCATCCATTTAGTTTCTTGCAAGGCAGAATACATGCCAATGCTTTTTAATTCTGCACGACTTTTTGTATATCACGATAGCTCTCCTGCGTTCCCTTTGAGCATTGTATATAGCCTATCCTATGGGTGTCCTGTCGCCTGCTTGTCTTCGCGGTTCAATTCAGAGGTTCTTTCCTGTGTAGAAAATAAAGACTTTTTCGAGTATGAAGCTGATTCTCCGGCCGGGTTGGTTGCTGCTATTCAGGGAATTATAACCGAACCTTGCCGTGTATCAGCCAAAACCATATCTGCGTTGGTGGAAAGGTATCCGCTGACTGGCTCCCGTGATTTCCTGTTGTGTTTGAGGGAATTGTCGAAGGAGCTATCACCACCATTGGATCACTATCTTCCTTCAGTCCTCCCGTTTGATGGAGTCAACGGCACGTATCAAGATATCGCCAACTTGTTTGCATAATTGATCCCATTCATATTTAATGAGAATCTTGAAGGATTGGTGAGCTCGCACCAGAATAGGGTCTTGATCGAGGCTGGTTCGGAATTGATCGGTGGTCAGCGCCTAGCTTCCCTGACTCGGTCCAAGACCAATCACGGGAATCAACCACAACTGGCCCGGGCGATGATTCAAGCGTGTCCGTCCATTGACATCGTCCCTGATCAGTTTGCTCCAAGGTGTTGACTGAGCCGATCGGCAGCCAAACCACAAGCCGAATCGTCAGACCCTCGTTGGGGTAGCTCCCACGCTCGTTGTTGATCTCTCCGGCTCCCGATTGGCCCACAAGGCTGCTTGGAGCATGGCTCCGGCCATTCATTCGCGCGTGATCAGTTTCAGGCCCCGGTTCGCTTCAGGGAACGAGGTTGACCAGTTTTCCCGGCACCACAATCACGCGGCTGGGGCTGCGACCCTCGAGCCATTTGATGGCAATGTCGCTTTCCAGGGCAAGTTGTGCCAAGGTGTCTCGGTCTGCATTCGCAGGAACCTCAAGGCTCCCGCGTACTTTCCCCTTGATCTGAATCACGAGGGTAACGGTATCGCGAATCAGCGCCGTGGGATCGACCACTGGCCATCGCTGGCGGTGAATGCTGCTCAGCTGTAGGGGCTCATCCTGGGTTCGTCCCCCCAGGTTCAGCCAGAGGTCCTCCGCCAGGTGTGGGGCAAAGGGTGCCAGCAGGATCAACAGCGTTCGAATGGCCTCGCAGGCAAAGGCTGGACGGCTTCCCTCCAGATGGCTTGCCATCGCATTGCTCAGCTTCATCAGCTCCGAAACTGCGGTATTGAACTGATAGTCGCCCTCAAGGTCTTCACTGATCGCCTCAATGGCCGTGTGCACAGCCCGGCGCAGTTCGCGTTCGGCACCTGACAGCGGGCTGTCGCCTTCGTGATCGTTCAGGGCTATGGCCACGGCAGAAGCGTTCCCAGCCCCTTCGGCAAGGCTCAGGCCCCGCTCGTGGGCCGCATCGGCCAGGCGCCAGATCCTTTGCAGGAAACGGAACTGACCCTCCACATCGGCGTCATCCCATTCCAGGTCCTTTTCCGGAGGTGCTTTGAACAGAATGAACATCCGAGCCGTGTCAGCTCCGTAGCGCTCGATCACCTCGGCTGGATCAACACCATTGTATTTTGATTTTGACATCTTTTCAAAGAAGGTATCCAATTGATGGCCCGTGATTGGATCCCGTGGATCGCTAGAGTCGGAAACGTCGCCAGGGGCAATGTATTTGCCGGTGACCGGATTCTTGTAGGTCACGCCCTGCACCATTCCTTGGGTCAAGAGCTTCTTGAAGGGTTCATCGAAGCCAAGGAGACCGCGATCACGAAGAACTTTGGTAAAAAATCTTGAATAAAGAAGATGAAGAATGGCGTGTTCGATCCCGCCTACGTATTGATCCACAGGCAGCCATTGGTCCACGGCCTCCCTGGCAAAGGGAAGGTCGCTGTTGTGAGCATCGCTGTAGCGCAGGTAATACCAGCTGGAGCACATGAAGGTGTCCATGGTGTCGGTTTCACGCCTTGCCGGCTTGCCGCACCTCGGGCAATCCACTTTCCACCAGCTCTCCAGCTGGGCGAGGGGGGAACCGCCCTTCCCCGCAAAGGCCGCATTGTTGGGAAGTTCCACTGGGAGCTGATCCGCCGGTACCGGCACCACCCCGCATTCGTCGCAATGGATCACAGGAATCGGGCATCCCCAGTAGCGCTGGCGTGAGATCAACCAGTCGCGCAGGCGGAACTGCACCTTTCCCTGGCCCCAACCCTGCTCTTCTGCAGCTCCCGTGATTGCTGTGCGGGCGGTTTCGGAGTCAAGGCCGTTGAATCCAGCCGAGTGAATCAACACCCCTGCTTCAGTCCAGGCGCTGCCCTCAAAGGCATGCTCATCACTGCCTGCGGGAATGACCACAGGCCTCACCGGAAGCTCATGGAGGCGGGCGAACTGGAAGTCACGGTGGTCATGGGCCGGAACCCCCATCACGGCTCCGGTGCCGTAGTCGGCCAGCACGTAATCGGCGATCCAGAGGGGGATCCGCTCGCCCGTGGCTGGATGCCGGACGTGGCTTCCGAGGGCCACCCCCCGCTTCACCCGGTCCTCGGCGGTCCGTTCCTGTTCGCTCTGGGCACTCACCAGATCCCGGAAGGCTTCCACGGTCAGCGCCTGTTCGGGTGATGTCAGGCTCGGCACCAGGGGATGCTCCGGGGCCAGCACCACATAGGTGGCACCGAAAAGGGTGTCGGCGCGGGTGGTGAACACGGTGATGCGATCACCTGTGCTCTTGTCGTCGCCATCGACGACATCAAAGGTCAGTTCAGCGCCGGTGCTGCGACCGATCCAGTTGGCCTGCATCGTGCGTACCCGCTCCGGCCATCCTTCCAGCTTCGGCAGATCATCCAGCAGCTGGTCGGCGTAGGCGGTGATCTTCAGGAACCACTGGCGGAGCTGCCGTTTTTCCACAAGGGCGCCGGATCGCCAGGAGCGTCCTTCCCCATCCACCTGCTCATTCGCCAGCACGGTCTGGTCGATGGGATCCCAGTTCACCGTGGCGTCCTTCTGATAGGCCAGGTCTGCCTCCAGAAACTGCAGAAACAGCCACTGGGTCCAGCGGTAGTAATCGCTATGGCAGGTGGCTAGCTCCCGGTCCCAGTCGATCGACAGACCCAGTTGCCGCAGTTGCTCCCGCATCGAGGCGATGTTCTGATCAGTCCAGGCCGCCGGATCGACTCCCCGTTCAATGGCTGCGTTTTCCGCCGGCAGACCGAAGGCGTCCCAGCCCATCGGGTGCAGCACCCGGCGACCCCTGAGCCGCTGAACCCTCGCGATCACATCGGTGATCACATAGTTGCGCACATGGCCCATGTGCAGGTTCCCTGAGGGATAGGGAAACATCGACAGGGCATAGAAGGTGTTATTCGCCTGATCGCCTCCCTCTGCAACCTCCGGGGTCTGGTCAAGACCCGCCTGGCGCCAGGCTTGCTGCCAGCCATCCTCCAGGTCGCGGGGGTTGTAACGGCCCCGGCTTCCCGTTTCGTCCGGCCTGGACTGTTCGCGGTCCCCGCCACCATCGGCGCCACGGTGGTCGATGGAGGACGGGGGGACGGAGGGCATCGGGGACTTGCGGATGGTCGGTGGCATCAGCAGTCGACGGGGGTACTTCGGATCAGGCCCCGTTTCGGCTCACGCTCTGCCAGCGATGGTGCCACAGCCCTCAGGCAGGGCAGACGCCCTCATCCCAGCACCTGGATCATCAGTACGGCCCGTCGGTTGATCAGCATCGGATGGGGGGCCGTGGTTCTCAAAGCCAGAAATTCCGGATCCTGCCATTGCAGAACCCCTTCCAGGGCCTGCCCTGCCCCGAGATCGATCCTCAGCAGCGCCTGCTGCCGGATCCAGGTCTGAAGCTGACGCACCCCGGGCAGACTTGGATCAAGGGGGAGGGTCTCCATAGGATCAGGGGGTCGGTAGGGAAGCCAGCGCGTGTTGCAGGTCAG
Organism: Prochloraceae cyanobacterium; assembly: GCA_040377855.1. Lineage (GTDB taxonomy): Bacteria > Cyanobacteriota > Cyanobacteriia > PCC-6307 > Cyanobiaceae > CAIXOZ01. The sequence continues at coordinate 18,865 of JBEINY010000024.1, read as the reverse complement.
CAAATACCAGGGTCTGGGGAATGATTTCCTGATGCTTGATGGCCGCAGCGCCCATGCGGCCGATTTTTGTTTCGGTCTGACGCCAAGCCTGATCCAGGGTCTCTGTGATCGTCGCTTCGGTGTCGGGGCTGACGGGATCATTGTGGCGCTACCGCCCCAGGCTGACGGGGAGCTGCGCATGCGGATCTTCAATGCCGACGGCACGGAACCGGAAATGTGCGGCAATGGCATCCGCTGTCTGGCCCGTTTCCTCGCCGATAGTGACGGCGACAGCCCCGGTAGGAGCTGGCAGATCGAGACCCTGGCCGGGCGGATCGTGCCAGAGCTTCAGGAGGGAGGCACGATCAAGGTGGACATGGGTGCCCCGTTCCTCGTCCCGGAACAGATCCCCACCACCCTCGCGATCGGGGAATTCGGCCTGCCGGAAGGGGAGCTGGAGGTGGAAGGGACGGTCTTTGCCGTCGCCGCCGCCGGCATGGGCAATCCCCACGTTGTGATTCCGGTGGACGACGTCGAAGCCGTTGATCTGGAGCTGTACGGCGCTGCCCTGGAGGTGCACCCGGCCTTTCCAGCTCGCACCAATGTGCATTTCGTGCAGATTCTTCAGCCTGATCACCTGGTGATGCGGGTCTGGGAGCGCGGTGCCGGCCCGACCCTGGCCTGTGGCACCGGTGCCTGCGCCACCCTGGTGGCGGCCCATCGGCTCGGTCTGGCGGCCCGCACGGCCCGGGTCGATCTGCCGGGTGGTCCGCTTGAGATCACCTGGGATGGGGCCTCCAACCATGTGTTGATGACCGGTCCGGCCGAGGCGGTGTTCGAAGCCGTGCTGGTTCCATCCCTCTCCCCGGCTCCGGAAGACCTGGATCCGATTCCTACCGCCTCGCCCCGGGCGGCTGATGGGTTCCGCACCGCAGCGGCTCCGGCTGAGCTGGTTCCAGCTGCGCCGTCGATCAACTGCGCCGTGGCCTGCGTGCAGGGTTGCCAGCAACCGGAGAATTGCCCCAGTGCCGAGGCCCGGGCTCGGGTGGCCGCGCTGCTGAGCAGCAGCTCCCTCGATGATCTGGTGGCCCTGGCCACCGAATCCCTTGAAACCCGCACCCGTACCCGGATGGAGCGGGATCTCAGTCCTCCGGCCTGAGCAACGGTGCGGCCGATGACCAGCCAAGCCCCCCTGTATCTCGATGGAGCCGCCACCAGTCCTCCGGCAGAGGCGGTGCTCGAGGCCATGGCGGCAGCCGATCGCCTTGCCTGGGCCAATCCCTCCAGCCTCCATGGGTTTGGTCTGGTGGCCGCGGAGAGCCTCGAACGCAGTCGCCAGCGGATCTCCACCGTGCTCGGCTGTGGTTCCGAGGAGCTGGTGTTCTGTTCCGGAGGCACCGAAGCTGCCCACCTGGCGATCCTGGGACTGGCCGCCGCCCTCCCCCCGGGCCGGCTGTTGCTGTCGTCGGTGGAACATCCCGCCGTGGAGGCGGCCGCCGCATCGTTGCGGAACCTCCACTGGGAGGTGGTCACCCTGCCAGTCGACCGCTTCGGGCGTGTCCGGCTCGAGGTGCTCGAGTCGCTGCTCGTACCACCGACCCGCCTGGTGTCTGTGATCTGGGGCCAGAACGAGGTGGGAACCGTCCAGCCGATCGAGGCCATCGGCCGGCTATGCCGTCGAGAGGACGTGTTCTTCCACACCGATGCGGTGCAGATGATCGGGCACAGGCCGCTGCGCTTCAGCGAACTGCCGGTGGATCTGCTCAGCTGCACGGCCCACAAGATCCAGGGGCCCCGAGGTATCGGTGCCCTGCTGGTGCGTCAGGGCGTGCCGCTGAAGCCGCTTCTGATGGGCGGGGGGCAGGAGGGCGGTCGCAGGGCTGGCACCGAATCGGTGGCCCTGGCCGCCGGTTTTGCCACTGCTCTGGAGCTCTCGGCGCAAAGGCTTGATCAACATCGCGGCCACGATCCGATGCGCCCCCGGCGGGATGACCTGCAGCAGGCCCTGCTCGACTTGCCGGGGGTGACCCTCAGTGGTTGCCCTGACCAACGATTGCCGCACCATCTCAGCCTGATCGTGCGCACGTCCTCCGGTCAGCCCCTCTCCGGACGGAGGCTGGTGTCGGAGCTATGGCGCCAGGGTCTGGCCGTAAGCAGCGGCTCGGCCTGCAGTGCGGGGCGAGACCAAGGCAGTCGAGTGCTGCGGGCCATGGGGTATGGGGAGGCAGAAGCAGCGGCGGGGCTGCGGATCAGTCTTGGCCCCTGGCTCGATGACCACAACCTCAGCCAACTGCCTCACCGGCTGACCGAAGCCTTGAAGCGGGCGATCGCGTCCCTGTCCACCTGAGGGCTTCCGCCTCTGTAAGGTCGCCGCTGCCTGAATGAGCGCCCGATGCTGCCAGCTGATCTGCGAGCTGCCGAAGCCGAGGCCCTGGAGGCCCTCCTGCAGGCCTTGAGGGATGGGCCCACCGACCGCTGGACCGTGGAGTGGCGCTTTGAGGGACTGCGCATTCTTCCCGTGGCCCTGCGGCTCCTGGCTTCCCTGCAGGATCAGGCCCAGGATCCCGGCGCCATCCGGTTGCTGTTTCCCGATGCTGGTGCTGCGGCGCTGGCCCAGCGCGACGCTCCTGAACGGGCTGCCGGCATCGCCAGCCTTCGCGATCAGAAACGCTTGCAGAGTGATGGACGCAGCCGCGGCATCCTGCTGGCGGTGCGTCCGTCCCAGGCGGAATACGACGACTTTGAGCAGATCTGCGGTCAGCATGACGGTGCCGTCGTGGCCCTCAATCCCACCCTGGAGGAAGCCGCGGTCGGCATCGGCAGCGTCGCCCGCGAGCGACGGAAGGGATTCCTCTCCACCTGGACGTCGGCCTACCTGCTGGAACCCCTCGACCAGGCCGCCCTGCGCCATGCCCATCCCGCCGGCTGGGAGCTTTACCGCCAGGACTCCGATGGCTACCGCTTCATCACCAGCTTCGATCAGAAGCCGGATGCCGAAGCCCAGGCCGAAGCGCTGCAACAGGAGCTCGGTCTCGGGGGCAACCTCCGGGCCCTCGATCAGTTCATTGAAGGGCTGAGGAACTGATCCCCCACCGTCCACCCCTGGTCCGCTCGCGCCGAGCTCCGTAAAGTGCGCCAAAGTCGCCGATTCCCATGGCCAGCGAGCCTTCCCCAGCCGACGCCGGTTCCAGGTCCCGCCGCTGGACCCTCGTGGATGCGGGCGCAGCAGCAGCCGTTGTTCTGGCCGCCGTCGGGGTGATCTGGAGCCCGAAACTGACCGGCGCGATTGCCCGTGCCACCGGTGCCCTGCAGCCCGTGACCGTCCTGGTGGATGTGCGGGGAGTTGCAGCCGCTGATCCCGCTGCCCTGATCGAGGCAGCCCGGCGATCTGGAGCGGTCAGCATCGTGATCCGCAACGAACCCCACGGGAAGGTCACGGTGAAGGACGTCATCTCCCTGCAGCGCCGTCTCACAGCCGTTCAACCCAACGGCTCCGTGGTGTCGGCACCAGATCCGAACCAGGCCACCTTCGGCACCCTGGATGCCCGTTTTGTGCTGGAAGGCCAGGGTCGTAAGACCGGAGGCGGGGTTGTGTTCGGCAACCAGAACCTCAAGATCGGCGCTCCGATCGAGCTCGAGGGTGAGCAGTTCCGCGTGACTGGCACGGTCACCGGCCTCTCCCTGAACCGTCGCTGAGATGGGGCCTGAGCAAGGGCTGCAGGGTGCCGGGGTGTGCTCTGGTCCCGGTGCGCACCTTGCCCACGGTCTGGCGATCTATCACGTCTCCTGGCCACTCCGGGCCCATGGCCTGCTGGCGGGTCCCCAGGCTCAGCCCCCCTCGGCCCAACCCTCCAGCCCCCACCCCCAAAGCACTCGTTGCAACGCCGTGAAATCGGCCCAGGGGCGATCCTGCACGGCCCTGTCGATCTCCATCAGCGTGATCGCCCTGCCGGCCCTCCTCGCTTCGCCTACCCCTGCTTCGGCCCAGGCGGTCCTTGATCACCTCCCGCCGCTGCCCCCGCCGATCGGCCTGCCCCGGTTGCAGGCCCAGGTCAGCTGCCCCTCCCTGCAACAGACCATCCAGACGGTTGTGGGGCCCGAAGCCCCGTTCTGGAGCGTCACCATCACCGAGCCCGGCGGGCGACTCCTCGCCGACCTCAACGGCGCTATCCCGCGGATCCCGGCGTCGAACCAGAAGCTGCTGAGCACGGCCTTCGCCCTGGACCGCCTCGGACCCGATCACCGTTTCTCCACCCAGCTCTGGCGACTGCCGGATGGTGCCCTGAGGGTGGTCGGCCAGGGAGACCCGGATTTCTCGGTCCCTGAACTGCGTCAGTTTGCCGGTGTCGCCCTGGCTTCGATCCCGGGCAGCAGCAGCTCCTTCACCCTTCAACCCGTTGTTCCGCTCCTGCCTCAGGCTGGTGGCCTGCGGATTGAACTGGCCGAGGAACCCAGAAGCCTCTGGTGGCCTGCCGGCTGGCATCCCCAGGATCGTGTCGAGGCCTATGGCGCTCCGATCACGAGGCTCGCGCTCAACAGCAACGCCCTTGACCTCTCGATCACGGATCCCCTGGCCAGGTTTCAGCGTCTCTTGACGCAAAGTTTGAATCGACCAGGGAGCAGCATCAGCGTCGTGTCGGTGTCAGCCAAGGAGCCCCTGCCACCCCAGGCGGAGCTCCTGATCGAGAGGCCGTCTGCCCCGATGCACCGATTGTTGAGCCTCGCCAACACGGACAGCCACAATTTCACCGCCGAGGTTCTGCTGCGTCAGGCAGCCCAACGCTGGGATGTCCGCGACGCTGCAGCGGAAGAAAGCCTTTGGCTCGCTCAGCAGGGCCTGCCGATGGAGGGAGTGCGGGTTGTGGACGGCAGCGGTCTGGATCGTTCCAACCGCACCACCAGCCGCTTCCTGGCGGCCCTGCTGCTGCGCATGGATCAACACCCCTACGGTCGCGACTATCTGGCCTCGATGGCCATCGCAGGTGAACGGGGCACCCTGCAGAACCTCTTCGGTGCCACCCCTTTGCGAGGCCAGTTCCGGGGGAAGACCGGCACCCTCACCGGAGTGCGCGCCATCAGCGGCGTCCTGGGGACCGCCATGGGCGTGCGCTACCTGAGCATGGTCTCCAATGGAGCCTCAACTCCGAATCGCACCATGGAGCGGCTGCTGCTTGCCGTTCAGCAGAATCGCAGCTGCTCAGAGCCGGGAACGATGGCCACGCTTCCCTGAGATCGGCCTGATCAGGCCACGGGGCGGATCCGTCCCAGCCGCCGGCCGCGGGTAGGCCCATCGTTGCGCTCACCACCGTCCGGTTCAGCAGCAGGGAGGGGTTGCAGGCGACCCAGTTCGCGCCGACCCGCCAGCACCACCTGACTCAGCTGTTGCAGCCGGGATTCCAGTTCACTGAGAACCTGTTCGGCATAGCGATTCGCCCCGTCCTGAATCGTGGCCGAGTCCTGGCGGGTGCGATTGATCAGGGCCTCGCATTGTTGCTGGGTCTGTTGCCGGAACTGCATCGCTTCGGCCTGAATCCGTTCGGCCTCCTTTTGGCTGGCCTGTTGTTGGCGCTGGCATTCCAGTCGGATCGCCTCCAGATCAGCCAGACCCTGCTGGCGAGCCCGCTCATGTTGATCCGCGAGTTGTCGCTTCAGATCCACGGCTTCCTGCTCCAGCTGCTGCCGGCGAGCGGCGAACTGCTGCTCCATTTGATTGAGGCGGGTCTGCAGGTCCTGGTCAGCCTGGGCTACCTGCCCGCGGGTCTGCTGCAGCAGCTGTTCGCAGTGCTGACGGGCCTGCTCCCGGATCTCGGCAGCCTGACGATCCGCTTCCTGCCGGATCGAGGAGCTGGCGAGGAGCTGCTCCCGCTGCTGGGTGGCCTGGGCCACGATCTGGCTGGCCTGCTGGCGGGCCTGCTCGATCTGCTGCTCCCGGTCGCGGAGAAGGGCGTCGGCCTGGGCGATCTGGGGAGGAAGGGCTTCCCGAAGGGCATCCAGCACGTCCTCGGCGTCCTGCTTGTTGACCAGACGAGCGCCCGTGAAGGGGATCCCACTGCCATCGAGGAACACCTCCTCGAGCTGGTCCAGCTGTTCAAGCACGGTGAATGGACGCTCGGACATCTCAAGGGGAGGCGATAGGGGGATTAAAGAGCTTCTGCAGATCCTGCGCCACTGGGGGAGGAACCATATGGCTGACATCCCCACCGAAGCGGGCGACTTCCTTGACCACGGAACTGCTGAGAAAACTGTGATGGGCGGCGGTTGCCAGGAACAGGGTCTCCACCTGGGGGGCCAGGCTTCTGTTGGTGTGGGCGATCTGAAGCTCGAATTCAAAGTCGCTCATGGCCCGTAATCCGCGCAGAATCACCGGGGTTCCGCATCGACCGGCGTAGTCCACCGTCAGGCCATCGAAACTGCCGACCGTGACGCCGGGCAGATGGGCCGTGGCCTGGCGGATCTGCTCCAGGCGTTGTTCAAGGCTGAAGGCGGGCTCTTTGCCCGGGTTCTGGAGCACCGCCACCACCAGGCCGCTGAACAGACGGGCCGCCCGTTCAATCAGGTCAAGATGGCCCAGGGTGAGGGGATCGAAACTGCCGGGGTAAAGGGCCTTCATCGACGGGGTGAGGCCTGGGCCCCGGCTGCAGGTGAGGTTGATCCTATGGACCGTCGGGTCAGGCTCTCCCGGTCCTGGCGCTGGTCTCGCCTTCGGCGCGTCAACTGCTGGTGCTGTCTACAGTTTCGCTAGATCCCGCCGCTGCGAGCCAGCCCCATGGCCCTCAATCTCGATGCCAAGAAGACCCTGCTGCGCAAGATCCCCCATGGTCTGTTCGTCTGTGGGGTGGCCGAGGCGGATGAGGTCAATGGGTTCACCGCCAGCTGGGTGACCCAGGGGTCCTTCGAGCCCCCGCTGGTGGTGATGGCGGTTCGCTCCGATTCGGCCAGCAACGGCATCATTCAACGGACCCGGCGTTTCTCCCTCAACGTGCTGGCTGCGGATCAGAAGGATCTGGCTGCAGTCTTCTTCAAGCCCCAGAAGGCGATCGGTGGACGCTTTGAAGCTGCGCCCTACCGGCTCGGGGAGCTGGGGCTGCCCCTGCTGGAGGACGCCCTCGGGGGTCTCGAATGTGAGCTGGTGGGAGAGGTCGCCCACGGTGACCACACCGTGTTTGTGGCCGAAGTTCGCCAGGCGGTGCTGCTGAGGGATGGGGCAGCCCTCGACCTGGCCAGCACCGGTTGGCAGTACGGCGGCTGAGGGTCGGCCCCATTGTTTCGCAGCCCATGGTCTCGTCGCCGAGCAAGGCGTTACCCCAGCGACAGCCGCTGCAGCTGCAGCCCGAGCGGCTGCAGGAGCGGTTGGGTGCCATCCCCCGGGAGCCTGGTTGTTATCTGATGCGAGATGCGGACGATCGCATTCTTTACATCGGAAAGGCCAAGGTGCTGCGCCAGAGGGTGCGTAGTTATTTTCAGAGTTCATCGGGTCATAGCCCGCGCATCAGCCTGATGGTGCGCCAGATCTGTGACATCGAGTTCATTGTCACCGACAGCGAAAATGAGGCATTGGTTCTTGAATCAAACCTGATCAAGGCCCATCAGCCCCATTTCAATGTTCTGCTTAAGGACGACAAGAAATATCCCTATCTCTGCATTACTTGGTCTGAAACCTATCCACGTATCTTCATCACCCGTCAGCGGCGCCTTCGCAGTCCGCTCGATCGTTTTTACGGCCCCTATGTCGATGTCGGCCTATTGCGTCGCACCCTGTCATTGGTGAAGCGGGTGTTCCCCCTGCGCCAGCGCCCCCTACCCCTGCATCGTGATCGAACCTGCCTTAACTACGACATCGGCCGTTGTCCCGGGGTCTGCCAGCAGAAGATCGGTTCCCAGGACTACCACCAGACCCTGCGACAGGTGGCGATGGTCTTTCAGGGCCGCAACGACGACCTGATGCAACTGCTGCGGGAGCAGATGGAGCGCTACGCCGAACGGCTGGATTTCGAGGCCGCCGCCGCCGTCCGCGACCAACTGCAGGGGCTGGACAGCCTCACCTCCGATCAGAAAATGGCCGGTGGCGATGCCTCCGTCTCCTGGGATGGGGTGGCCCTGGCGGCCGATGCCAAGGTGGCGGCGGTGCAGCTCTTCCAGATGCGGGCCGGGAAGTTGGTGGGCCGCCTTGGATTCACGGCGGATGCCGATCTGCCCGGATTTGTCCCACCCCCGTCAAACCCTTCCCCGCAGGACGAGACCACTGCCTCTGAGATCCATCAGCGCCCTGGATTGATTCTGCAACGGGTGATTGAAGAGCACTACAGCCAGGTGGAAGCGGTTGAGATTCCGCCGGAACTGCTGCTCCAGCACCCCTTGCCCCAGCAGTCGCTGATCGAGGAATGGCTCTCGGAACGGCGCGGTCGACGGGTGCGGCTGCTGGTGCCTCAGCGTCAACAGAAGGCGGAATGGATTGAGTTGGTGGAACGTAATGCGCGCTATGAACTGGAGCGGGCCCAGAGGGCCAGCGAGCAGAACACCCTCGCGACCGAGGATCTGGCCCAGCTGCTGGAGCTTCCCGCACCACCCCGGCGGATTGAAGGATTTGACATCAGCCACATCCAGGGGAGTGATGCGGTGGCCTCCCAGGTGGTGTTCATCGATGGCCTCCCTGCCAAGCAGCATTACCGCAAATACAAGATCCAGAGCAGCAGCATTCGCTCCGGTCACTCCGACGATTTCATGGCGATGGCTGAGATCATGCGCCGTCGTTTTCGTCGCTGGGCCCAGCTGAAGGCCTCCGGTGCCGATCTCGAGGCCGTGCGCCGCCGGTCCGGCAGTGCCCTCCAGACCGATGGTCTCAATGACTGGCCCGATGTCGTGATGATCGACGGCGGCAAGGGGCAGCTGTCCGCCGTGATGGAGGCCCTGCGGGAGCTGGATCTGGCCGGCGACCTGGTGGTGTGTTCCCTCGCGAAGCAGCGGGAGGAGATTTTTCTTCCCGGAGCACGGCAACCCCTCGACACCGAGGCCGACCAGCTCGGTGTCGCCCTGCTGAGGCGGTTGCGGGATGAGGCTCACCGGTTCGCGATCAGCTTTCATCGCCAGCAGCGGGGTGAGCGCATGAAGCGCTCCAGGCTCAGCGACATTCCGGGGCTGGGTCCGAAACGGGTGCGAGACCTCCTGGCCCACTTCCGCTCCATCGATGCGATTCAATTGGCCACCCCTGCCCAACTGGCCCAGGCCCCGGGTCTCGGCCAGGCCCTGGCCCGCCAGGTGTGGGAGTATTTCCACCCCGAGGAGGCCGGTGAGGATCCCTCCGACCTTGCACGTGAGGCGATGGAACCGGTTGAGCGGGCACCGCTGTTCGGGGGCGCAGACGATGCTTCTGCCTCGGCTCATTCCCACGGCGCTGCGGTCCCCGGTCCATGAACCACCAGCGGCTGGGCATCGGGTCGTTCCTGCCCTGGGCAACCTGGCGGCTGCAGGCGGTTCTGGTGGGTCTGGTCCTCGTCGTGATGGTGGTTGGGGGCTGCGGGGAAGCCGCGATCGCCTCGCCTGGACTCTGCGTCGGCCCGGTCTGCGCCGATGAGATTTCGCGCAGCGCCAAGCATCACTGGCAATTGCGCCTGCGGCTGGCGGATCAGTCGGGTCACCGGGAGCGGATCACGGTGGACTGCCGGGATGGCCGCATCAGCCCTGATGCCGGCACCGTTGACCGTCCCTTCGGCCGTGCGGTGGCCCGGCGGGCCTGCCGGCTCTGAACCGCGAGAACTGGCCGGAAACCGGTTGATGGCACTTCAACGAAGTCCGGTTCCAACTCCTGCGCGCCGACGTTTACCTTGACGGTCATCTGGACCTCCAGATTCAGTGTGTCCGTCCTGATGTCCATCGCCCCCGCCGCGGTCGCCCCGCTTCTGGCCTTCAGCTGGCCCCCGGAGGCCTACCTCTGGTTCAAGACCCTGCACATCGTTGGGGTGGTGGTCTGGTTTGCCGGGCTGTTCTATCTGGTGCGCCTGTTCATCTATCACCGCGAAGCCGAAGACCTGGCTCCCGACCTGCGAACGGCTTTCCAGGATCAGTACGGCCTGATGGAACGAAGGCTCGCTAACATCATCACCACCCCTGGGATGGTGGTGGCCGTGGCCATGGCGATCGGCCTGCTCAGCGTGGAGCCCGCCTGGCTTCATCAGGGCTGGCTCCACGCCAAGCTCGCCCTGGTGGCCGCTCTGCTTGGTTACCACCTTTATTGCTACCGGCTGATGGGTCAGTTGCAGGCCGGCATCTGTCGCTGGAGTCCGAAGCAACTGAGGGCCCTCAATGAGTTGCCCACCTTGCTGCTGGTGCTGGTGGTGATGCTGGTCGTCTTCAAGAACCAGTTCCCCACGGGAGCCGCCACCTGGTTCCTGGTGGCGCTTGTGGTGTTCATGGCGGCATCGATTCAGTTTTATGCCCGCTGGCGACGTCTGCGGGCTGAGCGGCTCGCTGCATCTTCGAGCTCCTGACCATCTCTTCACAACTTTCGCCTGGCTCGATGCCCGCCATCAACCACCCCCTGGCTGAGGTCCTGCGCAGCGTTGGTCCGGGCAGCTGTCCTGGGGAGGTCAATCTCCACTGCCACACCCTCTTCAGTGACGGCAGTCTTGAGCCCGTGGCCCTGGCCGAGCAGGCCTTGGACGGCGGCCTGCGCCATCTGGCGGTCACCGATCACCACAGCATCGAGGCCATCGCTCCGATCCAGAGGCACTTCGAAGAGCGCCGCCTCAGGGGTCATGCCGTGCCGATGTTCTGGAGTGGCGTTGAAATCAGTTGCCTGCTCGAGGGTTGCCTGGTGCATCTGCTGGCCCTGGGGTTTTCGTTACCCCAGGGATCCGACCCCCATCCCCTTGCTCCTTACCTCCAGGGCAGGGCCGTGATCGGGCCGGAGCTCCGCTCGGAAGCAGTGGTTGAGGCCGTCCATGCAGCAGGTGGTCTGGCCCTGCTGGCCCATCCCGCCCGCTACCGCCTCCCCCATCAACGCTTGATCGCATCGGCGGCCGCCCAGGGTTTCGATGGTGCGGAGGCCTGGTACGACTACGACCTGCAGAACCATTGGCGAGCAACCCCCCTGGTCTGTGAGGCGATCGCCTCGGATCTCCACAAACGTGGCCTTTTGCAGAGTTGTGGCACCGATACCCATGGATTCCGGCTCCACGGCCGCTAGGGTTTCTCGCAGCGTTGCTGAACCTGCGATGGGTCTGTTCGATCGTCTGCTCGGCTCCAAGACTGGGTCCGTCAACCCGAAGCCCCCTGCCAAGCAGAAGGTGGCTGAAGAGGCCTATTTCCTGGATCCCGAGGCCTCCAGCAGCATGGGCAACGTTGACTTCATGCGGCGCTCGAACACCATTCGCCGGACCTTCCCAGGAAGTGCCGACAACCCTGGCTTCAAGGAGATGGTCCAGGAGGTTGCCTCGATGGAGGCCCGCGTCGAGAAGTTGTCCCCCGGTCTCCCCGGGTCCGGCGTGCAGGAAGAGTCGGTCAACCTCACCGGTGGCATCCCCAAGCCCGTCAAGAAGACCTTCGCCGAAAAGCTGTCCGAGTCGGAGCTCAACCAGCGCATGAAGGGGTCTGCGGTTGGGGTCAACGTCACCGGTGGACCGGCCGCCATCCAGCAGGAGAAGGTCAAGGCGTCTCAGGAGGCTTCCCAGCAACCAGCGTTAACCAACCAGGCCATCAGCAAGCCCGGTTCCATCGACGCGTTCAAGTCGATGGCGAAGGATCTCAACGCTTGATCTGATTGTCGCTCTCGCGGCCAGCGGAACATCGGCTTCCCAGCCTTTCCCTAGCCTCCATTCCCAGCGCTAAGTATTCCATCCCAGATCCAACTCACCTTGGGTCTGGGATGTTTTGTTGAAGGTGTTTCGCCCTGTCGTTACCTGCCTCCGCCGGGTCGGGATCTGATGGCAAAGGATCAGGGCTTCCCTGGCTCTGACCTTCCAGGCGATCATCGGTGTCGAGAAGAAGCTCGCGAAGCCCGTTCACATCCGTAGGGGAGGCCCCCTCCCAGAGGCCGCGGTTGTGGGCCTCTAACAGTCGTTCTGCCATGTCTCGCAGGGCCCAGGGGTTGCACTGCCTCAGAAAGGACAACACCTCCTGATTCCCAAGCCACTCCCGGTTGATCGCCCCATAACTCCAGTCGGGAACCCTGCCGGTGCTGGCGTCATAGGCAAACAGGTAATCGAGGCTGGCCGCCATCTCGAATCCGCCTTTGTAGCCATGGCCCCGCATGGCCTCAATCCAGCGGGGGTTGAGCACCCGGCTCCGGAGAACCTTGTCGAATTCCTTCTCAAGGCGATGCAGTTTCGGCCGCTGGTGCCTCGAGTGGTCACCGAACCAGAGATCCGGAGCCTTGCCGGTCAGGCGCTCAACGGCGGCACTGAGGCCTCCCTGAAACTGGTAGTAATCGTCGGAGTCGAGCAGGTCATGCTCGCGGTTGTCCTGGTTGTGCAGCACCACCTGCACTGAGCGCAAGCGCTGTTCCAGTCCGTTGCGGTCGGCGATCACCTGATCACTGCGGCCGTATTGCCAGGAGCTCCATTGGAGGTAGGCCTCTCCCAGGTCGTCGCGGCTGTCCCAGTCGCCGCTATCGATCAGTCCCTGCAGGCCCGCTCCGTAGGCCCCGGGCGCTGATCCGTACACCCGGGCCGCATGGCCTTCCCGCCTCGCGGCTGCCGCCAGGGGGTTGTCGGCGGCGGATTCCTCCAGGGCCGCCACCCTGGTGGTGGCCTCGTGCATCCAGGCCACCAGCTGCGGAAAGGCATCGCGAAACAGGCCGGAGATCCGCAGGGTCACATCCACCCGCGGCCTCCCGAGCAGGCTGAGGGGAATCACCTCCAGATCCACCATTCGTCGCGTTGGACCGTCCCAGACCGGCCTCACCCCGAGCAGGGCGAGGGCCTGGGCAATGTCCTCGCCACCGTTGCGCATCGTCGCCGTCCCCCACACCGACAGGGCCAGCTGTCGCAGCTCTTCCCCCTGTTCCTGGAGGTAAAGGTCCAGCAGGAGTTCGGCGCTGCGCCGACCGAGATCCCAGGCCGCCTCCGTGGGCAGTCCGCGCAGGTCAACGCTGTAGAAGTTGCGGCCGGTGGGCAGCAGATCAGGACGGCCGCGGGTCGGAGCGCCGGAGGGACCCGGAGCGATGCGACCGCCTTCGAGGCCGACCAGGAACGCCGCCTGTTCCGCCTCACCGCAGGCGAGCAGCCTTGGGAGAAGAGTGCTCTTCACCACCTCCAGCTGCTCCGCTGGGGGTGCGGGCTGGGGCCGTGGTTCGGGGGCTGCCGTTGGCTCTGGCTGGGGAAGCCCGGAGGCGAGGGCCTGATCCACAAGAGGCTGGAGTGCGGCCAGCGACCATTGCTCGAGCCAGGCCACCGCATCACCACAACGGTCGAGCCGTTCCTGCCGGGATGGATCGCCCTGGCTTTCCCCGATCAGGGGCAGGAGCCTGGAGCGGTCGTCCGGGCTGAGGCGTTGATCCTCAGGATCAGCCCAGGGATCGAGCTGGAGATCCAGGGATGCGGCGAAGGCCTGGGTCAGGCCTGGCCGGCCCGCCTGGGGGGGCCGGGCCAGGCAGAGGAGCAACTCCGTCAGCCGTTGCCGATCCGGCAGGCTGCCGTAGGTATGGAGGCCGAGGCGGATCTGGGCTTCCTTCAGCTCACACAGGTAGCCATCGGCGGCCTGAAGACGGGCCTCAAGCCCCTGGGCCGCCAGCGGTAGGTCGAGGGAAGCGAGGCGTCGATCCAGTTCGTTGCGCAACCAGGGTTCGCGGGCGCTGCCCAGCTGGTTCGCATCCCAGTACTCATCCAGCAGGGCTTCGAGCTCCTGGAGGTCTCCGTGCAGGCCGGCCCGGCCCAGGGGTGGCGTGAGGTGATCCAGGATCACCGCCTGGGAGCGGCGCTTGGCCTGGGATCCTTCGCCGGGATCGTTGACGATGAATGGGTAGAGGTGGGGCAGGGGTCCAAGGGCCCACTCCGGATAGCAGGAGCCGGAGAGCCCGACACCTTTACCGGGCAGCCACTCCAAATTGCCGTGCTTGCCCACATGCACGAGGGCCTGAGTGCCATGCACCTCCCGCAGCCAGAGGTACTGGGCCAGATAGGCGTGGGTCGGGGGGAGGTCCGGGCTGTGATAGCTGAGGGAAGGATCCCGGCCGTAGCCCCGCTCCGGTTGAATCAGCACCACAACATGGCCGAACTTCAGGCCCCGGATCGGAAAGCCCCTGGTCCTGGCGTCGAGGGAGTCCAGGCCGGCATCCGCCTCCGGTGGTCCCCAGACGGCTTCGAGCCGTTCCCGGCTGTCAGCGGGGAGGGTGTCGTACCAGGGCCGGTAGACCGCCAGGGGGAGGTGGGTGAGTGCTGCTCGATGACCACTCTCTGGATCATTGGTGCGGCCGGCCAGCAGACGGTTGATCAGATCGTCGCCGTGCTCCGGCAGGGGGTTAGCTGCCGTGGCCTGGAGGTCGTAGCCGGCATCTCTGAGCCACCCCAGCATCGCCACGGTGCTGGCGGGGGTATCGAGACCAACCCCATTGGCCAGGCGACTGTTCCGGGTCGGGTAGTTGGCCAGAACCAGGGCCACCCTGCGCTGGCCGATCGGGGTCTGCCGCAGGTCCACCCAGGCTCGGGTCAGGTTCGCAACCCAGGAGAGCCGCTCCGGATCCGGCACCAGATGGTGCAGGGCTGTGGCCAGGCGTTGATCGGCCAGGCGGACCTCCTTGAAGGCTCCTACCCGGGTGGTGATGCGACCATCGAGCTCCGGTAGCACCACCTGAAGGCTGAGATCGATCGGACCGAGCCCGACGGAGCTGCCCTCCCATTGGCGACGACCCTGGCCACTGCAGAGCAGTTGCAGCACTGGAACCGCCAGGGCTTCCCAGAGGGGAGAGCCCAGGCCAGCTTCCTCGAATTGCACCGAGGCGAATGCTGTGGTGCAGATCACGGCCTGCACGTTTTCCCGGGCCAGCAGATCCCGCACGCCGGCTTGCACGGAGAGGTCCCGCAGGCTGCTCACCCAGAGAGCCCTGGGGGCAAGGCCAACGGCGCGCAGGGCCTCCAGCAGAGCCTGGGCCAGCCCCAGGTCTCCGGCCTGCCACCAGGCCCTGTAGAGCACCACACCAACCCGCGGACCAGGATCGTCCTGCCAGTCATGGGGATGGGGATCACCGAGGGGCACAGGCACCGGTGCCGCCGAGCTGCCATCGACGATCAGGCGATCCAGACACCGGAGAATGAGCCGGATGTTGTCAGGGCCCCCTTCCCGGAAGCAGCGGGCCAGACCGAGGGCCAGGGAGGGGGCCACGGAGCTGAGTTCGGCCAGGCTCCGTTCTTCATCGGCGGTTCCGGCGAGCACCAGCAGCTGACGGCCCGGGGTCTCCCGGGACCAGCGATCGAGGGCCTCAAGGCCGTAGCTCCAGTGACCTCTGCCCCCCAGCAGTCGCACCACCACCACCCTCGTGGTGGCGAGGGTGGTGCGCAGGTAGTGGTCGATCAGGGCTGGATGGCTGAGGGCAGCCAGGTTCAGGGCCCTCAAGTCACAGCCCAGCAACCCCGGCTCCGCGTCGAGCACCGAGGCGATGGTGGCGAGATCGGTGTCGGCGCTGCTGAGCACCACCACCGGCGCTGCTGGCTGCTCAATGAAGGCCTCCGGTTCGCCGGACGGGCCGGCACCTGGGACGGCGGCAAGACGATGCATCACCCCATCCTGATGGCTGCGGTGAGAAGATCGGGCAACGGGTCCATTCCGTTTCGCCCGCCTGCGACGCCGAAGCCAGATGCATCAGTTTCTCCCCTACGCCTGGTTCGGCGGCCGATGCGTGCCATTCGCCGAGGCCACGATCTCGGTGGCCACCCATGCTCTGCACTACGGCACCGGTGCCTTCGGAGGCATGCGGGCCATTCCGAATCCCAGCGACCCAGGAGAAATCCTCCTGTTCCGTGCCGATCGACACGCCCGGCGCCTCAGTCAGAGTGCTCGGCTGCTGTTGGCGGACCTGCCGGAGGAGACGATTCACGATGCGATCCGGGCCTTCCTGCTCGCCAACAAGCCCACCTGTCCGATCTATCTGCGGCCCTTCGTCTACACCTCGGATCTGGGGATCGCTCCCCGCCTCCACGACATCGAGACCGACTTCCTGATCTACGGCATCGAGCTCGGGGATTACCTCTCACCGGAGGGGGTCAGCTGTCGCATCAGCAGCTGGACGCGCCAGGAAGACCGTTCCCTGCCCCTGCGGGGCAAGATCAGCGGTGCCTACATCACCAGCTCCCTGGCCAAGACCGAGGCGGTGCGCAGTGGTTTCGATGAGGCCCTGCTGCTCAATAGCCGCGGCAAGGTCAGTGAGGCCAGCGGCATGAATCTGTTCATCGTCCGCGATGGCGTTCTGATCACCCCCGGGGTTGAGCAGGACATCCTGGAGGGAATCACCCGCTCCAGCATCCTTACCCTGGCCGGCGCCATGGGCATCCCGGTGCAGGAGCGGGCGGTCGACAAGACGGAGCTGTTCGTGGCCGATGAGGTGTTTCTGAGCGGTACGGCGGCCCGGGTCACCCCCGTGCGCCGGGTCGAAACCACCGACCTCGCCACCGAGCGGCCCGTGATGGATGCGATCCGGGAGCGCCTGACCGCGATCACCGAGGGGCGTGACCCGGCCTACGAGCACTGGGTGAGCCGTATCCGCATTGATGGGTAGCTCCAGGCCCGCCCCACCTCGCCGCCTGGAGACGATGGGTTTTTAGAGTGGCGGGCTGTAGGAAGAATGGCGATGGGGACGGCAGCGGTGCAGCACGAGGCCAGGACCGTCCCAGCCCAACCCTTCCCATCGGCCTTTCTGGATCGGTTGCATCATCCGGATCGACCGGTGCTGGTGTTTGACGGAGCCACTGGCACATCGCTGCAATTGATGGATCTCACCGCCGACGATTTCGGCGGCCCAGCCCTGGAGGGCTGCAATGAGCAATTGGTGGTCACCCGGCCCGATGCGGTCCAGGCCGTGCATCGCCAGTTTCTGGAGGTGGGGTGTGATGTGATCGAAACCGACACCTTCGGTGCCGCATCGATCGTGTTGGCGGAATACGGCCTAGAGGATCAGGCCTTTGCCCTGAACAAGCGGGCGGCCGAGCTTGCGAAGGCCATGGCGGTGGAATTCAGCACCCCGGAAAAGCCACGCTTTGTGGCTGGATCCATGGGTCCCACCACCAAACTTCCGACCCTGGGCCACATCGATTTCGACACGATGAAGGCTTCGTTTCAGGAGCAGGCCGAGGGATTGATCGCCGGCGATGTCGATCTGCTGATCGTGGAAACCTGCCAGGACGTGCTCCAGATCAAGGCGGCACTGCAGGGCATCGAACAGGCTTTCACCAGCACCGGTCAACGGCGGGCCCTGATGGTGTCGGTGACGATGGAAACCACTGGCACCATGCTGGTCGGTTCTGATATCGCAGCTGTGCTGGCGATTCTTGAACCCTTCCCGATCGATGTGCTGGGGCTCAACTGCGCCACGGGTCCTGAGCAGATGAAGGAACACATCCGTTACCTCAGTGCCCATTCGCCTTTTGTTGTCAGTTGCATTCCCAACGCCGGATTGCCTGAAAATGTTGGTGGTGTTGCCCACTACCGACTGACACCGATCGAAATGCGGATGCAGCTCCTGCATTTCATCGAAGATCTCGGTGTCCAGGTGATCGGTGGCTGTTGTGGCACGACGCCCACCCACATTGGAGCCCTCGCCCAGCTGGCCTCCGAGATGCACCCGGCTCCAAGGGCAGTCCGTCGTCCAGCAGAACAACAGAGCCGTCCACCCCTGGCCTACGAGCCAGCAGCAGCCTCCCTGTATGGGATCACTCCCTATCACCAGGACAATTCATTCCTGATCATTGGAGAGCGATTGAATGCCAGCGGATCCAAGAAGGTTCGCGAACTTCTCAATCAGGAGGATTGGGATGGCCTGGTGGCAATTGCCAGGGGCCAGCTCAAAGAAAACGCCCATATTCTTGACGTTAACGTTGATTACGTGGGTCGAGATGGGGAGCGTGATATGCATGAGTTGGTCAGTCGCCTCGTGACGAATGTCAATCTTCCATTGATGCTGGATTCAACTGAATGGCAGAAGATGGAGGCGGGTCTGAAGCTGGCAGGCGGCAAATGCATTCTTAACTCTACCAACTACGAGGATGGCGATGAGCGCTTTTTCAAGGTGCTCGAATTGGCCCGTCGCTACGGCGCCGCCGTTGTGATCGGCACGATCGATGAAGAGGGAATGGCCCGAACGGCTGAGCGCAAGTTTGCGATTGCCCAGCGCGCCTACCGAGATGCCCTTGAATTTGGGATCCCGGCCCACGAAATCTTCTACGACCCCCTGGCCCTGCCGATTTCTACCGGAATTGAGGAGGATCGCGTCAATGGATTGGAAACCCTTGAGGCGATTCGTCGCATTCGTACCCAGCTGCCGGGTGTCCACGTGCTTCTGGGGGTCAGCAATGTCAGCTTTGGCCTTTCTCCGGCCGCACGCATTGTGCTGAATTCAGTCTTTCTGCACGATTGTTGTGAAGCCGGCCTTGATGCTGCGATCATCAGCCCCGCCAAGATTCTGCCCTTGGCCCGAATCTCGGAAGAGCAACAGACCATCTGTCGTGATCTCATCTTCGATCGCCGCCGCTTTGATGGATGTTCAGCGGAGATGCCTGTGCAGGAGGCCGTGGCCAGGGGAGCTGTCTGCACCTATGACCCCCTTACGGTGCTGACCACCCTGTTTGAAGGGGTGTCCGCGAAGGAGGCTCGCCAGAGTGGGCCGTCCCTGGCGGATCTTCCGCTCGATCAGCGCCTGCGCCAGCACATCATCGATGGTGAACGAATTGGCCTGGAACAGGCCCTG
>JBEINY010000060.1:0-12312 GCA_040377855.1 Prochloraceae cyanobacterium | reverse complement strand
CTGGAGCCGACACACGCGCTGCTGGAGTCAGCCGGCAGACGTGTGGATCAACAAGCCAACCGAGGAGCCTGATCCGATCCTCGAGCTACCATTAATCCAGGCAGCCTGAGTGGCGGCCAAGGAGTGACATCTTTCCTGAAACCGGGGGGGGGGTTGCTCAGGGTCTCCTGGCGCAGCGCTACGGGATTGATCGGCGGGATGATCGCCGGCCATCAGCGTGCGCGCAGGGGCTGTGGATCTCGCCACGACCTGCGTCGTTTCAGGCTTGGATGCAGAAGGCTGGGGCGGTCTCCTCGCTACCGCTGGTGATGCAGGCGGGTCGGATCGGCATTCGCGAGGCCCGGAACCTGCCCTGGCGGTGGTACCTGCGGGCCAGCCGTTCGGTCAGTCGCCGTGCCCGGGGGGATCGCCCGCCCAGGGCTTCGATCTCCCTGGCTTCGCTGTGGCTCGATTCCCACAGCCCCTACCCTGAGACTGTGCACCCCCGTAGCCCTTGAGCGACTGGTCCCACCGCCATGTGCTCGATCTGGCGGCTTTTTCCCTCCAGGACTACGCCACCGTGCTGGAGTTGGCTCAGCGGTTCCGGGCCCTCCCCTCCCGTGGCGGAGGCAGGTTGCCTGCCCTGCAGGGGCGGTTGATGACCAGCCTCTTCTTCGAGCCCAGCACCCGTACCCGCAGCAGCTTCGAGCTCGCGGCCAAGCGGCTTTCAGCTGATGTGCAGAGTTTTTCCCCTTCCTCAAGCTCCCTGACCAAGGGCGAGAGCCTGCTCGATACGGCCCGCACCTACGTGGCCATGGGGGCCGAGCTCTTGGTGGTCCGTCACCGTTGTGCCGGGGTGCCGGCCGCCCTGGCGAGGGATCTGGAGCGATGCGGTGACAACGTGGCCGTGCTCAATGCCGGAGATGGGCTCCACAGTCACCCGAGCCAGGGTCTGCTCGATTTGTTCACCCTCGCGCGCCACTTCGCGCCGCAGGCTCCGGAGCCCGCAGCCCTGCGGGGGAGGCGGATCGTGATTGTGGGCGACGTGCTCCATTCCCGCGTGGCCCGATCAAACCTCTGGGCCCTCACCGCCTGCGGCGCCGAGGTGGTGCTCTGTGGACCCACCACCCTGCTGCCTGATGCCTTCGCCGATTTTGTTTCCGCCCCTCCCCCGGGCCAGGCCCGCGATCCGGTGGCAGAACGGGGCCCTCTGCGCCTCTGCCGCGATCTCGACCGGGCCCTCGAGGGGGCTGATGCGGTGATGACCCTTCGGTTGCAGAAGGAGCGCATGCACCAGAACCTGCTCACCAGCCTCGACACCTACCACCGCCTCTACGGGCTCAGCCACACCCGCCTGGAGCGTTGTTGTGCCCCAGGGGTGCCCGTGCTGCACCCTGGACCCGTGAACCGCGGTGTGGAGATGAGCGGAGCCCTGCTCGATGATCCCGGCCGCTGCCTGGTGGAGGAGCAGGTGTGCAACGGCATCCCGATTCGCATGGCCCTGCTGTATCTGATGGCCGCCAGTGAGGTCTCGCCCCGATGAGGGCACCCCTCAGGCCTCAGAGCAGCTTGAAGCCTTCGATCAACAGGCCATAAAGCAGGCCGATCCGCATCATGTCCAGCAGGGCCAGTTTCAGCTTCGAATCAGGCCGTGCCAGCAGGGCCGGTCGGACCCGGATGGCCAGTTCGATCAGCGCCACGGCAAGCAGCGCCATCAGGGGATCAAGGGCAGCGGCCACACCCGTGATCGCTCCCGCCTGGGTGCCCACCACGAAGCTGGCCAGGAGCACGATCAGCAGCAGAGACAGCCGGCGCCAGGGGTTGGTGGCCCAGCGCTCGAGTCGCGACCAGGCCTGGTCAATGCTGCGGTGAAAGCGGGTCTGCTGCAGGCGGGCCACGGTGTCAATCAGCCATCGCCGTCCTTCGATTTACGGGAGCCCTTGCCCTCCAGCAGTTCAAGGAGCGCTTCCATCTGGGCCATCACGCCCCTGACCTCACCAGCTTCCGGCAGCAGGCCGTCGTCCATGACGCCCTGATGCATCTCCCGGAGCTCCTGACGGATGTAGCGCAGGTGGCTCACCACCTGCTCACGTTTGGACTGGCTCATCGGGGAGGGGATGGTCGATCATCCCTTTTACCGCACCAGGAGGCTATTAGCGCTGGCCTGTGCGGGAGTGCTATCCGTACAAGCACTCATTTTTGGCCGAATTGGGCTTTCGCCTGGGCATAAAATGCCGCATCGATGGTCTCGAGTCCGGCCTCGCGGGCCATGGCCTCGATCCTCTTGCGTACGGCTGGCCGCACGAAGAAAGGCACCTCCTTGAGCTTGGCCTCGGCCTCGTCGTTCCAGGTCATCGCAACAGGCGTGGGGTCTAGCGCCCCTCAGCAGCCCCGGACAATAGGTGAGCTGAGCCCAGGGTTCACCCGGGGCTCAGCCTGGGGATCGGTGATTACACCACCTGCAGCTGGCTCAGCTGACCGCTGTATCCGGTGATTTCAACGAGGCCGTCGCGATCGGCCTGAAAGCCGAAGCGATCGTCGTTGAACGCCAGGAAGGTGCGTGTGGCACTGCCGGTGCCCAAGGTGAAGGAGGCGGCAGTGTCGGCCCTGAAGGTCTGGCCATTCAGCAACTGGCCGATGGCAGCACCCGTGAGGCTGCTCACGGTTCCCAGGGTCTGAACCGAGCCAGCCCGGACAAAGGAATCAATCACATCGGAGCCGATTTGCAGGTCGGTGATCCAATCCATGCCCATCAGCTTGGAATCCCCTTTCCCGAAGACGAACGTGTCATTGCCGCTGCCGCCGGTGAGGAGGTCGGCGCCACCCAGGCCGGTGAGGCGATCCTGGCCGCCCCCACCCACAAGTTTGTTGGCAGCGGCACTGCCGATGATCGTGTCGGCATTCTCAGAGCCTTTGACATCGGTGAAGTTCCTCACCACCAGGGAGGCGGTGCCGATGACGGGTAAATTGTTGATCTGGAGGCTGTTTTTCGAGAGATCAACGGCGATTGAAGCCGTCACGCCCGTGCTGCCGTCGATGGTGTTGGTCTTTCCCTGGGCCCCTTCAATCGCTTCAACGGAAAAGTCGGTGATCGTGTCAACGGATCCATCGCCCTTGATGATGGTGCCGCCGCGCACGAGGGTCACCCCCTGGGTCTGGGTTCTGTACGTGAGGGTGTCAAAGCCGAGCCCGCCGCTGTAGGAGTCGGAACCACTGGAGCCGATGAGCGTGTCATCGCCGCCACCGCCACTGATGGTGTCGTTTCCTCCCAGACCATTCAGCACGTTGGCCTTGTCATCACCCACGATGATGTCGGCATTGTCGCTGCCATTGACATTCTGAAAATTCTCAACCGTCAGGCTGGCGCTGCCGATACCCGGAAGATTGTTGATCACCAGACTTTTGGTGGCCAGGTTGACATTGAGCCAGGCCGTCGTGCCCGTGGCGCCGTCGATGGTGTTGATCCTATTCGGATTCGCCCGGATCACCTCAATGTCAAAGGCCGTGATGCGGTCGGTGCCCATGCCCCCTGATTTGCTGAGCACGCCGCCTCGGCTGAAGGTGAGATCGGCATTCACCCTGGAGTAATCCAGCACGTCAATGCCGGCCCCACCACTGAAGCTGTCATCACCGGCGGATGCCAGGAGGATGTCGTTGCCGGCGCCGGAGGAATAGACGTTGTTGCCGGCGTCGCCCACCAGGGTGTCGTCATTGTCCGTTCCGACCAGGTTCACGGGCAGGGGGGTGGGGCGTGGTGGCCGCGGCGAGGCCGGCGGGCGCTGGGAGCTCGGGAGGATGGAAGGGGCTAGGGGTGCCATGGCTGATTGCGGTCGTTATTGGGTCGACGCGGCAACCTTCCCAGGCAGGTGTGACTGAGTTGTGACCGGCTTGATCGCAACTGTGTCAAACGGACGTCAAGGTTGTGCTGGGCTGGGCTGGCCAGGCATCCACGGCCGAGACCAGGATCCAATGGGGGCATGGAGAATAGGGGACTCGAACCCCTGACCTCTGCGGTGCGATCGCAGCGCTCTACCAGCTGAGCTAATTCCCCTCGTGCCAGAAACTTATCATCGCTAGTTTGCCGTTGTCGGCCGTCAGTGAGCCCTTCGTGTCCCAGTCCGCCGCATCACAGTCTTCTCCCAGGGGGTCCATCGGATCAGCTCCCTCTGCGCCCCTGATCACGCCCGAGCAGCTCGAGGCCTTTGATGAGGCCCAGATCGATGCCCTGGCCCAGCGACTCGAGGAGGATGACTACCCCACCCCCTTCGCGGGCCTCCAGGACTGGCATCTGCTGCGCTCCCTGGCGATCCATCGCCCTGAGCTGGTCAGGCCCTACGTCCATCTGGTGGATCAGGAACCCTTCGACGAGGACTGAGGGGCTCGAACCCTTGGGCCCTCTGCCGATTGTTCTCCCTCTCTTCCAACCTCGCCTGCAGGGTTGCGCCCGCCGGAGTCTCCTGCCCATGGCCGCTTGATTTCTGAATCTTCCTCTGAAACCGCTGCGGCGGTACCCGGGGACCCCCTCGCCGGCTGCAGGATTTTGGTGGCCGTGACCGGCAGCATCGCCGCCGTCAAGGTGCCCTTGCTGGTCAGTGCTCTCGTCAAGCGTGGAGCCCTGGTGCGCTGTGTGCTCACCGAGAGCGCTGCCCGGTTGGTGTCGCCGGTGGCCCTGGCCTGTCTCAGCCGCCATCCCTGCCACCTCGATGCTGATCAGTGGAGCCACCGGGAGCCGCGCCCCCTCCACATCGAACTGGCGGAATGGGCTGAGCTGGTGCTGGTGGCTCCCCTGAGCGCCACCAGCCTGGCCCGCTGGACCCAGGGCCTCGCGGACAACCTGCTGGCGAGCATCCTGCTGGCCTGCGAGGCCCCCGTGGTGGCAGCGGCTGCCATGAACACAGCGATGTGGGAGTCACCAGGGGTTCGCCGCAACTGGGAACTGCTCCAGGCGATGCACGGGGTGCTGGCCCTCGACCCCGGCCGGGGGCTGCTGGCCTGTGATCGGCGCGGCGATGGCCGCATGGTCGAACCCTGGGAGCTGGAGCTGGCCCTGGAATCGGTGCGAAGCCGCGGTTGCCGGCGCGACTGGACCGGCAAGCGGCTGCTGGTGACGGCCGGCCCGACCCGGGAACCCCTCGATCCGGCCCGCTGTCTCACCAACCGCAGCACCGGCCTGATGGGGGTGTCCCTGGCCCAGGCGGCACGCCTGCGGGGGGCCACGGTGGATCTTGTTCACGGTCCCCTTGGCGTTGGTGCCGAGCTCCTGGGCGGCCTGGCGCTCCATCCGGTCGAAACCGCTGCCGAGATGGAGGGGGTCCTGGCGGAACTCCAGCCCAGGGTCGATGCGATCGCGATGGCGGCCGCGGTTGCCGATCACCGCCGCCGGGCTCCTCTCAACCACAAGCTCAGCAAGCACGAACTGGAGCGGTCGCTGGAGGGGGGCTGGGAGCCCGTTCCCGACCTGCTCGCGGCCCTGGTGGAGCGGCGGCGCCTGGCGCGATCAGGGGAGGAGCCCTCCCAACCCTGGCCGGAGCAGGTGATTCTCGGTTTCGCGGCCCAGAGCGGGGATGCCCTCCCGCAGGGCCTGGCCAAATGGAAGCGCAAGGGCTGCGACCTGATGTTTGTCAATCCGATCGATCGGGACGGTGGCGGTTTCGCCAGTGCCAGCAACCAGGGCTGGTTGCTCGGGGCAGACCCTGAGCCCCTGGTGATTCCCCTGGCCAGAAAGCTGGCCGTGGCCCACTGGCTCCTCGATGGCCTGCTTTCCCGCATCGGCAACAGCGGTACGTCAGAAGCCGTTTTGCCCGAGATCAGGCTGCCAGGGAATTGATCGGGTCGTCGTTGTCCCGTTGGAGCAGGTCCATGAAGGTGCGCAGCTGCAGCCTGGGGATGTAGGGCCAGCCACCGCTGCGCTCCATGTTCTGCAGCAGGTTGAACAGTTGATTGCGATCCGCCGGCAGGCTGCCGCGGAAGGGGCCGTCCTGGATCGAGCGGTGCAGGTGCTCGATCTGGCGAAGCAGCAGCAGCAGGGCCTCCGGCTGGCCATCGAGCTCGGCGGCCAGCTGCTCCAGATCCCGCAAGACGCCATCGAGGCGCTCCTGTTGCCCGGGATGAAGCGGTTGAAGGTCCTGGGCATCGCCGGTTCCAGCGGGCCTGAATTCAGTCATCGGAGGGGCGACGGGAGGGGCGCTTGGAAAGGGGTTCGCAGCTCCCGCATACAGGTTGTTGAGAGCCGCGACATGCTACCCGGAATTGGCTTTCGACACCGGTAGGATCCGCTTCAGGCGCACTTCCGACCCCTGCCCGTGCGGCCCTTACCCATGCGTTTCCGTCCTCTGCTGGCCCTCGTGCTGGCGCTGTGCCTGTCCCTGGTGACCGCGTGTGGCGGTGGTGCCAAGGCTGTGGATCGGGCCAGCCTCACCTACGACGACATTCACAACACCGGCCTGGCCAACGACTGCCCGACCCTGCCGGATTCGGCCCGGGGCTCCATTGCCCTCGATGGCTCCAGCCGCTATCAGCTGCGCGAGATCTGCCTGCACCCCACGGAAGTGTTCGTGAAGGGTGAGCCCACCAACAAACGGCAGGAGGCCCAGTTCGTGGCCGGCAAGATCCTGACCCGCTACACCTCCAGCCTTGACCAGGTTTACGGCGACCTGACCCTTGCCGGAAATCAGCTCACCTTCACCGAACTCGGGGGGATCGATTTCCAGCCCATCACCGTGCTTCTGCCCGGTGGTGAGGAGGTGCCCTTCACCTTCTCCAGCAAGGAACTGGTGGCCACCTCTGAAGGGTCCGGCATCAGCCCCAGCTCCGATTTCAGTGGTCAGTACCGCACCCCCAGCTACCGCACCAGCAACTTCCTTGATCCCAAGGGTCGTGGTCTGACCACCGGCTACAGCAGTGCTGTCGGCCTGGTGCCCGCCGGCGACGATGAGGAGTTGATCAAGGAGAACGTCAAGCGCTACGTCGATGGCACCGGCACGATGAGCTTCTCGATCACCAAGGTCGATGCCGGCACCGGCGAGTTCGCCGGCGTGTTCACCGCCATCCAGCCCTCCGACTCCGACATGGGTGGCAAGACCCCCGTGGATGTGAAGGTCACCGGCCAGCTCTACGGCCGCCTCGACACCGTCTGAATCCCAGCGGTTGATCGATAGCGCTGCCATCACGGATGCAGCGACCGGATGGGGGCCCTGGGCCCCCTTTTTTGTGGGGCTTCAAGGGGGCTGGCCTGGCCGGTCTGGGAGAATTGCCCCACCTTTGTTGCTCGCCTCGATGACGTCGATCGCTGCCAGTACCACCCCCCAGGGGCTGATCGCGCCCCATGGCGGCAGCCTCGTGGACCTGCTGGTGCCGGAGGCTGAGCAGGCCTCGGTCCGGGCGGGGGTGGATCGGGTGATCGAGTGCAGCGATCGCAATGCCTGCGATGTGGAACTGCTGGTGGTGGGCGGGTTCTCGCCGCTGCGTGGCTTCATGCATCAGGAGGACTACGACGCCGTGGTCAGCGGCCATCGCACCACCAGCGGCCTGCTGTTCGGCCTGCCGATCGTGATGGACACCGACGACGCTTCGATTGCCGTCGGGGATCGCCTGCTGCTCACCTACCGCGGCCAGGACCTGGCGGTGATGACGGTGGAAAGCAGCTGGGAGCCCGACAAGGTGAGGGAGGCCCAGGGCTGCTACGGCACCACCTCACTCGAGCACCCGGCGGTGCGGATGATCGCCACCGAGCGCGGGCGCTTCTATCTGGGTGGTCGGATCCAGGGCCTGGCCCTGCCGGAGCGGGTGTTCCCCTGCCGCACCCCGGCCCAGGTCCGCCAGACCCTGCCCGCCGGCCAGGACGTGGTGGCCTTTCAGTGCCGCAACCCGATCCATCGCGCCCACTACGAGCTCTTCACCAGAGCCCTGGATGCCACCAACGTCAGTGGGGAGGCGGTGGTGTTGGTGCACCCCACCTGTGGCCCCACCCAGGACGACGACATTGCCGGGAACGTGCGCTTCCAGACCTATGAGCGTCTGGCCGCCGAGGTGAATAATCCGCGCATCCGCTGGGCCTACCTGCCCTATTCGATGCACATGGCCGGCCCTCGCGAGGCCCTGCAGCACATGATCATCCGTAAGAACTACGGCTGCACCCACTTCATCATTGGCCGCGACATGGCCGGTTGCAAGTCGTCGCTCACCGGCGACGACTTCTACGGCCCTTATCAGGCCCAGGATTTTGCCCGCGACAACGCCACCGAGCTGGGCATGGAGACGGTGCCCTCCCTCAACCTCGTCTACACGGCTGAGGAGGGCTATGTCACCGCCGAGCATGCCGAGGCCCGAGGCCTGCATGTGAAGAAGCTGAGCGGCACCCAGTTCCGGCAGATGCTGCGCGGCGGCGAGGAGATCCCAGAGTGGTTCGCCTTCCGCAGCGTCGTCGAGGTGCTGCGGTCGGCCTCCGAGGCCTGACCCGGGGAATCCGCTCCGGGCCGGTTAACATTCCTTCATTGATCACTTTGGAGAGAGGGCGTTGAAAAAGCGCTGGCGCAACGCAGGGCTCTACGTCCTCCTGGCGATCGTGGTGATCGCGGTGGGAACAGCCTTCCTGGACCGTCCCGATCCGGCGAATGCGCCGCGCACCATGCGCTACAGCGACTTTGTGGAGGCCGTTCAGGAAAACGACGTGTCGAGGGTGGTGATCTCCCCCGACCGGGGCACCGCCCAGGTGATCGAGAACGACGGCCGTCGCGCCGTGGTCAACCTGGCTCCTGACAAGGATCTGCTCAAGATCCTCAACGACCACAAGGTGGACATCGCCGTCCAGCCGAGTCGGGAGCCCGCCGCCTGGCAACAGGCCGTGGCCAGTCTGATCTTCCCCCTGCTGCTGCTGGGGGGGCTCTTCTTCCTGCTGCGTCGTGCCCAGGGCGGCGGTGGCAACCCGGCCATGAGCTTCGGGAAGAGCAAGGCCAGGGTGCAGATGGAGCCCCAGACCCAGGTCACCTTCGGCGACGTGGCTGGCATTGAGGGGGCCAAGCTCGAGCTCACCGAGGTGGTGGATTTCCTCAAGAACCCCGATCGCTTCACGGCCGTCGGCGCCAAGATTCCGAAGGGGGTGCTGCTGGTGGGCCCTCCCGGCACTGGCAAGACCCTCCTGGCCAAGGCCGTGGCCGGTGAGGCCGGGGTGCCCTTCTTCTCCATCTCCGGCTCAGAGTTCGTGGAGATGTTCGTCGGCGTCGGTGCCTCCCGCGTCCGTGACCTGTTCGAGCAGGCCAAAAAGAATGCGCCTTGCATCGTGTTCATCGACGAGATCGATGCGGTGGGCCGTCAGCGGGGTGCCGGCCTCGGTGGTGGCAACGACGAACGGGAGCAGACCCTCAACCAGCTCCTTACCGAGATGGATGGTTTCGAGGGCAACAACGGCATCATCATCGTGGCGGCCACCAACCGGCCCGATGTGCTGGACGCGGCCTTGATGCGTCCGGGTCGTTTCGACCGTCAGGTGGTGGTTGATCGTCCCGACTACAGCGGCCGTCTGCAGATCCTCGGTGTCCATGCCCGGGGCAAGACCCTCGCCAAGGATGTCGATCTCGACAAGGTGGCCCGTCGCACCCCCGGTTACACCGGGGCCGATCTCTCCAACCTCCTCAACGAAGCGGCGATTCTGGCGGCCCGTCGCCAGCTCACCGAGATCTCCATGGATGAGGTCAACGACGCGATTGAGCGGGTGATGGCAGGCCCTGAGAAGAAGGACCGCGTCATGAGTGAGCGGCGCAAGCGCCTGGTGGCCTATCACGAGGCCGGTCATGCCCTGGTCGGTGCCCTGATGCCCGACTACGACCCGGTCCAGAAAATCAGCATCATTCCCCGGGGTCAGGCCGGTGGCCTCACCTTCTTCACCCCCAGTGAGGAGCGCATGGAGTCGGGTCTCTATTCCCGTTCCTACCTCCAGAACCAGATGGCGGTGGCCCTTGGCGGTCGCGTTGCCGAGGAGATCGTCTACGGAGCCGATGAGGTCACCACCGGTGCCTCCAACGATCTGCAGCAGGTGGCCCGGGTCGCCCGCCAGATGATTACCCGCTTCGGCATGAGCGATCGGCTTGGACCGATTGCCCTGGGCCGCTCCCAGGGCGGCATGTTCCTCGGCCGCGACATCGCCGCTGAGCGTGACTTCTCCGAGGACACCGCCGCCACCATCGATGAGGAGGTCTCAGATCTCGTGTCGGTGGCCTATCGCCGTGCCACCGAGGTGCTCACCAGCAACCGGGCCGTGCTCGATGAACTGGCTGATCTGCTGGTTGAGAAGGAGACGGTGGATGCCGAGCAGTTCCAGGAGCTGCTGATCCAGCGCAACGTCACGGTGGCTGAATACGTCTGAGATCACGCCCCCCACGGCACTCCCTGCGGCGGTTGCTTCCGCAGCCGCCTCCTTCAGGCAGTCGTTGCAACGTTCACCGCTATTGGCGGTGCTGCGATCCCCCGACCCCACCACCTTGATCCCCATCGTTGCCGACCTGGCGGCGGTGGGCTTTGTGCATGTGGAGATCGCCTGGAACCATGATCCGGCCTGGTTGCCGGGATGCCTTCAATTGCGGCGCACGTTCCCGGCTTTGCAGTTCGGTGCGGCCTCGATCGTGGCGATCGAGGCCCTTGAGTCGGTGGTTGCGGCCGGCTTCGCCTACGCGGTGTCGCCGGTGCTTGATCAGGCCCTGTTGGTCCGCGCCGCAGCCCTGGGCCTCGTGCTCGTGCCTGGGGTGATGACCCCCACCGAGGTGCATCAGGCCCGCCGTTGGGGCGCCTCGATCGTGAAGCTCTTCCCCGCCCGCACCCTCGGTGCCGGCTACTGGGCCAGCCTGCGATCACCCCTGGGGGGGCTGCCGTTCTGCATCGCGGCCGGGGGCCTCGGCCCGGCTGACGTCGCCCCCTGGCTGGCCGCCGGGGTTGATGCCGTTGCCCTGGGGCAGTCGTTGTTCGTGGCGCCCGGGGTGCTCGATCCTCAGGTCGTCGGCCTGCTCAGGCCATCCCCCTGAGGGGATTCGCCCAGGTTCAGAGCAGGCTGCATTGGCCCTGCTGCCGCAACAGGTGATCGGCCAGCACCAGGGCCACCATCGCTTCCACCATCGGCACGGCCCGGGGAAGCACACAGGGGTCGTGGCGGCCCTTGGCCTCCAGGGTGGTGGCGGCACCGCTGGCATCGATCGTGGCCTGGGCCTTGCGGATCGTGGCGGTGGGTTTGAACGCCACCCGGATCACGATCGCTTCGCCATTGCTGATGCCGCCCTGGATGCCACCGGAATTGTTGGTGGCGGTGTGCAGGGACCCGTCGGCGGTGGGCAGGAAAGCGTCGTTGTGCTCGCTGCCCTTGAGCAGGGTGCCGCCGAAGCCGGAGCCGATTTCAAACCCCTTCGTGGCCGGCAACGACATCACCGCCTTCGCCAGATCGGCTTCCAATTTGTCGAACACCGGCATCCCGAGCCCCACCGGGGGGCGCCGCACGACGCATTCGATCACGCCGCCACAGGAATCACCCTCGCGGCCGATCGCCTCGATCCGTTCGATCATCCGCTCGGCCATGGCTGGATCCGGGCAGCGCACGATGGTCGATTCCACCGCTTCGGGACTGACCTGATCGGGGTCAATCGTCGCTTCGAGGTCGTGAATCCGCTTCACCCAGGCGATCACCTCGGTGCCGTGGGTTCGTGCCAGCAGTTGCTTCGCGATCGCTCCGGCGGCCACCCGCCCGATGGTTTCGCGCGCTGAGGCCCTGCCGCCCCCACTGCGGGCCTGGATGCCGTATTTCGCCTGATAGGTGGCATCGGCGTGGGAGGGCCGAAAGGCCACCTGCATCTCGCTGTAGTCCTGGGGGCGCTGGTCCTTGTTGCGCACGACCAGGGCAATCGGTGTGCCGAGGGTCACCCCATCCAGTAGGCCGCTGAGGATCTCGACACGATCGTCCTCCTTGCGGGGGGTGGTGATCCTGCTCTGGCCGGGTTTGCGGCGGTCGAGTTCGTGCTGAATGGCCTCCAGATCCAGAGCCAGCCGGGGCGGGCAGCCATCAATGATCACACCAACGCCGCCGCCGTGGGATTCGCCGAAGGTGCTGATGCGAAAGAGCTTCCCGAAGCTGCTGCCCATGGACCAAGACCGTTCGTTGGAGCCTACCCAGACACCCAGGACCGTTGCTGGGGTTGCGTCGTGCTCCGGCCACAAAAAAAGGGCCCCTCGGGGCCCATTGAGCTTGGTTGAGTCGGAAGACTCAGCCGATGGCGGGAGCCGTCAGAGCCACGGGGGTGGCATCAGCAGCGGCGAGGTCGAGGGGGAAGTTGTGGGCATTGCGCTCGTGCATCACTT
>JBEINY010000089.1:0-8396 GCA_040377855.1 Prochloraceae cyanobacterium | reverse complement strand
TGGATCAGATCCCGGGGCAGGCGCATCCGTTCCTGCTCCGCTTTCTTATGCAGGATCGCCATGCGGGTTTCCAGGTCCGGTACCTGGATGTCAGCGATCAGCCCCATCGAGAACCGTGAGATCAGACGCTCCTGCAGCCTCGGGATCTGGCTAGGCGGACGGTCGGAGGCGATCACAATCTGGCGCCCGGCCTCATGGAGAGCATTGAAGGTATGAAAGAACTCTTCCTGGGTGTATTCCTTGCCTTCGATGAACTGAATATCGTCGACAAGAATCAGATCCGCGGCCCGGTATTTATCCCGGAAACTCTGCATGTTGTCCTTCCGGATCGCCTGAATTAGATCGTTCGTGAACGATTCAGTGGACACATAGAAGACCCTGGAATCTGGGTCGATCTCCAGGCGGTAATGGCCGATGGCCTGCATCAGGTGGGTTTTGCCGAGGCCGACACCGCCACAGAGGAACAACGGGTTGAATTCCCGGCCTGGTGATTCCGCCACGGCCAGGGCAGCCGCATGGGCCATGCGGCTGTTCGGGCCGACAACGAAGCGGTTGAACACGTATCGGGGATTGAGTCCCGGGATCAACTTGCGGGCCGCCTCCCCGGTGGCCCGTCGGCCCGGGAGAGACCCCTCACCCGGGAGCTGTTCGCCGCCGCCGCCCGCGGCCTTCGCCTCCCCCCGGGCAGCCTCGCTGCCATCGGGGGTGGAGCGGGCCCCCTCCTCCGCCAGGGCCGTGACCACGGTCACCTCCACCCGCTGGCCGGAGATCTCCGTCGCCAGGGCGGCGATGGTGCTCAGGTAGTTCTTGTGCAACCAGCCGCAGGCAAAGCTGTTCGGGGCCACGAGCTCAAGGCGGCCGGCCTCGAAGCTGGAGCACTGGGCCGGCCGGATCCAGGTCTCGAACGTCGGCTTGCTCAGGTTGGCCTGCAGGGCCTGCTGGACCTGGTGCCACAGTTCCTGTCCCTGGCGCACCGACCCGACCTTGCACGGGTGCTGAATATACGCAGTGCCGTCGGCTGGAAGGGTCTTTAATGAACCATGCCGCCGCCGGCAATCAGGTCGTCCCATGCCTTTCCGCCGCTTCCCCCCCCAGACCCCGCTCCGGTGCATCGCCCGGTCCGGCCTGGTCCTTGCCTTGGGGATCGGCCTCGGGGGCTGCAATTTCACCCTGCCGGGTCAGCAACGGGGCGGCGGTGATCCTGCCCGCGTCAGCGACGCCCCTGCCGGCACACCCCTGGCCAGTGGCAGCAATCTGATCGTTGATGCTGTCGCCCGGGTCGGTCCTTCGGTGGTGCGGATCGACACCACCAAGCAGGTGGTCAATCCGCTGGGCGGTCTGTTCGGATCAGGGCCCTCGATCCAGCAGCAGCAGGGCCAGGGATCCGGCTTCATCACCCGCTCCGATGGGGTGGTGCTCACCAATGCCCATGTGGTGGAGGGTGCCGCTGAGGTGGAGGTGACCCTCCCGGATGGACGGCGCTTCAACGGCAAGGTGCTCGGTGGGGATCCCGTGACCGATGTGGCGGTGGTCAAGGTGGTGGCCCAGGGGCTGCCGGTGGCGCCCCTGGGGGATTCCTCCCGGGTGCGGCCGGGGGAGACGGCGATTGCCATCGGTAATCCACTCGGTCTCGACAACACGGTCACCGCTGGGATCATCAGCGCCATCCAGCGCACCAATGCCCTGGGAGAGGGCCAGCGGGTGCCCTACCTGCAGACAGACGCCGCCGTCAATCCAGGCAACAGTGGGGGGCCGTTGATCAACGACCGCGGTCAGGTGATCGGCATCAACACCGCCATCCGTAAGGCTCCCGGCGCAGGTCTCAGTTTTGCGATCCCGATCAACCTGGCCCGCACGATCGCCGCCCAGATCCTGGATCGGGGTCGGGCCTCCCACCC
The DNA here is from genome assembly GCA_040377855.1 of Prochloraceae cyanobacterium. Classification (GTDB taxonomy): domain Bacteria; phylum Cyanobacteriota; class Cyanobacteriia; order PCC-6307; family Cyanobiaceae; genus CAIXOZ01. The sequence continues at coordinate 6,498 of JBEINY010000089.1, read as the reverse complement.
CTACATCGGAGTGCGGCTGCAATCCCTGACCCCCCAGCTGGCGCGCGAGATCAATGCCACCTCGGCGGAATGCCGCCTGCCTGAGGTGAACGGGGTGGTGGTGGTGGAAGTGATTCCTGCCAGCCCTGCTGCCCAGGGGGGCCTGCGGGCCTGCGATCTGATCGATTCCGTGGCGGGCAAGGCGGTGCAGAACCCCTCCCAGCTGCAGCTCGCCGTTGATCAGGGGCGGGTCGGCCAGCCGCTTCAGCTGCAGGTCCGACGCGGTGACCGTCGGATCCTGCTCTCGGTGCGGCCGGCTGAGTTGCCCCGGCAGGGGTGAGCTCCCTTGGAGGGGCACGGCCCAAGGGGCAGCGCCAGCTGGTGGTGCTGGCCCGCTGGCCCGCCCCTGGCCGCTGCAAGCGCCGTCTGGCGATGTCGATCGGAGTCGTGCCGGCGAGCCGCATCCAGGCCCGGCTCCTGGAGCACACCCTGCAGGTGGCGGCCGAGGCCGCTGGGCGGATCGGGGCCCGGCTGGTGCTGGCCCTGGCCGGTGCCGGCCAGCGGGCAGGAGCCCGCTGGCTGCGGGGATGCCCCGGCTTCGCTGCGGTGACCCTGCGGCTCCAGGGGGAGGGGAGCCTTGGTGTGCGGATGCAGCGTCAGCTCCAATGGGCGGCCCGCGACCAGGCCCGCGCGGTGGTGTTGATCGGTGCCGATCTTCCTGGCCTGGAGGTGGCTGATCTGATCGATGCCTTCCAGCGTCTGGAGGATCAGCCCCTGCTCCTCGGACCGGCTTGCGATGGTGGCTATTGGCTGATCGGCCAGCAGGTGCCGTTCCAGGCCTCCTTGCTGGCCGGCATCCCCTGGGGCACTGACCAGGTGCTGGCGTCCACCCTGGAGGTGGCCGCTGCCCTGGGCCTGCAGCCGCCGATGCTGGCCCAGAGGGCGGATCTCGATCGGTTCGCCGATCTGGAGCCCTGGTGCTGATGGCTCCGCCTCGGCTCAGTGTGCTGATTCCGGCGCGTCAGGAAGCCAGCCGCCTGCCGCTGCTGCTGGCGGATCTGGGAGCCGCAGGCTCCCTGGTGCACGAGGTGCTGGTGGTGGATGGTGGCAGTGTCGATGGCACGCCTGATCTTGTTCGCCTGGCAGGGGCCCGGTTGCTCGCCAGCGAACCGGGTCGGGGGCAGCAGTTGCGTCATGGCGCCCGCCACTGCGATGGCGACTGGTTGCTGGTGCTCCACGCCGATGGTCGGCTGCTGCCCGGCTGGCAGATCTCCGTGGGCCGAGCGATGCAGTCCCCGGTGCCGCGGGTGTGGTGCTTCCCGCTGCGGGTGGTGGCTGATCTTGGAGGGCCCCTTACCTCGGGGCCGCTGTTCGGGCTGCTGGGGCTCCTGGTGGGCCTGCGCAGCCGCGGCCTTCAGCGTCCCTATGGCGATCAGGGACTGCTGCTCCCCCTTTCCCTCTATCGCGCGGTGGGAGGTTTTCGGCCGTTGCCGCTGATGGAGGACCTGGACCTGGTGGAGCGGCTGGCCCGGCGCAGCCGCTTCGGAATCCTGGAGGCCGCCCTTCGGGTGGATGGAAGGCGCTGGCTCGGCCTTGGGCTTTGGCGCACCACCTGGCTCAATGCCGGACTGCGGCGCGCCTGGCGCCGGGGGGTGCCGGCCCGCGTGCTGGCCCGCTACTACCGCGCTCCCTGGGCCTTCAGGATGCGTACCAGAAGGCGCAGCGGCGGTCGTTGGGTTCCAGCTCCCAGCCTTGGTTGCTGTAAAACTGCACCACGTCGGGATCGGCGAACAGGCTGATCCGCTCCACATCCATCTCGGTCAGTTCGTCGATCAGGTAGCGGATCATCTGCTTTCCGAGGCCGGCCCCCTGGTAGAGGGGATGGACGGCCAAGTCCCAGATCGTTGCCTCGAGCACCCCATCGCCGGTGCAGCGCGCGAACCCCACCAGGCGAGGCACGCGGGGATCATGGCGCCACAGCCCCACCCTCAGCAGGCTGTGATCGAGGGCGCGGCGGACCCGCCGCATCGGGCGCCGGCTCCAGCCGACGGCATCACAGAGCTGCTCGAGTTCCACCAGATCGATCGCTCGATCGCAGCTCAGCACCAGCTGCATCGTCCGGTGCTCCAGCCGGCAGAGCCGGTGCCGCGCCCCATAGAGGGCTGGAAAGGGAGCGGATGCGGACGCAGCGGCCGGCAGCTCACTGGAGGATGCCATCCGGCGATCACCAAGCAACCCTGCGATCCTGGCTGATCCCCGGGGGTGTTCGGGGTCATGGTGAGCGGAGCTCGGGGGAAAAGGGGGTATTTGCCGGTCGCGCCTGCGCCTGGGACGACGGTGCAGGGGCCCCTGGGCCTCAGAGGCTCGCCAAACCCTTTTCCTGGAGCTCGGCCAGCTGGGCATAGAGACCGCCCTTGGCCCTCAGCACCTGGTGGCTTCCCTCCTCGATCAGCACACCCCGTTTGAGAACCAGGATCCTGTCGGAGGCCTCCACCGTGGCTAGACGGTGGGCAATCACGATGGCGGTGCGCCCCTGGAGCAGGGTCTCCAGATCCCGTTGGAGGGTGGCTTCGGTGGAGGGATCGAGGAAGGCTGTGGCCTCATCCATGACGAGCACCGATGGGTCGCGGATGGCCACCCTCGCCACGGAGAGCAGCTGCCGTTCCCCTGAGGAGAGGTTGCCGCCCCGCTCCCGCAGCTCGGTCTGCAGCCCCTGGGGAAGCCGCTCGAGCAGGGGGTCGAGGCCAAGTTCCCGGCAGAGTTTCTCCAACCGGACGTCGTCGAGTCCGGAATCGAGGCGCAGGTTGTCGGCCACGTTGCCGCTGAACAGGAAGGTGTCCTGGAGCACCACGCCGAGGCGATGGCGCAGCGTGGCGATCGGCAGCTCCCGGATGTCGATGCCATCGAGCAGGATCCGGCCCTGCTGCGGTTCGTAGAGCCTGCACAGGAGGCGGATCACGGTGGTCTTGCCGGATCCGGTGGGGCCCACCAGGGCGACATGTTCCCCAGGGTCAATCCGGAAGGAGAGGTTCTCGAGGATCGGATCGTCGGGTCGGTAGGAGAAGGAAACGTTCTCGAACACCACTTCCCCGGCGCTGTGGCGGTCGTGGCCGCTGCTGAGGGCGGCGGCGCTGCGCTGTTCGCTGGGAAGTTCGTTGATCTCGATCGGCTGCTCGAACAGTTCGCCGATCCTCTCCACCGCCGTCAGACCACCCTGGATCTGGGTGAACCGTTCCGCCAGCTGGCGCAAGGGGTCGAACAGGCGCTGGGAATAAAGGATGAAGGTGGTGAGGGCGCCGAGGCCCATCACACCGTCATTGACGAGCCAGCCCCCGAGGCCCAGCACCACGGCAACGGCGCTGAGGGACACCCACTCAATAAAGGCGGAGATGGCGCTGTCGTAGAAGATCGTCGTGCCGGTGGCCTTGCGGTAGGCGGCGTTGGTGGTGGCGAAACGGCGGCTGTTGGTGACCTCCCGCCGGAACATCTGAACCACATCAAGGCCCTGGAGGTTTTCCTGCAGGTCGGCATTGAGCTGGGAGAGTTCCTCCCGCACCCGGTAATTGGCCTTGCGGTAGCTGCTCTGCAGCCAGAGGATGCCGAGGGTGACGGGCACCTGGCTTACCAGCAGCAGCAGGCCGAGGCGGCTGTCAATCGCGATCATGGTGACGGCGATCACCGCCAGGGTGACGAGGTCGGCGAGTACGCCGATCGCACCACTGCCGAACACCTCGGCCAGGGCATCGACATCACTGGTGATCCGGGTGAGCAGTTTGCCCACGGGTGTGCGGTCGTGGAACCGCAGCGACAGGGCTAGGGCGTGTTCGAACAGGTCGTCGCGGATGCGGGCAGTGAGGCGCTGCCCGAGGGCCTGGACATTGAAACTTTGCAGGCCCTGGAGGCTGAGCCGCACCAGCACGGCGGCCAGCAACAGGATCACCAGCAACCGCAGGGCCTGGGGCACCGGCATGCCCTCAAGCCAGGAGGCGGTCGGTTCATGGCGGAGGACGGTGATCGCCTGGCCCACCAGCAGGGGCTGCACCGCGGCCGAGAAGGCCACCGGCAGCAGAAGCACCACGGTGAGCAGCAGGCGGCGCCGATCGCGGGCGAGATAGGGAAGGAGGCGCAGCAGCCGGTGGCGGTCGCGGGCGTTCATCAGGTTGTCGGGGCGCTGGCGCCGCCGGTGGCAGCGGCAATGCGATCAACAACCTCCTGAAGCCGACCGTCATCCAGGCGTAGGGCCAGGGGGTGGCCGATCAGGCGCGCCGTGCTCTGGAACAGGTCTTCGATGGCCACGAGGCCGTTGTCCCGCAGGGTACGGCCGGTGGCCACCAGATCCACGATCGCTTCCGACATGCCGGTGATCGGCCCCAGTTCCACCGAGCCCGTGAGGTGAATCAGCTCCACCGGCAGATCGAGCTGGGTGAAGAACCGCTCGGCGCAACGGGTGAATTTGCTGGCGACGCGGCAGTGGGCTGGCAGGTCGGAGGCACGGCGGTAGCCGCTGCTGGTTTTGACGGCCACGGCCATGCGGCAGCCGCCGAACTGCAGATCCACCAGGGGGGACACCGGCAGTTGATGTTCCTGGAGCACATCGAATCCCACGACCCCGAGCTGGGCCTGGCCATAGGCGACATACACGGGCACATCGGCATTGCGGACCAGCAGGGCCCGGGCCCGGCCACAGGGGCTGGGCACCATCAACTGGCGGTTGCCGGGATCCAGCAGGGTGGAGAAATCGAGACCGGCGGCTTGAAACCGCTGAACCGAATCCTTGAGGAGGGCGCCTTTGGCCAGGGCGACGGTGATCATGGGTTTGCACCGCAGCCTGGACTTTAACGATGGGCCCATCGAGGGCGACAACGCCGCTGCCGCCCAGCCGCCGGGTCGGGCCCGATCCGGCGGCCGTGGCCACCCAGGTGGAGCTGCTGCCGGTGCTGCGGGACAACCTGGTGCCGATCCTCCACAACGGCCGGCAGGCGGTGGTGGTGGATCCGGCGGAGGCCCCGCCGGTGGCCCATTGGTTGCAGGCACGGGGCCTTGAGCTGGTGGCCATCCTGCACACCCACCACCATGGCGACCACATCGGTGGCACGCCGGGGTTGCTGCGGCTGTGGCCCCAGGCCGAGGTGGTAGCGGCAGCGGCTGATCGGGAGCGCATCCCGCTCCAGACCCTGGGGGTGGCGGATGGAGATCGGCTCGACCTGCTGGGGCGCCGTTTTGAGGTGCTGGCGGTGCCGGGCCACACCCGCCACCACCTGGCCTATCGGCTCGAGCCTTTGGCTTCAGGGGCGGATGGCGGCGATCTGTTCTGCGGCGACAGCCTGTTTGCGGCCGGTTGCGGGCGGATGTTCGAGGGCACCGCCGACCAGATGCACCAGTCCCTACAACGGTTGGCGGCCCTGCCGGAGGACACGCGCCTCTGGTGCGCCCACGAGTACACCGAGGCCAATCTGCGCTGGGCGGCATCCGTCGCCCCGCAGAACGGAGCCATCACCCGGCGGCTGGCGTCGGTGCAGGCGCTGCGAAGCACCGGGGGCTGCACGATCCCGAGCAGCATCGGCCTGGAACTCGACACCAACCTCTTCCTGCAGGCTCCTGATCCCGAAGCCTTCGCCACCCTGCGGCGTCATAAGGATCACTTCCAGGGCTGACGCCAGGGGGCCGGCCCTGGGCCTTGGGATGGGCCGTTCTGCAGATTGGGGTCTCAAGTCACCCAGATGTCTGCCATGGGCGCCGAATCCTCCGCTTCCGGATCTCTCAACGTCGGGTTGACGGCCGTAACCACGGGCGATGCCCCCGCTCCGGTGGGCCCTTACAACCAGGCGGTGCAGGCCGGTGGGTTTCTGTTCTGCTCCGGGCAGATCGCCCTGGATCCAGCCACGGGAGCGATGGTCGGGGATGGCGATGTGGAGGCCGAAACCCGCCAGGTGCTCGCCAACTTGAAGGCGGTGCTGGCGGCGGCCGGGACCACGCCCCAGCAGGTGGTGCGCACCACGGTCTTTCTGGCCGATCTTGCCGATTTCGGCCGCGTCAATGCCCTGTACGCCGAGGTGTTCGGCGCTGGTGTGTCGCCGGCAAGGGCCTGCGTCGAGGTGGCGGCCCTCCCCAAGGGAGCCCGCGTCGAGATCGATTGCATCGCCCTGCTGGCCTGAGGTCCGTGCCCTGACGGGGTGCTCCGACGACGTTGGGATCAATCCGCCGGCAGGATCACCCGAAAGGTGAGATTGAGGCGCTGGCTCGTCACCCGGGTTCGGCTGGGCAATCCATGCTGCCAGTGCTTCTGGGTGGGGGGCTCCATCAGGAGCAGGTCGCCATCATCGAGGCGCAGGTTGAAGGGGTGCGGGCCGGTGGGCCTGGATCGGGGCCGGAAGCGGAGGTCGCGACTGGCCCCAAGGCTGAGGGAGGCGATCGGTGCGGATGGGTCGAGTTCCGGCTCGTCGTCGGCGTGCCAGCCCATGCGGTCGTGGCCGTGTCGGTAAAGGTTGAGCAGCAGGCTGTTGAACCGGGGTCCGATCC
>JBEINY010000002.1:0-60785 GCA_040377855.1 Prochloraceae cyanobacterium | reverse complement strand
TCGCCCACCTGCCGCCGTACATCCGCCACCGCTTCATCGATGAACGCATCCGTCGTCCAATCGGGTTCACACCCACAGATGTGGTAAACGAAGTTGCGAATCATGGCCATCCCAAACTTGGAATGGACCACTTCGGGATGAAACTGCACGCCGTAAAGACGGCGGGCATGATCGGCCACTGCCGCTTCCGGGGTGTTATCGGTGTGGGCCAGGCGCACGAATCCGTCGGGCAGCCGCTCCACCGAATCCCCATGGCTCATCCACATCGTGGAACCGTCTTCCACGTTGGTGAGCAGATCGGTTGGATCGTCCACCTGGATCGGAGCCTTGCCATACTCCGCGCGGCCGGCGGCGACAACGGAGCCCCCCAGTTGTTGCACCATCAACTGCATGCCGTAGCAGACCCCGAGCACCGGAATCCCCAGCGTCCAGATCTCAGGATCACAGCAGGGGGCATGCTCGGCATAGACCGAACTGGGACCACCACTGAGGATGATGCCCTTCGGTTTGAGGCGGCGCAGCTCTTCAGCACTGGTGCTATAGCCCATCACCAGGGAATAGACCTCGGTTTCACGCACCCGACGGGCAATCAATTCGGAGTACTGGGAGCCGAAATCCAGGATCACGATCGCCGGATGGCGACCCGTTTCCGGAGACTGGGGAAAGGGCACGTCAGTCATGGGGCAAGGGAGGGCTCAGGTGGCGGCCGCCGTGTCATCCGAGGTAGCCACCCACCCGGTGACAGCTGGAACAACCCTACGGCTCACCCCACCGCTCACCGGATGACGGCTCTCGGGAAGCCGATGGCACAGCGCCCCGGAACGCCTCCCAGAAGAGGGATCCCCGGGGACCGACGACCCGCACCACCCTGGATCGATCAAAGAGAACCGCTCCCACCCCCATCCCCTCCTGGCCATGGCGGGCGAGGTAGGCGCCCGTGCGGGCTTCGATCGCAGCGGCCAGCCGCTGCAGCAAACGGGCCGTGAAGGCGGGATCCTCAGCCTCGAGCCCGGCGAGAGCCTCCTCCACCGTGGTGGCGGCATGGAGACGATGCAGGGCCTCACCGGCCAGCCCCTCCAGGGCAGCATGGGACGTGAGCACCTCGGCCCGACCATCGGCGAGGTGGTGATGCGTGTGGAAAATGCCGCCGGCCAGCTTCAGCAACTTGCCCTGGTATCCGAAGAGCAGAAGCCGCCGAACGCCGGCTTCTGCAGCGGCCACCAGCACCGGCCCCAGCCAGTTCCCCACCTTGAGCAACCGCTCCGGCGGCAAACCGAGCCGGGGGGCCAGGTCCAAGCCGTTCTCGCCAATCACCAGCACCAGATCCCCATCAAAACCAGGCTGGCGGCAGCGCTCCGCCAGGCTGTGGAGACACTGGGCAAGCTGGTCGGGGGCTGCACTGCGCTGCACGGTGGCCTGGGTGCCGATCAGGGCGAGACCTTCCACAACCCCAAAGGCGGCATTGCTGGTGCGTTCGGCCAGGCGCCGCCCGGTGGGAAGAATCAGCCGCAGCTCCAGCCCCTGCTGCGGGGGCACCAACGGCCTCAGATTGCGTTCGAGCAGGCTGCGGGCATAGGCCGACAGGCACAGAGCACCGGTGGCGGCGTGGATGCCGGCCCCCTCGCCCGCCACGATCTGGAGCCAGGCGCCCGCTGGGCCCGGCGCTCCCCAGGAGACTTCCACCCAGATCACCAGGCCCCGGGTCAGATCCAGGCCAGGACCGGGCTCGCAGCGGGCCACCGCCAGGGCCCGCCCGGCGCCGAGCGGCGCCGCAGAGACCACCGACACCGGCACCGGATCGCCTGGCTGGCCCTCCAGATCGACCACCAGGGGCTGCTCGGCTTCAAAGGGATCTCCCCGGAGCGCCCGGAGGGCTGCCCTGGCTGCAGCCGCCACCCACACCGGCAGGGTGTACCCCGTGACTCCAGGGGCACCGGCAATGCCAACACCGGCCTCGAGCTCTGGGCGGGATTCAGCCATGACGACGGCCGCAGGCCAGCCAGAGGGATTGGATCCACCGTTTTTTATGGTGGTTGATTGGCCGTCCGCGGCGCCCGCCCCTCGCCATCCCCTTCAACCCATGCAGGACAAGCTCACTCTGATGATCCCCGGCCCGACCCCGGTGCCGGAAACCGTCCTCAAGGCGATGGGACGACATCCAATCGGCCACCGCAGCGCCGATTTTCAGGCCATCGTCAAGCGCACCACCGAACAGCTGCGCTGGCTCCATCAGACCGAAAGCACGGTGCTGGCGATGGCCGGCAGCGGCACCTCGGCGATGGAGGCCGGGATCATCAACGTCCTCAGCAAGGGCGACACCGTGCTGTGCGGGGACAACGGCAAGTTCGGTGAACGGTGGGTGAAGGTGGCGCAGGCCTACGGGCTCCAGGTGCAGGTGATCAAGGCGGAATGGGGCCAGCCCCTCGATCCGGAGGCATTCCAGGTGGCCCTGGAGGCCGACCAGGCCAAGGCGATCAAGGCCGTGATCCTCACCCACTCGGAAACCTCCACCGGGGTGATCAACGACCTGCAAACCATCGCCGCCCACGTCAAGGCCCACGGCACGGCCCTGACGGTGGCCGACTGTGTCACCAGCCTCGGGGCCTGTGACGTGCCGATGGATGCCTGGGGGCTGGATGTGGTGGGCTCCGGATCCCAGAAGGGCTACATGATGCCGCCGGGACTGGGCTTCGTGGCCATGAGCGACCGGGCCTGGGAGGCCTATGGGCGTTCCGACCTGCCGAAGTTCTATCTCGATCTGGGCAAGTACCGGAAATCCGCCGCCCAGGACAGCAACCCGTTCACGCCGCCGGTGAACCTCTACTTCGCCCTGGAGGCAGCCCTCGACATGATGCAGGCGGAGGGCCTCGAGAAGATCTTCGCCCGCCATGACCGCCACCGCCGCGCCACCCAGGCGGCGATGAAGGCCATGGGCCTGCCCCTTTATGCGGCCGATGGCCATGGCAGCCCGGCGATCACCGCCGTCGCTCCAGAGGGCATCGATGCCGAGAGTTTGCGCAAGGAGGTGAAGAACCGCTTCGACATCCTCCTGGCCGGCGGTCAGGACCACCTCAAGGGCAAGGTGTTCCGGATCGGACATCTCGGCTTCGTGGCCGATCGGGACGTGCTGACGGCGGTAGCGGCGATCGAGGCCACCCTGCAGGGGCTCGGTCTCAACACTGGCAGCGTCACCGGCGCTGGCGTGGCTGCCGCCGCCCTGGAACTGGCCCGCTGATCGGTTGCCTTGGCGGAGGTTTCAGCCCCCGCCAAGGCTCGATTCGCCGCCACAAGCTGCCAAAAGGAACGGCCAAGACCCAAGGCTGGAGCCGTGCCTGGGCCGACCGACGCCTTGCTAGAATATCAAGACGCGGATGTAATTCAGTGGTAGAATGTCAGCTTCCCAAGCTGAACGTCGCCGGTTCGAGCCCGGTCATCCGCTTAAGAAGCAAACTCGAAGAAACCCCTACCTAGCCAGGCCTCGGCGGAATTGATGGTTCTTCATCTCAACGGCTGAGCCTGGTTGCTAAAGCTGGGCTCGGAATGGGGTTTGGGGTTACCCCTCTGCGGTACACCCATCCCATCAACACCCCCCCAACCTGTAGGCCCAAAAAGGTCGCGGGAGCGGCTTCAGCACGGGCCTTGCCCACCAGGGCGGATCAGAAACCGCCTTTGGTTCAGGCCCGGGGCTTGATCAATTGCAGCACCTGGGGGCCGACGGTGCCTGCCCGACGCTCGCAATCCATGGCCGCCAGAATCTTTTGGGCGGAGAGATCGATGTCACCGTCCTGGGCAGCCCGCTCCGCCTCGGCATCCAATGTCCGGGCCCGGGCCAGCATCGCATTGCGATCGACGGCTGATCGGGGATCGGGCAAGGAAGAACGACGGGAGGAAGCGGAATCGGACACCGGCTTCAAAGCTGAATGACGAAGGGCAGTCAGGACCATGGAGAGCAAGAAAATGTGGCCCGGATCGACAGCACCAGCACCTGGAACCCCGGCAATGACGAACAGAAGCGGGATGGTTGACGACGCGGGCGTAAAAGCCCCGACCTCAACGGGCACTGGGGAGAGGATTCAGTAGAACACCAGGGTCAGGTATCGCTGATGACGATGGGCTGACATGGCACCGAAACTGAAAACCCAATCAAAGGGATTCCAACCGAAGCAGGGATGGAATCAAGCCTTTGACACCATTCAAAGCAATCCGAGACCTGAATAGCAAGTTACTGATCTTGATCATAACGCAACTATCAACGCCAGCGACATCACACAACACCATCACCGCCCCGTCACCTCAATCAAGAGATGGGGTCTCACGGATGCGCCAATGAACAGCAGTTCTGGGCCCCTTCAACAGGGGATTGCATCAGCGGGAGTCCTCCGGTGGCATCAGGTGCCGGGCTCTTCACGATTGCCCCCCAGGGCATCAATCGCCTCCCGACAGGCTGCTGCCCGCTCCTGATCTCCGCGGGTGATCGCCACGGCAAGGGCAAACTCAAGTTTCTCGAGCTCATGACTGGCCTCTTCCGAGCTGCTGACCCAGGGCCGCAGCGGCTGGGAATGGCTTCCAGGATTGACCCCGGAAGCCATGGATCCTCTGGCCACCGGAGCGACCGATGCCGGCATCGTGGGGGGCTTGGAATCGGAGTGGGCCATGGCTGGCTTTCTTTTCAGTTTGACAGGCCCAAACCGATTTCAAGCAGCCTGATGGTATGGAGTTTGGGATTGGCCTCCATCGACCGACGGCTCACCCGGGGAGAGATGGCCAGAAGCACCATCACCACCGACCTCCGGCTCCGTGGCCTCCAGCAGGGAGCGACAGTCGTGCAGCAGACGTTCAACAGCATCCAGGCTGTCGAGTTCCCGGGGGTCGGCACGCTCCACGGCCTGGGCCTGCAATTCGAGGGCAGCCAGACGTTGCTCCAACCTCACCAACCGCTGGGACAGGGCCGACACCGTCTGGGCGAGATCCTCAGCGGAACGGGTGATCCGAAAGGACACGGATTCAGGGGCCATGGCATCGGCAGGAGCTTGAAAGGATGAGAACACAGATCCCGCCAACCCTCAAGGACAGGGGCCCGGCTGGGGGACTCCAGCCCACTCGACAGATGGCCGAGGGCCGATACGTTGGGCCTCCCGTCCCGATCCCGCTGCCGCAATGGCACGATCCCTTCTCCGTCGTTCAAGGACGCCCATCAGCACCTTGGCCAGCGTCTTGCTGGTGCCCCTGCTGCTGGCACCAACGGTCCGGGCCCAGACCACGGTTCCTGCCCGCGGGACCTCACCGGCCGCGGCCACCGAAGCGGCCGGTTCAGATCCGACAGGGATGGCCCCGGCCCTCAAAGGCGTCAAGGGCGCCCAGGTGTACTGCTTTCTGCGCACCAGCGGCAACAGCCATGAGGTGAGCTGGACCGCCGCCTATGCCGTGATCAAACGCCAGCCCAACGACAGTCCCTTCAAACCGTCACCGGAACATGCTTCCGTGATGATCACGGAGGCCGTGGTCGCCAATCCGGCCGCCTTTCCCGATTGCGGCCGCTACCTCGGAAGCATGTTCGACAAGCCTGTGGCACCGTCCACCCCCCGCTGATTGAGCCCATCAGCCCTGCCCTTGAAACCCTTCTGGCCCCTGGTGCTGGTGCTGACCACGGGGCTCGCCGGCTGCAGCTCGGTCGAACCGACCGCGCCGAAGCTGCGCCCCGATGACTGTCTCAAGGCCATCAATCTGGCAGCCCTGCCGGCAGCCATCGGGACCTGTGATGCCGTGATCGGGGCCTATCCGAAGGACCCCACGCCTCTCAAGGACCGCGCCCTGCTCTGGAGCCTCCAGGGCGATGAGACCAAAGCCTGCCGTGATCTCCATCAGGCCGAGGTGCTGGCTCGGCGGCAACCGCCGACCCCGTCCTCCAGGAGCATGCTCGCCGATCTGGCGGTGTCACTCCGGAGCTGCCCGGATCGCAGCCAGCAGCGCTGATCAGATGCGGCCGGTGGCAGGGCGCCACCACCCGTGATCACGCACCCGAGCCTGGCGGCAGAGGATCGCGATCCAGCCACTGGCGCACGAGCTGCGGCAACATCCGCCGCTGGCGAGTCGCCTCAGGCTGCAACAGATCATCGATCCGCTGGGCCTTGCTGGCGATCAGGTCATCCACCAACTGATCAGCCACCCCCAGCTGCAGCCAGTGGCTGGTGAGCGGGGCCCCCATGCCGATCCGATGGCAGCGATCCTCCGCCTGTTCGGCATCACCGGGGGTCCAGGGCCGTTCGATCAGCAGCACGTGCCGAGCGCGATGCAACGTGAACCCAAGACCGGCGCTGCCATAGGTGGCAATCAACAACGACGACCCACCGGTCTGGAATCGATCCACCAGCCGCTGCCGCTCAGCCGCAGGCACCCGACCCGTGATCAGGCTGCCCCCCAGACTGCTCTGCAGCCGCTCCGCCGTGGCCACAAAGGCCGTGAACACGACGACAGCCTCGCCGCCACGAAGCAGGTCCTCCAACAGCTGTCGGGCAGCCGGCAGTTTGTAGTCCGAACCGATCTGACGCAGGGCCGTGAGCACCGCCAGGGCTTCAGCGTCACGACGCACATCCCCCTGCGCCGCCCGCAGCCGGTAGGCCTCCACCACCTGAGCCAGCCGATGCTGAAAACCGCGGGCTGCCGCTGCATCGAGGGCCAGGGGATGAAAGGTGCGTTGCTTGGGGGGTAGGTCGAGGCAGTCCTCCTTGCGGCGATGGAGCAACAGGGGACGGATCAGGCGCCGGAGTTCCAGCAGGTGGCTGGCCCCCGTGGCCTGCCAGATGCGCCGACCACGGCGTTCACTCCAGTGGCCATCGCAGAACCGCTCCTCAAAGGTCCGCTGATCCCGAGCCAGGGGATGGCCAATGGCCGCCAACAGGGGAAACAGCTGCGCCGGCCGACCATTCTTCATCGGTGTGCCCGTGAGCAACCAGATCGCCCTCAGGCGGGGGTGGCGGGCGAGCCGCAGCAGACCGTCGGTGCGACCGGCACGAAGATTCTGGGCGTAATGGGCCTCGTCCACCAGCACCACGGTGCCGGCGTCCGGAAGATCCGACGGCAACCGCGCCCAGCTATGGAGCTCGATCCGCAGGCCGAGGGCGAGGGCTTCCTGCCGCCAGTGGCCATGGAGCCCGACCGGGGCTACGACCAGCACACGACAGCCTGCGGCGCGCACCATCGCCCTGGCCGCCACCAGGGCCGTCAGGGTCTTGCCGAGCCCCATGGCATCGGCCAGCAGGGCCCCCCGACGCGCCAGTAACCAGCGAACGGCCAGGCGCTGGTGGCGGAACAGCACGCGGCCATCGGCCAGGGGTGCCATCAACGCTGCAGCTGCGACCAACTGACGGTGGGGCGGCAGCGGCGGCAGCGGCTGGGCCAGCCAGACCATCCACTGTTGAAGCTCAGGATCAATGCTGAAGCGCCCACCGAACTGCTGACGCAGCAGCGTGGCGGCCTCCAGGGGAAAGTCCCAGTGACCGGCCTGGGAGCGGTAGATCCCAGCCGGGCGCAGCGAGCGAAGCTGGGCCTGGGTGACGGCATCAAACGGGGTGTGGACTTCGATCCGAGCACTGGGACCCAGTCGCATCAAGCAGCGGTGTGCCTGACGCGACGCTGCCTGGGCCAGGGGGGAAGTCCGGGATGACGCCGTGGCGATCGAAGAGGCCAGCAACCACTCATCCTAAGGGAAGCTTGCCGAAAAAATGACGACTGAACATCATTGATCAAGATCGAAAACTGCAGCCCTCGACACATTGACAACCCAGTGATTGGGAGCAAAATACCTGCAACCGAAGCAAGCGAATGCACGCCCGGGACGCGGTCTTCCTCGAGGATCTTTGCCCCAAACTTCGTGTTCGACGCTGGCGACAATCCCTTCATAACTATACGAATCAATGCTGTATCTATTGCGGCAAACCCTCTGAATCGATTGATCATGTGATGCCCCGCAGCCGTGGGGGCCTCAGCGTCACCGAGAACTGTGTACCTGCCTGCCTCGCGTGCAACGGTCTTAAAAGCGATACGGAAGCCTTTGATTGGTACCGCCGTCAACGCTTCTACGACCCCCGTCGGGCCATGGCCATCAGGGCCTGGATGGACGGGGACCTTCGGCTGGCGATGCGATTGCTGCAATGGGCCACTCCCGTCCAGCCTGGAGTCCGCGTCAACGGAACCGGCGGAAAGCGCCGCGGCCACGACCAGGACAATTGGGGCGACGGCTGGGGCCTCCAGATCGCCTGAGCAGCTCCGGGCCTGGCTCACCAGACCCGGCAGGCCTCAACACCGTGGTGGCGCTGGCAGATCGCTTCCTGGCTCTGGGGTTGCTCCGGGGCGGCCACGGCGGCGACCAGCAGCAGGGTCGGAGCCAGCACCAGGGAGAGCAACAGGGCCGGCGAGGGCCATCCCTGGGCCCGCAGACAACGCCGGCGCCCTGCCCCCGGCAACCGCCAGGATCTCGGCATCCGGGCCGCCAGACCGGGCGGTCCGGCATGGACCGCCGATCCAGGGCCGACAACCGCTGACGGGAGGGGGAGAGCGCAGGGGGTAGACAGACAGGAGGCAACCATCAGAGGGTGCGATCATCGCTGATACATCTGTACTCATGCCAGACCGTCCTGTCAACCCCGCCAGCAGTCCAGCCGTCAACCCGGCGGTCGCCCGCCTGGCCACCCAGCTGGCCGAACGCCCTGCCGGTGAGAGGCCGGAGGGGGTGCTGATCCTCGGGGGTGGGTTCAGTGGCCTCCGTCTTGGACGGGCCCTGGCGGCCCAGGGGATCCCGGTGGTGCTCACCTACCGAATCACAACGGCGACCCATGACGGCCTGCCGATCGCCGCTGGGGACCGACCCCAGGAGCTGGGAGGCCTGCTGCGCTGGCAGCCGTTCGAAGGCTGTCCGCAGGCCCTGGCCGAGCTCAGCTCCGCCACACGCTTCAGCCACCTGCTCTGCACGATTCCCCCCGGTCGTGACGGGAAGGACCCGGCCCTGGCCCTGATGGATAGGCAGCTGGCACAACTACCTCTGCGCTGGGTGGGCTACCTCTCGACCACGGGGGTCTACGGCGATCACCGGGGAGGCTGGGTGGACGAGGGAACGCCGACCGCCACCGGCCTTGGTCGCAGCCAGGCGCGCCTGGCCTGTGAGCAGGAGTGGGCCGCCCGGGACTGGCCCCTGCAGCGCTTCCGCCTGCCGGGCATCTACGGCCCGGGCCGCTGCCCCTTCACCGCCCTGCGCCAGGGCCGCAGTCGCCTGATCCACAAACCCGGCCAGGCCTTTTCCCGAATCCATGTCGACGACATCGCCGGGGCCGTGCTCCACAACCTGCTGCTGGCACCAGAGGAGCGCCCCCCTGTGCTGAACGTCGCCGATGATCAGCCCTGCCCCTCCAGCGAAACCCTCGGCTTCGCCGCCCACCTGCTCGGGCTGAAGCTGCCTCCGTTCGAGCGGTTTGAGGATGTGGCCGAAACCCTCAGTCCGATGGCGCGCAGCTTCTGGCAGGACAATCGACGGGTCAGCAACCGGCTGCTCTGCCAGAACCTCGGCTACGCGCTGATTCACCCCAACTACCGGGATGGATATCGGGCCAGCCTGACCGAGGAGCTCTCCACCCTGGGCGGCCCGGACGGTCAGGGCTCAGGGGCCAGCACAGTCGGCAGGCTTCCCAGTCAGGGCGGGACCGGCCAGATCATGGATCAGCTGACACCAGCGGATCACCACCCAACCCCGTTGCAGGCCGGTCACCGCAGCGAGCAACACAAGCCCCAGCAGCAACAGACGCACCATGGCTGATCCGACCAGCAAGGGAAGCAGCCTGGACCTTAAGGGAGCCGATCGCCCCCTGGCCCTGGCCCTGGGAGACCCGGCCGGCATCGGTGCCGAAGTGACCCTCAAGGCCCTCGCCGGACTGCGGCAGCAGGGCATCCCGATCGTGCTGGTCGGGTGCCGACGCTGGCATGAAGCGCAATACCTGGCTCTGCGGGACTGCTGCGACACGACCCTGGCCGATCCCGGCGACTTCCCCTGGCACGATCTGCCCCTGGCCGACATCCGTGGGCCGGTGAACCAAGGAGAAATCAGTGCTGCAGCCGGTGATGCCAGCTTCGTGTGGTTGACCTCCGCCACCCAGCTGGTGCAGACGGGGCAATGCCGAGCCCTGGTGACGGCGCCGATCACCAAGACGGCCTGGCATGCCGCCGGTCACCGTTACCCAGGCCAGACCGAACGGCTGGCGGAACTGGCCGGCGTTCCGAGGGCCTCGATGCTGTTCACGGCCCGCCCCCCCTGGAGCAGCGCCGGGGACTGGCGGCTGACCACCCTGCTGGCCACCACCCACATTCCGCTGGCCGCCGTTCCTGGGGCCCTTAGTGCCGAGCTGATCACCCAAAAACTGGATGTGCTGCTCGCCTTCTGTCGGCTCTTTACAGCGCACCCCAGACTTGCGGTGGCTGGGCTGAATCCCCATGCCGGCGAAGGGGGCCAGCTGGGTCTCGAGGAATGCGACTGGATGACAGCCGCCCTGGAGGAGTGGCAGCGCCGTAACCCGACAGTGGTGTTGGAGGGCCCCCTTCCTCCGGACACCTGCTGGCTGGAGGCCGGAGCTGCTTGGCACGGCTCAGGCCTGGGCGCAGCCGATGGCTTTCTGGCGATGTATCACGATCAGGGCCTGCTGCCGGTGAAGTTACTGGCGTTTGATGCGGCCGTGAACACCACCCTGGAACTGCCGTTTCTGCGCACCTCTCCCGACCACGGCACCGGCCTTTCGATCGCCGGCCGGGGCGTGGCGCGGGCGGAAAGCATGCGGGCAGCGATCGAAACGGCCTGGGAGCTCGGCTGAGTCCCAGGCCAGGCATCAACAACCTCGGAGAAGCTCAGTCAGCCTTGACGCGCATCAACACCTGACCGAACTCGACCGGGGTCCCGTTTTCCACCAGGATTTCCACCACTTCCCCGGCCACTTCGGCCTCGATCTCATTCATGAGCTTCATGGCCTCAAGGATGCACACGGGCTGGCCGACCTTGATGCGGTCCCCCAGGGACACGAAGGGAGGATCGCCCGGAGATGGAGCGACGTAGAAGGTGGCGACCATGGGCGCCTTGATTTCCAGAAGATCGAGACGACGGGCAGCGGCAGCGGGCGGCGGCGGCGACGGAGCAGCCGGGGCCGCAGATGCCAGGGCCGCCGCTGGTGCAGCCGCCTGCACCATGGTCACCGGGGCCACACCTGGGAGGTTGCGACGCACCTCCAGACGGAAATCATCGCCCTCGAGCTTGAACTCCTGAATATCACTCTCCCCGAGGAGCGCCAGGAGTTGGTTGAGCTGGTCGTGATCGAGTTGCATGGCGATCAGTTCTCCCGACCCAGATAGGAATCAGTGCGGGTGTCGATCTTGATTTTTTCGCCGATCGAGAGGAACAGTGGCACCATCACCTGCGCTCCTGTCTCGACGATCGCCGGCTTGGTACCGCCGGTGGCGGTGTCGCCCTTGACGCCAGGATCGGTCTGGGTGATCTCCAGCACCACGGAGTTGGGCAGCTCCACCTCCAGGGGCTTGCCGTTCCAGTAGACGACGCTGACCTCCATGCCCTCCTTGAGGTACTTGCGGCTGTCACCGATCTGCTTCGCGGTGAGGCGGGTCTCCTCGTAGGACGCCATGTCCATGAAGACATAGTCATCAGCCTCCATGTAGGTGTGCTGGAGGGTGGCCTTCTCAAGAACGGCCTGGGGAACGGTCTCGCCGGCGCGGAAGGTCTTCTCAACCACGTTGCCGCCCTGGACGGCCTTGAGCTTGGTGCGCACGAAGGCAGAGCCCTTGCCGGGCTTGACGTGCAGGAATTCGACGACGCGCCAGACCTGGCCATCCAGCTCGATCGTGGTTCCGGTACGAAAGTCGTTGCTGGAGATCATTCCGACGGTTCGGATCTGGCGGATTGTACGGCTGGCCACAGAAGGGCCCGCCCCCTGGCCCGACAGCGGCCCTGTTGTCCATGCCAGAGTCCGGGCAACGACAGCAAGACAGAGGCATGGCGGGGAGGCACCAAAGCCGGAGCGGCGCACCCCGACCGGGGACTCCCACCGCCACTGCCAGCGGGCCAGCCCGAGGGAATCGCGACGCTGTCACAAGCGGACACAATCCCCTTGCCCCAGCTCTGCGCCGGCTGTGCGGTGGCTTGCTGAGCCTGGTGATCGTTCTGGGCACCGGCCTGGGCGGGGCCATGGGGATCCTGCCCCCGGCCCCGGCCCAGGCGGCCCTGCCCCCCGGCAACGCCGTGACCGATCCAGCGGCCCTGCTGCGCAATGCCCTGCCGATCCAGCAACCCGACCTGCAGGACCTGCAACATCGCCTCGAAGCCACCAGTGACGACCTGAGGGCCAAGCGCTGGACACCCCTGACCAGCAATGTGCGCCGGGTCCAATCGCTTCTGAGCACCCGCAGGACAGCCCTCGAAGCCGCCTTCCCGACCAAGGATCAGGCCCGGGTCAGCCAGTTGCTCGACAGCCTGGGCCAGGAGCTCCAGGGCCTGGCCGAAGCCGCCGACAACAAGGACAGGGATCGCTTCCTCACCGACCGCCGCCAGGCCCTGGCGACGATCGGCGAGGCCGAAGCGATCCTGGTCGGCCCCTTCCCCTTCGCCATCCCGTCAGAATTTGATGCCCTGCCACGGCTGCTCGGCCGAGCCACCGTGCGGCTCACCACCACCAAGGGGGATCTGACCGCAGTGGTGGATGGCTACAACGCCCCCCTGACGGCGGGTGCCTTCGTGGACCTGGTGCAGCGTGGCTTCTACGACGAGCTGCCCTTCAACCGGGCGGAGGACTTCTACGTTCTCCAGACCGGTCACCCCAAGGGAACAGCCGACGGCTACGTCGACCCCAAAACCGGCCAGCAACGACGGGTTCCCCTTGAGATCCGCGTCCCCGGCCAGGAGGAGCCTTACTACAACCTCACCTTCGAGGATCTGGGCCAGTTCAAGGCCGAACCTGTCCTGCCCTTCAACGCCAAGGGCACCCTGGGCTGGGCCCACTCCGACCAGGCCCTCGACGACGGCTCCTCCCAGTTTTTCCTGTTCCTGTTCGAACCGGAACTCACCCCGGCGGGCCTGAACCTGATCGATGGTCGCTACGCAGCCTTTGGCTATGTGGTTGATGGCTTCGATGTGCTCGAGGAGCTGACCGCCGATGACGGCATCGTCAAAGCCACCGTGATCGAAGGGGCCGACCTGCTGCGGCCCCATGCCTGAGGAGCCGATGGCCTCCGCCGGGGAGACCACCCTGGCGGACCTGGGCGAATGGACCCTGATCGAGCGCCTGGCCCGTTTTGCCCCCCCGGGCCAGTTCGATGACGACGCGGCCCTGATTGCATCCGGTGGCAGCGACCCGGCCGCCGATCTGGTGGTGAACACCGACCTCTTGGTGGACACCATCCACTTCAGTGATCGCACCATCGGTCCCCGGGATGTGGGCTGGCGGGCAGCGATGGCCAACCTCTCCGACCTGGCCGCCATGGGCTGCACATCGGTGCTGGGGCTGACCGTTGGGCTGGTGGCACCGCCCAGCACCCCCTGGAGCTGGGTGGAGCAGGTGTACGAAGGCCTCCAGGACGCCCTGGAGGTCAGCGGTGGCCAGCTGCTGGGCGGCGACTGCAGCGGCGGCCAGCAGCGACTGCTGGCGATCACCGCCCTGGGTCGACTGCCGGGGGAGTGCGGCGGACCAATCCGTCGCAGCGCCGGGAAACCTGGGGACCTGCTGCTGGCCAGCGGTCTCCATGGCCTCAGCCGCCTCGGCCTGGCCCTGCTGCTTCAGGAAACCGTGCCAGGACTGGAGCAGCTGGATCCCCAGCGGGAAGCCTCCCTGAGAAGCCGTGCCATCAGGGCCCACCGGCGGCCTCGGGGCCGACTCGACGTCGTCGAGGCCCTCGGCCGTTGCCGGCCGCCCCAGGCCCCCTGGCGGGTGGCAGGCACCGACAGCAGCGATGGCCTTCTAGCCGCCGTGGGGGCCATTGCCAGGGCAAGCCGATGCCAGGCCACCCTCGAGCGCCGGGCCCTACCCCTGGATCCGGCCATGGCCCGGCTGGACCAGGGAGAGGCCTGGTGCCTGAACGGAGGGGAAGATTTTGAACTGGTGCTGGCCCTCGAGCCCACCTGGGCCCATCGCCTCCAGGAGCAGGTGGCGGGGTCGGTGTTGATCGGTGCGCTCACAGCCGCCGAATCCCTGCCACTGCCCCAGCTGACCTGGGCAGAGGACGGGACGGCCATCAGCGCCCCAGCGCCGGGCTACACCCACTTCCAGGGGCTTGCCGGGCCCTGAGCCCGAGGGACGCAACCTCGACAAACTGCACAAAAAAACCGCCCCCTGGGTCGGGGGCGGCAGGATCAGCGGAGGAAGCGGCGGTTCCACCTCTGGGGAAGGATCACTTCCAGTTCTTCGCCACCACTTCGGCCAGGTCAACAACACGCTGGCTGTAGCCCCACTCGTTGTCGTACCAGGCAATCACTTTCACCATGTTGTCTCCCATCACCAGGGTGAGATCGGAGTCGACGATGGTGGACTCATTGGTGCCGGCATGGTCGGAGGAGACCAGGGGCAGGTCGGAATACTTGATGATCCCCTTCATGGCGCCCTCGGAAGCCGCCTTCAGCACAGCATTCACTTCATCGCGGTTGGTGCCGCGACCCACTTCCAGAACCATGTCCACCACCGACACGTTCGGGGTGGGAACGCGCATGGCAATGCCGTTCAGTTTGCCCTTGACCGGGGGGTACACCAGAGCGACCGCCTGGGCGGCACCGGTGCTGGTGGGCACGATGTTGACCGCAGCAGCGCGGGCGCGGCGCAGGTCCCGGTGGGAGGCGTCAAGGATGCGCTGGTCACCCGTATAGCTGTGGGTGGTGGTCATCGTGCCCTTGACGATGCCGAAGGTCTGGTCGAGCACCTTCACGATCGGCGCCATGCAGTTGGTGGTGCAGCTGGCGTTGCTGAGGATGTCGAAATCCTCGTGGCGGTATTGGTCGGCGTTCACCCCGACCACAAAGGTGCCGACCCCGGCACCCTTGCCAGGGGCGGTGAGGATCACTTTCTTGGCACCGGCCTGGAGGTGCTTGCTGGCACCGACATCGTCGTTGAAGACGCCGGTGGATTCGATCACCAGATCAACGCCCCACTCCTTCCAGGGGAGGTTCAGGGGATTGCGATCCGAGAAGCATTTGATGTGCTTGCCGTTCACCACGATGGTGCTGTCGGTATAGCTCACCTCGGCATCGCGGATACGGCCCAGCATCGAGTCGTACTGGAGCAGGTGGGAATTGGTGCGGGGATCGGAGGTGTCGTTCAGCCCCACCACTTCAATCCCGGACTCAGCACCGCGGGTGAGCCAACAGCGCATGAAATTGCGACCAATCCGGCCGAATCCATTGATCGCAACGCGCAGTGTCATGGGGAGAAAAGCGGGAAACCCCGGCGGAAGGGTGGTTTTGGCAGCCGATCATACAGAGCCCAAACCAGTTTTCCCACCATCACAAGCCAGTGGTCAGACCGTTCCAGAGCCCCAACGGAGCTGACGGGAACGATGTGCCGACTTACCGTCATGCGGTCCCACGACTCGGAGACGCCCTTGCCCCTGCAGCTGGACCGCCGTCAACCTCTCCACTTCATCGGGGTTGGAGGCATCGGAATGTCAGCGCTGGCCGGGATTCTCGCGGAACGGGGCTTTGCTGTGAGCGGCTCCGATCCGCGCCAGTCAGCGATACTGCAGGCCCTGCGGCAGCGCGGCGTGCGCGTCTTCCGGGAGCAGAGCGCCTCCACGATCTCCGCGATCAGGAGCGGCACCTCCCATCGTCCGGTGGTGGTGATCAGCTCCGCTGTCGCTGAAACCAACGCGGAGCTGGCGGAAGCGCGCCGCTGCGGGCTGTCGATCTGGCATCGCTCGGATGTGCTGGCGGCCCTGATCAACAACCAGCCCTCCATCGCCGTGGCCGGCAGCCATGGCAAAACGACCACCAGCACCCTGATTGCCACCCTGCTGGCCAGCACCGACCACGACCCCACCGCCGTGATCGGCGGCATCGTTCCCGCCTTTGGCAGCAACGGGCGCCAGGGGTCCGGCCGACTGCTGGTGGCGGAGGCCGATGAATCCGACGGATCCCTGGTCAAATTCCAGCCCGACCTGGGAGTGATCACCAACCTGGAGCTGGACCACACCGACCACTACCCCGATCTCAACAGCCTGATCACCACCCTGCAGCGCTTTGCCGGCAGCTGCCGGCGACGGCTGGCCAACCACGACTGTCCCGTACTACGGGAACACTTCCAGGCGGATGCCTGGTGGTCGATCGAGCAGAGCGAGGGCATCACCTATGCGGCCCTGCCGGTGCAGGAGCGGGGGGATGGCACCATCGCCGACCTGCACGTGGAGGGCCGCTGGGTCGCCCGGCTCGACATTCCACTGCCTGGCCGTCACAACCTCAGCAATGTCACGGCCGCCCTGGGGGCCTGCCTGATGGAAGGGGTGTCCCTGGCGGAACTGGAGAAGGCTGTGGAACGCCTGCGCCCCCCCGGGCGCCGCTTCGACTTCCGGGGTATCTGGCGCCAGCGTCTGATCGTTGATGACTACGCCCATCACCCCAGTGAAGTCAGGGCAACCCTGGACATGGCACGGCTGATGGTGACCACGGGCCAGAGCCCCCTGCCCACGGCGCCCCGGCGGCTCGTGGCCATCTTCCAGCCCCACCGTTATTCCCGCACCGCCGAATTTCTCGAAGGCTTCGCCCGTGCCCTCGCGGCCGCCGACCAGGTGCTGGTGGCGCCCCTCTACGCGGCCGGGGAAGCTCCGATCGCGGGGATCTCCAGTGAGCATCTGGCCGAGGAAATCCGGCGCCAGGCCCCTGGCCTGACGGTGGAGGCCTGCGCCAGCCTCGATGAGCTAGCCGACCGGCTCGATGGGGTCACCCGGGCCGGCGATCTGGTCCTGGCCATGGGGGCTGGTGATGTGAACAGCCTCTGGGATCGCCTGTCCACCGATCCCGGTCGCGGCGTTGAACCGCCGGATGTCCCCATCGCCGCCTGACATGGGCAGCGACCCGTCACCCCAGGAACTGCGCCGCGCCATCCCCCTGTCGGGCTTCACCACCTGGAAGGTGGGGGGCCCCGCCGACTGGTTCGCCGAACCCTCGCAGTCCGAGGCACTGGTAGCCCTGGTGCACTGGGCCCGCAGGCAAGGGCTGCCCCAGCGCAGCATCGGGGCGGGTTCCAATCTTCTGGTCAGTGATCGTGGGCTCGAAGGCCTCACCCTCTGCCTGAGGCGCCTTCAGGGCAGTGCCCTGGAGGCCGGCAGCGGCTGGGTGGAAGCCCAGGCCGGGGAACCGATCCCGACCCTGGCCCGCCGTGCTGCGCGGGCCGGGCTGGCCGGCCTCGAATGGTCGGTGGGCATCCCCGGCACCGTGGGAGGAGCTGTGGTCATGAATGCCGGCGCCCAGGGGGGCTGCATCGCCGATCGGCTGCAGAGCATCACCGTGCTGGATCCTGTCCGAGCGGATCATCCGTTCACCCTGCAGGCGGCCGACCTTGACTTCGCCTACCGCCAGAGCCGACTGCAACAGGAGCCCCTGATCGTGCTCTCGGCTCGCTTTCAGCTGGACAGCGGCCAGGACCCGACCCTGCTGATGGAACGGACCACCGCCAACCTGCAGTGCCGGACCGCCACCCAGCCGTACCACCTCCCGAACGGCGGCAGCGTCTTCCGCAATCCTGAACCCCAGAAAGCCGGCCAGCTGATCGAATCCCTCGGGCTCAAGGGCCTGCGGATCGGCGATGCGGAGGTTTCACCCCTGCACGCCAACTTCATCGTGAACAACGGAACGGCCCGGGCGGCGGACATCCAGGCCCTGATCGAACGGGTCCAGCACGAAGTGCAGACCCGGGCCGGAATCGCGCTCCACCCGGAGGTGAAACGGCTTGGCTGGTTCGAACCAACCCGGCTTTAGCCTGACGGATTCCCCAGGACACAGGAATGGCGGGCTTCGGTCTTCCCAATTTCGGACAGCTCACCGAGGCCTTCCGCAAGGCCCAGCAGATTCAGCAGGACGCCCAGAAGCTTCAGGAAGACCTCGATGCCCTCGAGATCGAGGGCCGCAGCCCCTGCGGCCGTGCCGCGATCTGGCTCTCGGGTAATCAGATGCCCCTGAAGGTGGAACTGGCTGCTGAGCTGCTCGCCGAAGGCACCGAAGCCACTGAAGTGGCCACGCTGGCCGCGCTACGGGCCGCCTACGACACCTCCACCGCCACGATGCGGGAACGGATGGAGGCCCTCACTGGCGGCCTCAACCTCAACCTGCCGGGTCTCGGCGGCTGACTTCGCTCAGGGGTCAGGCCTCAGGGCCCTCCTGGTCCTGTTCCAGGTCCTGACGCTGCCGGCGGCGGGAACTCTGGCGCAGGCGTGCCTGCAGACGGGGTTCAAGCCGGGATCCCCGCTGCCTGAGGCCCGGTTCCTCTCGCTGCACGACGCCCCCACGGTCGGCCTCCGCCTCCGCATCCGCCAGGCACTGGCCGTAAAGAGCAGCCCGATCCCAATCGATGCCGATCGCACAGCCTGGATCTCCCTGGTGACGGCAGTTGCTGAAGCGACAGCCCGTGGCGGCCAGAGCGGAACGCAGCTCCGGAAACAGGGCGGGCAGGGCGGCGGGATCCCTCGGCAGCAGCGGCCGGTTGAACCCGGGGGTGTCAGCCACCAGGGCCCCCGGCGCCAGGGAGAACAGCTCCACATGGCGGGTGGTGTGGCGACCTCGCTGCAGCCGACCCGAGACGGCCCCGACCCGAAGCTCCAGGGCCGGCATCAGGGCATTGAGGAGGGAACTCTTGCCCACACCGGAAGGACCGCAGAGCACCGTCAGCCCCGGTTCCTGAAGGCGGTGGCGCAGGGTCTTGAGCCCAAGGCCCGTGAGCGTGGAGATGGCCACAGGGTCGTAGCCCCAGCCCCGCACGCGATCACACCAGGCCTCCACATCAGCCGCCGGCAGGGCATCGGCCTTGGAGAGCACCAACAGAACGGATTGACCGGTGGCTTCAGCGGTGATCAGGAAGCGGGTGAGCTGCAGGGGATCGAGGGCAGGCTCGACGAGCGCCACCACCACCACCACCCGCGACACGTTGGCCACCGCAGGCCGCTCAAGCACGTTGCGGCGTTCAGCCACCCGGGAGACGGCTCCACGGCCCGCCACCCAGTCGATTCCATCCACCAGAACGCGATCGCCGCTGAGAATCTGCTGACCGCTTTTGCTGAGCCGGGTGCGACGGGTGCAGAGCAGGCGCTCCACGCCACCCGGCCCGGGCTGATCCAACGCCACCCAGGCGTAATTGGCCAGCAGAGCCACCACCAGGCCAGGGGCACTGGCTGAACTCTCAGCCGCCATGGCGACGAATCAGAAGGCGAACGCCACCACCGGGGGCCGCTTCGGCATGCACCGGATGGCCATCGCCCTGGAGACCCTCGCTCACCAGCTGCTCGGGCTCACCGGCATCGAGAAACACCTCAAGCCAGGCCCCGACGGCCACCGTTTCCAGGGCAAGCCGGGAGCGGATGAAGTTGACCGGACAGGGGGTTCCCCGCAGATCCAGGGTCCTCGCCGGACTGGGGGCTGGCTCAGAGCGATCCGGGGTGCTGGCTGAAGGCATGGTCAGCCGAAAAGGCCGCCGAACAGACCGCTCTTGTGATGGTGACGGTTGCCCTTGCTGGTGTGATGGCCGGCGAGCTCCTCGAGCAGATTGCGCTCTTCGGCATTGAGCTTGGTGGGAAGCTGCACCTTGATCGTGAACAGGTGATTGCCGCGGGCCACCGGATTACCGAGCCTCGGTACCCCCTTGCCCTGCAGATTGAGCACGGCGCCAGGTTGGGTACCGGCGGGAATCGTCAACGACTGGGGACCATCGACGGTTTCCACTTCGATCGTGTCGCCGAGAATCGCCTGGAGGTAATTGAGGGTGATCTCCGACTGAATGTTGATGCCCTCCCGCCTGAGATGCGGATGGGATTGCACCGTGAGAAACACGTAGAGATCGCCGGCCGCCCCCCCCCGCTGTCCGGCATTGCCCTCACCGCTGACCCGCAGCCGCGTGCCCGTGTCGACGCCGGCGGGAATGTTGATTCGCAGCTTCTTGACCACCTGCTGGACGCCCTGGCCATTGCACGACTGGCAGGGATCGGCGATCACCTGGCCGGAACCCTCGCAGGTGGGGCAGGGCGCCACCTGGGTGAAGCTGCCGAAGGGCGTACGGGTGGCCCGACGCACCTGGCCGGCGCCGGAACAGGTGCCGCAGGTGGTCGGGCCGCTGCCGGATCGGGCACCGGAACCCTGGCAGGTGGCACAGGTTTCCAGGTGGCGGATCTGCACCTGGCGCTCCTGGCCGAAGATCGCCTCGCTGAAACTGATTGTGAGGTCGTAGCGGAGGTCGTCGCCCTGGCGGGGTCCCCGACGGCGGGCTCCACCCCCGGGGGCACCACCGCCGAAACCGCTGAAAAAGGTCTCAAACAGATCGGCGAACCCGCCCATGTCACCCATGTCGGGCATGCCACCGCCACCGCCAAGCCCGGCTTCCCCGAACTGGTCGTAACGGCCCCGGGTCTGGGGGTCGCTGAGCACCTCGTAGGCGCGACCGATCTCCTTGAACTTGTCTTCGGCACCAGGATCCTTGTTGATGTCCGGGTGGTACTGGCGAGCAAGACGTCGATAGGACCGCTTAAGGGTCTCCGCGTCAGCGTCCCGGCTCACCCCCAGCAAGTCGTAGTAATCCGCCATCGGCAAGGCCAGTCTGGATCACCCTAAAACCGGGGAGGCCCTGGGGATGGGGTGAAGACCGACCCTCACCGCCACCCCGGCCAGCACCGCTCAGGGCCGCAGCCCCTCAGGCCGATTCCCCGTCCGCCGGCTGCTCAGACGCTCCGGGTCCGGGACCCATGGAGACCTTGACCAGGGCATGCCTGAGGACCCGACCCTCGAGCTGGTAGCCCCGTTGCAACTCGGCAGTGACCACATCCTCGGGATGCTCATCACTCGGCTCCCGCATCACCGCTTCGTGGAGGTTGGGATCGAAGGCTTCCCCCTCCACCCGCATCGGAGACACCCCCAGCTGCTTGAACACATCCACCAGCTGTTTGTAGAGGTTCTGGTAGCTGCGGTGGAGAGCCAGGGCCTCCTCGCCTTGGGGATTGAGCTGCTGGCGAGCCCGGTCAAAGTTGTCGACCACCGGCAGGATTTCCCCGAGGGTTGCGCAGGTGATCTGGAGGCGTTGGTCCTCCTGATCGCGACGGGCACGCTTGCGGAAATTGTCGAAATCCGCCGCCATGCGCATGTACTGGCCCCGCAGGCTTTCGTGCTCGGCCCGCAGGGTTTCGAGCTCCCGTTCCAGGGACTCCTCCCCAGCGGGGGCAGCCTCCTGGCCGGAGGTGCCCTCGGTCGGCCCGGCGGCCGGGGCGGCCTCACTGCCGCTGGCGGCAGGACCGTCGGTCACGGCCTGATCGGCGGACGACTGGGCCGGCGTGGTCGGGTCCTGATCGAAGGACTGGGCCTCGGTGGTCATGTTGACGGAACCGCAAATCGGTTCTAGGCATGTTGGAGCTCCAGGCCGGTCTCCCACAAGCGGCGGAAGCCCGCACCTTCCTGCCTGCGCTGCCATGACATCCCTGCCCTTCCCTCCCGTTCCCCCCACCGGCCGCCCGGGCGAAGGGTCTGCGAACACCCTGCTCAAGGGCCTGGAACTCTCTCCCCGCGGCCGAACTCAGGCAAGCGGAGCCGATGGGATTGAAGACCTCGAGTCGGCGGATGCCGATCCGACCAGTTCCCCGGTGGTCAGCCTGGTGAACCGGATCCTGATCGAAGCCCTCAAATGCGGGGCCAGCGACATTCACATCGAACCCCAGGATGACGGGGTGGGCATCCGCTTCCGTCTCGATGGGGTGCTCCAACCCCAGCCGGAACGCCTGCCGCCCCATCTGATCCCGGCCGTGACCTCCCGGCTGAAGATCATGGCCGACCTGGACATCGCCGAACGGCGTCTGCCCCAGGACGGACGGATCCGGAGGACCTACCGAGGCCGAATCACGGACTTCCGGGTCAGCACCCTGCCAAGCCGGCACGGCGAAAAGGTCTGCCTGCGGCTGCTGGACAGTGGGTCGACCCAGCTGGGCCTGGACACCCTGATCACCGACCCGGAAGCGCGGGAAGCCCTGCGGGCCCTCGGTGCCCAACCCTTCGGCATGCTCCTGGTGACGGGCCCGACCGGTTCCGGCAAATCCACCACCCTCTATTCATTGCTGGCCGAACGCAATGAACCGGGGATCAACATCTCCACGGTGGAAGATCCGATCGAATACACCCTCAAGGGCATCACCCAGACCCAGGTCAACCGCGACAAGGGCTACGACTTCAGCACCGCCCTGAGGGCCTTCATGCGCCAGGACCCGGATGTGCTGCTGGTGGGCGAGACCAGGGATCTGGAAACGGCGAAGACCGCGATCGAATCAGCCCTCACCGGTCACCTGGTGCTCACCACCCTGCACTGCAATGACGCGGCAAGCGCCATTGCCCGCCTCGATGAGATGGGGGTGGAGCCCTTCATGGTCAGCGCCTCCCTGCTCGGGATCGTCTCGCAGCGCCTGCTGCGACGGGTCTGCCCCGACTGCCGGATCGGCTACCAGCCCAGCCCCGATGAGCTGGGTCGTTTCGGGCTTCTGGCCAGCCGCGAAGCGGCCGTGACCTTCTACCGCGCCTGCCGACACCAGAGTCACCACGGCGGCCTTCACAATGCAGGCCCAAAGCCCGATGGAACAGTCTGTCCCACCTGCCAGGGCAACGGTTACCGGGGCCGGGTAGGGGTGTACGAAATCCTGAGGATGAACGAGACCCTGGCCACCGCGATCGCCCAGCGGGCCAGCACGGAGGCCCTGCGGCGCCTGGCCCTCGAGAGCGGCATGCGCACCCTGCTGGGCTACGGCCTCAACCTGGTGCGCCAGGGCATGACCACCCTCGAGGAGGTGGAGAGAATGCTGCTCACGGATGCGGGTCTGGAATCCGAGCGGCGCTCCCATTCCCTCAGTACGCTCACCTGCCAGGGCTGTGGTGCAGGCCTGCGGGATGAATGGCTGGAATGTCCCTACTGCCTCACCAGCCGCCGATGATCGTTCCTGTTGTTGTCACCCGGGCCTGATGGAGCTTGCGATCGAGGATCTGATGCGCCGCCTGGTGGTGGGTGGTGGCAGTGATCTGCACCTGGCCGCAGGCCAGCCCCCCTTCGGTCGTTTCAACGGCGAACTGTCGCCCCTGGGCACGGATCCCCTCAGCGAACGGGACTGCAACCGGCTGATCTTTTCGTTGCTGAGCAACGGGCAGCGGAAGCACCTCGAAGAAACCCTGGAGCTCGACATCTCCTACGGCATCAAGGAGGTGGGACGCTTTCGCATCAACGTCTATCGCCAGAAGGGCTCCTTTGCCGCCTGCCTGCGGGCCCTCGGCAACACGATCCCCAGCCTTGAGAGTCTGAGCCTGTCCGGCGAGGTCGAGAAGGTCTGCCATCTCCCCAAGGGACTGGTGCTGGTGACAGGCCCGACCGGTTCCGGGAAGTCGACCAGCCTGGCGGCAATGGTCAATCACATCAACCGCCAGCGCGCCGAGCACATCATCACCATCGAAGATCCGATCGAATTTCTCTATCGGAGTGAACGCTCCCTGATCCATCAGCGTCAGGTGCATGACGACACCCACAGCTTTGCCAATGCACTGAGAGCATCACTCCGTGAAGATCCCGATGTGATTCTGGTGGGTGAATTGCGCGACCTGGAAACAATTCAGCTGGCGATCACAGCCGCTGAAACCGGCCACCTGGTGTTCGCCACCCTGCACACCAGCTCCGCCGCCCAGACCGTCGATCGGATGGTGGATGTGTTCCCTGCCTCCCAGCAGACCCAGATCCGGGTGCAACTGTCATCGAGCCTGGTGGCGATCTTCGCCCAGACCCTCTGCCGCCGTCGCTCCACCAGCGCGGGCCAGTTCGGCCGGGTTGTCGCCCAGGAAATCCTGCTCAACACCCCGGCCGTCGCCAATCTGATCCGGGAAGGCAAGACGGCCCAGATCCATTCCCAGATTCAGACCAGTGGTCAGCTGGGCATGCAGACCATGGAAAAGGCCCTGGCCGATCTGGTGAACAGGGCAGAGATCAGCTTGGATGAGGCCAGGAGTCACACCGTCCGACCCGACGAACTCGACCGAATCCTGGGCAGCGCGCCCTGACTCGACGCCGATGCCCGCCTACCTCGCCAGCTACACCACCAGCCGCGGCCAGACCCGAAAACTGTCGGTGCAGGCCAACAACCTGGACAGCGCCCGCCGACAGCTGCGCCGTCGGGGTATCCGACCCAGTTCCCTGGTCACCCAGGCACCCGATGCGGGCAAAGGAAGCAGCGCTCTGGCCAGCTGGCAGTCCTGGCTGGAGCAGGGACCAGGGGTGCGCGAGAAGGCGGTGTTCGCCAACAAGCTCTCAGCCCTGGTGGATTCGGGCATCCCGATCGTGCGCAGCCTCGACCTGCTGACCAAACAGCAGAAGGGCCCTCTCTTCCAGAGGGCCCTGCAGGCGATCAGCCGGGATGTGAACGAGGGCAGCAGCCTGGGAATGGCCATGCGTCAGTGGCCGAAAGTTTTTGATCGCCTCAGCATCGCCATGGTGGAAGCCGGCGAAGCGGGGGGCGTCCTCGATGAAACCCTCAAGCGGCTGGCGACCCTGCTGGAAAACAACGCCAAGCTCCAAAATCAAATCCGGGGAGCCCTCGGCTATCCCCTGACGGTCCTCACGATTGCGGTTTCGGTGTTTCTGGGAATGACCATCTTTCTGATTCCCACCTTCGCAGGCATCTTCAAGGATCTTGGCGCCGATCTGCCTCCCTTCACCCAGATGATGGTGAATCTGAGCGGACTCTTACGCTCCTCCTTCTCAGTCGTGCTGGTGGTGGTCCTGGCCCTCCTGGTGCTTCTCTTCCGGCGGTATTACGGCACCGCTCCAGGCCGGCGTCGGGTCGACGGACTGATGCTCAAGGTGCCCCTGTTCGGCGATCTGATCCAGAAAACCTCCACGGCCCAATTCTGCCGAACCCTGAGTTCCCTCACCCGTGCAGGCGTGCCGATTCTGATCTCCCTAGAGATCGTGCGCGAAACCGCCGACAATGCCCTGATCAGCGCCGCGATTCTCTCGGCCCGCCAGGATGTGCTGGAGGGGGTGCCGATCAGTGCCGCAATTGCCAGCAAAGGGGTCTTTCCTGATATGGCCGTGAGCATGTTGGCGATCGGCGAAGAGAGTGGAGAGCTCGACATCATGCTTTCCAAAGTTGCCGATTTCTACGAAGATGAAGTCAGCGCCACAATCAAAACCCTGACCTCAATGATTGAACCGGCCATGATTGTCGTTGTTGGCGGAATTGTTGGCTCAATTCTGCTTTCAATGTATCTGCCGATGTTCTCGATCTTTGATCAGATTCACTGATCATGATCAACCCAACGCTTCAGGGCATTCCATGCCGGTCGGCCGCGGCGATTGCCTGGCCGGCCAGCCAGCCCGAACTCCAGCAGTGCTGGAAATTAAAGCCCCCGGTCACCCCGTCGACATCCATCAGCTCCCCTGCCAGATAGAGCCCTGGCACCAGGCGACTTTCCATCGTGGCCAGATTGATTTCTCCGAGGGCCACCCCGCCCGCCGTGACGAATTCCTCTCCAAACGGACCACGACCCCGCACCCGGTACTGACTGGAGCGCAGGGCCAGGATCAGGCCCTCCTGCTCCCGCCGAGCCAGATCGGCCCAGCGCTTCTGAGGATCCACCCCCAGCTGGAGCAACAGGTGCTGCCATAGGCGCCGGCTGAGTTCCGGCCAGGGTCGCCAGTTGGCGAGCAGGCGGCGGGCCTGCTCCGTGCGGGCGCTGGCGAACGCCTCCTGAAGTTGCTGCGGGGAACGACCCCCACTCCAATCCACCCACAGGCGGGCCCGGTAGCGGGTGTCCTGCATCGCTCGGGCCGCAAAGGCCGTCAGGCGCAGGGTGGCCGGGCCACTGAGGCCCCAATGGGTGATCAGCACCGTGCCCTGCTGGCGAAAACGCTGCGCTGCCCCCTGACCGGAAGAAGGCGGCTCCTGACCACCAGATTCCGGCAGCAGCTCCAGGGCCACGTTCTCCATCACCACCCCGGCCAGGGCCATCAGGCCCTGGTCCTCGAGGGTCAG
The DNA here is from genome assembly GCA_040377855.1 of Prochloraceae cyanobacterium. GTDB lineage: Bacteria > Cyanobacteriota > Cyanobacteriia > PCC-6307 > Cyanobiaceae > CAIXOZ01. The sequence goes on along the minus strand of JBEINY010000002.1, from coordinate 34,526 downwards.
GGTGAACAACGAGGGCACCGGCGGCACGATGGTGTGCCCCAAGATCGTCGTCAACTGGCGGCCGCTGGGATGGCTGCCCGTGGCCATCAGCAGGCGCCGGGCCCGAAGCGGGGCAAGGGGGGTGCCCGCCCGGCGACGGTGCAGAAGGAACCCCCCTTCCGGCAGGGCTGTGGCCGCTTTCAGTGCCGTGCCGGTCTCGACCACCACGCCGGCGGCGGCGGCGGCCCGCCGGAGGGTGCTGGCCACGGACTCGGCGCGATTGGTGCTGGGAAACAGACGTCCGTCCGCCTCCTCCACCAGCTCCAGGCCGTGGTCGCTGAACCAGGCAACGGCATCACCACTGGCAAAACGGCTGAACGGTCCCCGCAGGGCCCGCCCCCCCCTGGGGTAGTGGCCGACCAGGGAACGGGGATCCCAGCAGGCATGGGTGACATTGCAGCGTCCCCCGCCGCTGATCAGCACCTTCTGCAGGGGTTCCGGCAGGGATTCGAGCAAGAGCACCGGTCCCACCCCCTCCTCCGCGGCAGTGATCGCTGCCATGAACCCGGCAGCCCCGCCGCCCACCACCACCAGGGCGAGCAGCTCAGACGGAGAATCAGGGGCAGAGGGCAGCATGGGCAGATGGAAGAAAGGCAGACATCCACGGACAGGGCCCGATCCGCCACGGGAGCCCATCGCTTCAGTGTGGCGCCGATGATGGATTACACAGATCGGCACTTTCGGGTGCTGATGCGCCAGATCACCCGGCACAGCCTGCTCTACACCGAAATGGTGGTGGCCCAGGCGTTGCACTTCACCGATCCTGAGCGACGGGAACGGCTCCTGGGCTTCGATTCAATCGAACACCCGATCGCCCTCCAACTCGGGGGCGATGACCCCCAGCGCCTGGCGGAAGCCACCCGCATGGCCGCCGACCGCGGCTACGACGAAGTGAACCTGAACGTGGGCTGCCCGAGTGAGAAGGTTCGCCAGGGCCGCTTCGGCGCCTGCCTGATGGCCGATCCTGCCCAGGTCGCCAACTGTGTAGCTGCAATGGGGAACGCCAGTCGCTTGCCGGTGACCGTGAAGCACCGCATCGGCATCGATGAACGGGATTCCTATGGCGAACTCCTGGCCTTCGTGGACACCGTGGCCGAGGCCGGGTGCAGCCGTTTCGCGGTGCATGCCCGCAAGGCCTGGCTGGAGGGGCTCGACCCCAAGCAGAACCGCACGATTCCGCCGCTCCGCTACGACCTTGTGCACCAGCTCAAACGGGACCGTCCCCACTTGACGATCGAGCTAAACGGTGGCCTGATCCAACCGGACGACTGCCAGCGGCACCTGCAGGCAGTGGACGGGGTGATGGTGGGGCGGGCCGCCTACGAGCACCCCCTGCGCTGGGGAGGTGTGGATCGGGACCTGTTCGGCGACGACAGCCGCCCTGGATCAACGCCTTCCAGGGTGATCCTGGGGCTGCTGCCCCATGCTGAAACCTGGTGCTCCAAAGGGGGAAGGCTCTGGCCGATCGCCCGCCATCTGGTGCACCTTGTGGAGGGCGTGAGCGGCGCAAGGCACTGGCGCCGCGACCTTGGCCAGGCGGCCGGGGACCGATCCGCCGGCCCCGAGGTGCTGGAGCGGGCCGCCCGGCAGTTGCAGGAGCGGGGCCTCTAGGGGCCGCTGGCTGAGAGCCAGGACCCCGAGTTCAGGGCGAGGGATTCAGCCCTCGGCGCCGCCGTAATCGCCGTAGTCGGTGCTGTCGGCCGCAGGGGCGCCACCGCCGCTGCGCTTACGCCGGGAGCGGCCATCCTCCCCACCGTCCTGACCACCGTAGGGGGAAGCACCACCGCCGCCGTAGCTGCGATCCTCCCAGCCCCGAGCACCGGAAGTGCGCTCGCCACCTCCGTAACCACCACCGCCGCCGCCGGCATAGCCACCGCCACCGCCACGATCACCGCCGTAGCCAGGGGCGGATCCGCCACCGCCGCCATAGCCGCCGCGACCACCGCCATAACCGCCGGAACGTTCGCCACCGCCATAGCCACCACCGCCGCCATAGCCCCCGCCACCCCGACGGGGACCACCACCACCGCCGCCGCCGGCAGTACGGGGCTCTGCCTTGTTGATACGCAGCGGCCTGCCCATCAATTCAGCGGACTGCAAACCTGCGATGGCCCGGTTTTCAGCCTCCTCATCGGCCATCTCAACAAAAGCGAAGCCACGCTTGCGACCGGTGTCCCGTTCCAGGGGAAGGGAACAGTTCGCCACCTCACCGAAGGGGGCGAAGAGCTCTGCCACGTCTTCCTGCTCAGCACGGAAGGGGAGATTGCCGACAAAGATGCTCACTGACCGTTGGGTGCCGTAGGGCCGAGAGATAAGCGGTCCAGGGACCGGATTGCGCTGGAGCGAGGCACTGAAAACGCACCACGATCCAGACCGTTTCAGCGTAGACCCGGCGGGCCCGGGTCAAGCAACGGTCCGGCCCTCACCACAGAGAGCGTCGTGTTCATCGCTCAGCCTCTCCCTGGCCAAACGCAACTGGCGATGCACCTGGACAAAGCCCGTGCCCCCTTCACTGGTGCGGGCCGTAACCACCTGCCGAGGGGCGATGGCGTCATAGAGGTCGGCCTCGAAGGAGGGATGCAGGGCCTGCCAACGCTCCAGGGGCAGATCCCGCAGCAGGATCCCCTCCTCGAGACATTGCTTCACCAGACCACCGACCAACTGATAGGCCTCCCGGAAGGGCACATCACGGGCTACCAAATAGTCGGCCACATCCGTGGCATTGGAAAAATCAGCCGCCACCGCCGCCTCCAGCCGTTCCGTGCGGAACTGAATTCCCTCCTCCAGCAGGATCGCCATCGCCTCCAGGCAATCGAGGGAGGTGCGCACGACATCAAAGAGGGCCTCCTTGTCCTCCTGAAAATCCTTGTTGTAAGCCAGGGGAAGGCCCTTGATCATCGTGAGCAGACCCTGAAGATGGCCGAAAACGCGACCACATTTCCCGCGCACCAGTTCGGGCACATCGGGATTCTTCTTCTGGGGCATCAGGCTGCTGCCGGTGGCACAGCGATCGGTGAGCCGCACAAACCCGAATTCCTCACTGGCCCAGAGGATCACCTCTTCGCTGAGGCGACTGAGATGAACCATCACCAGGCTGGCCGCCGCACTGAACTCAACCGCAAAATCACGGTCGCTGACCGCATCGAGGCTGTTGGCATAGATCGCCTCGAACCCCAGTTCCGCCGCCGTGGCCTGCCGATCGATGGACACCGGCGTACCGGCCAGGGCAGCGGCGCCAAGGGGAGAGATGTTGACGCGGCGGCGCAGATCCCGCAGCCGGCCCCGATCCCGCTCCGCCATCTCCACATAGGCGAGCAGATGGTGGGCCAGACAGATCGGCTGGGCTCGCTGCAGATGGGTGTAGCCCGGAATCAGGGTGTCGCGATGGCGATCGGCCTGATCGAGCAAAGCCCGTTCAAAACGGACCAGGGCCCCATCAATGGCATCAATCTGCTGACGCAACCAGAGGCGCAAATCGGTACCCACCTGATCATTGCGACTGCGCCCGGTGTGGAGCTTCTTTCCAAGGGGGCCGAGCAACTCGATCAGCCGTCGTTCAACGGCGAAGTGAACATCCTCAGCCTCCAGACCAGGCTGAAACAGACCCTCAGCCGCCTCGAGCCGCACCCGTTCCAGGCCTTCGATCAGGGTGGCGGCCTCGTCGGGCCTGATCACACCACACTGACCAAGCATGCGGGCATGGGCCACCGATCCATCCAGATCCTGCTGGAGCAGGGTGATGTCAAAACCGATCGAGGCATTGAAGCGTTCGATCGCCGGATGGAGACCCTGCTCAAAGCGATTGCTCCAGCTGCCGGATCGACCGCCGGTGACCCCGGATTCGCCTGGGGCGGGAAACGAAGAATCAACTGCCATCCTGGCGCCCTAGGCCTGTAGGCCCAGCTTGCCATCTGGTTCATCGTCGAGGCTGGACCTCCGAGCCCGGCGGCAGCGGCAGGGTCGGGAGGGTGATTTCATCCCGCACCTTGAGCACCACCATCGAGGCATCGTCCTCCAGGGTTCGCTCCGGCCCGACAAAACGATCCAACCGGATGAAGAGCTGATCAAGAATGGCCTGGGCGGTGGCACCGGAACAGCAGGCCCTCTGAAGGGCAAGGATCAGACGCTCTTCATCGAAGCGCTCACCGGTGATCCCGGCCGCCTCGGTGACGCCATCGGTGTAATAGAGCAGAACATCCCCGGGCTCCAGCACCAGTTCCTCACAGCCATACTCTGCCTCGCTCTGCAGGCCGATCAGCAGACCCGGCGCATCGAGACGATCCACCCGACCCCGCTGCCGGCGCCAGATCAAGGGCGGATTGTGGGCCGCGTTGGCATACCGCAGCCGACGGGTGCAGGGATCGAAATCGGAATAAAAGAGCGTCACAAAGCGGTGGGAATGGGCGAGATCCTCCTGAGCCAGAGCATTGAGATCGTGGAGGATCCGATCCGGCGCCAGACCGCTGAGCACCTCAGCGCGGAGCATCCCCCGCAGCAGGGTCATCAGCAGCCCAGCGGGAATGCCCTTCCCCATCACATCACCGATCACCAGGGCCCAGCGGCCCTGCTCCCGTCTGCGGCCGATCCACTGGGGATGCATCGGGATGAAGTCGTAGTAGTCGCCACCCACCTCAAAGGCCGGCCTGCAGCGGGCCGCCAACTCGACACCTTCGATCACCGGACAGTGATCCGGCAGGAGCTGGGCCTGGATCTGACCACCGGTGCTCAACTGCCGATCGAGCCGCTCATGGCGACGATGATCCTGGAGCAGGGCCTCGTTCTCGATCGCCACCCCGGTCAGATCAGCCACCAACTGCAGATGACGGCGATGGACCTCACTCCAGGGCAGACCCCTGGTCGGCCCGAACACATAGAGACGGCCACGGGAACGACTGCGGGCCACCACCGAGGTGCCGACCAGCTGCCGATCCCCCAGGCCCTGTCGCACCTGTTGATCGAGCAGGGCCACCAGGGCCTCCTCCCGGGTCTGTTCCTGAAGCTGGCGATCGGTGAGGGCCGCCACCTGCCGCAACAGGGCGGTTCCGAGGTCGCCCGGAGAGGCCTGCAGCTGCTCCCGCCAGAGCCGCCCATCCGGATGGAAGACCACCAGCAGAGCTCCCTCCGCCGCTGAAAGCCTGGAAGCCACCACCGGCACCAACTCCAGAAAACGGCTGAGGTTGGTGAAGCTGCGCAGGGCGAAGCCCAGGGAGCTGAGCAACTCCTGATTGCGACGTTGTTCTTTACTGAGGCTGTCGAGAAGCTGCCGCAAGGATGCCGCCGCCGTCAGGCCCTGGGGCATCCGTGGCGGACCGGCGGTGCTCGCCGCCGATGGAGGAGTCGCTGAGGGTGACGGCCGGGAGCCCGGCAGCTGGCTGCTCAAGGAGCGGCCGCAGAGGATCCAAAAGGTAGCAGTCCTGACCTGGGCTGATCAGCGGGACAGCAGAGCTTCCACGAATTCGAAGCTGTTGAATGGCCTCAAATCACGGATACCCTCCCCCGCCCCCACGAAGCGGATCGGCAACCCCGCCTCGGAAGCAACCGCCAGGGCCACACCACCACGGGCACTGCCATCGAGCTTGGTGAGCACCACACCCGTGAGGCCAGCGGCCTTGGCAAAGGCCATCGCCTGGCGCAAGCCGTTCTGCCCCTGGCTGGCATCGAGCACCAACAGGGACTCCACCACCGCATCGGGGGCAAGCCTGTCGACGATGCGCCGCACCTTGGAGAGCTCCTCCATCAGGTTGTGCTTGGTTTGCAGACGACCGGCGGTGTCGACCAGCACCAGCTCGGTGCCCTTCGACTGGGCAGCCCCGATCGCGTCGAAGACAACAGCGGCCGGATCGGCGTTGCTGCTGGGGTTGGCCACCACCGGCACACCACTGCGATCCCCCCAGACCTGCACCTGCTGCACGGCCGCGGCCCGGAAGGTATCGGCAGCGGCGATCAGACAGGTGTAACCACTGCGCACGGCCAGGTTGGCGAGCTTGCCGAGGGTGGTGGTCTTGCCCACCCCATTGACACCAACCATCAACCAAACATTGAGGCGATCCCGGCGAGGGGCGAGCAGGGGCTCACCGCTGGCCAGGATTGGGGCTTCCAGCAGGGAGCAGAGCTGCTGCTTCAGGAACCGCAGGCCTTCCGCTGGATCGACCACCTCCTGATTGAGGCGCTCGCGAAGGGCCTCCAGGACACGATCGGTGGCCTGCACCCCCACATCAGCCCGCAGCAGCAGGGTCTCCAGCTCATCGAGAACCTCCGGGGTGAGGGGGTCGTCGCCGAGGGTCTGGAGCAGCTGGCTGACAAAACCCTGCCGGGTCTTCTCGAGACCCCGTCGGAGGCGACCGAGCCAATCGATCTCCTCCAGCGACACTTGATCAAGGCGCCGGCCCTGGGCCGCCAGCACCTCAGCCGACCAGGTGAAGGATTCATCGAAGGCACCCAGCTGGGGCTCACCCTCCTGATCGGCTACGGGTTCCGGAGTTGGGGTTGGGGTTGGAGTTGGAGTTGGGGCCGCGGGGCTGGGGATGGCGCTGTCAAGAAGCTCCTGCTGGCGCCGACGGCGCTCTGCTGCCGCCTGCTCCAGCAGCGAAAGCGGGGCCTCAGGAACCTGGGGACTGACCGGGTCCTCGACCGGGGAGGGCGCCTCGGGGCTCACCTGAGCTGAGGACACCACAGCCGCCGCAGGGGCTGGTGCCGGCACCACCGGAATCGGAGTAGCGGCAGCCCTCTCCTGGGCCTGGCGGGCAGCCTGCTGTTCGGCCTTCAGGCGGGCATAGGCCTCACGGGCCCAGGCCAGGGCATCCTCATCGACCCCGGAAGGGGCAGCACTGGGTGATGACGTTTGAACCGTTGCCGAGGCATCGGCTGCCAAGGCCGGCTCAGGGATCTGGCTGGATCCGGACCCCTGGGAAGGATCAGTCGGTTCATCGGACGCCTGGGAATCAGCCGTGCCGCCGATGGTGCCGTCGCGCTTGAACCAGTCGTAAACCATGGCGGATCCGGGCTTGCGAAATCAGCTGATGGCGGCAGTCAGCCGCCGCAGGACGCCGTTGATCATGCGTCGACCCTGATCATCGCTGTAGCGATTGGCCAGCTCCACAGCCTCGTTGCAGGCCACGGCGGGCGGTGTGCGGAAGATCGAGAGATCGATGGCGGCAAGCCGAAGAATGTCCCGATCGATGCGTGGCAGGCGGCTCAGACGCCAGCCCTCCATCACCCCATCGAGCTGGGCATCAACGGCATCCCGTTCCCGAACGACGGCCTGGGCCCGCTCGATCGCTCCCCGTCGGACCCCGTCCTGATCGGCCAGCATCAAGAGACGCGGCAACTCGAGACAGGCGGACAGACGATTGAGGGCCTGCTCGGCGTGGGAAAGACCTTCCTGGAGATGGGCCCGCACCCGGGGAATCCGCTCAACCTCCCCCGCATCCTGCAGTTCGCTATCAAGCAGCTCCTGCTGGGCCTGCTTCAGATCTTCCTCGGATCGATCGAGGGAATCGCGCACGTGCTGACTGAGGCTCGCCAGGGCCTGCTGCAGCAGGGTTTCCATCGGCAAATCGTTCTCGGGTGCCGAAGCCCGATCCGGAAGCTGACCAAGCATCAGGAGGGCCAGTTCTCGTGAAAGGGTGCGGCTCTGCATGGGATCAGACGAAGGGAGTCTCAGGGCTTTTCTGGGGTGAACACCGGCGCCCGCAGCTGAGCCATCAGGCTCGCGAAACTACGGTTGGCCGGGCTCTCGCGCTCATCGGGGTTGACAATGCCAGCCGAGATGATCGTGCGGAAGGCATCCTCCACCGACAGATCAAGATCCCTGACGGACCGTTCAGGCACCACCGCGTACCAACCGGTGGTGGGATTGGGGGCCGTGGGAATGAACACGCTCAGCATCGGCTCAGAACAGGGGGCCTGCACCGCCGTTCCGATCACCCCGGTGACGAAACCAAGGGCAAACAGACCTTCCCGCGGGTATTCGACCAGCACAACACGCCGAAAACGGCTGGAATTGTCGCGGAGAAAGGTTTCAAGAAGCTGCTTGAGGGTTTTGTAGACCGATCCCGCCAGGGGAATCCGCTGCAGGGTTCCCTCTCCGAATTCGAGCAGCCAGCGGCCGACGATGTTGCGGGCCATCAGGCCGATCAACAGGATCCCCAGCAGCGGCACCAGCAGGCCGACCCCCAGGTTGATCAGCTCCTGGAGCAGCGGATTGAGGGTGTTGAACGGATTGAACTGCTTCGGGATCGACGTCAGGAAGGCCAGCACGAACTTGCTGACCGTTGTGGCGAGCCAGATGGTGGTGGCCAGGGGGATCACCACCAGAAGCCCGGCGATCAGATCGTTCTTCAGATCCTGCTGGAGGCGATCGCCCAGGGGCTGATCCGTTCTGGGGCTGGATTGAACCAAGTGGAAACCCGGGTGGCCGGCCGTTTGAGTCCGAAGGGCAACTTAGCCAGCCATCCGCACCCGCCGTTCAGAGGAAGGCAACCAGCGTCACCAGGACGAAGGCAATGGCCAGCACCACGATGCGAGGTGTGCCAGCAACGCTGCGCTGGTTGAGGGCCAGATCCCGACCGAGGCGAGCCTGCTGCAGCTGCTGCTCCGCCTGCTTGAGCTGGGGACGGATCTGGTTCTCGACGAAGTTGGTTGCGGCGGCCTTTTTCTGCTCTGCGGTGGCATTGGCGGGAATCTGGCCGTTCTGTTCAGCCTGGGCAATCACCTGATCCACAAACTTGGGATCGGCGAGGTTCTTTTTCTGCTCTTCCAACTGTTTGACCTGCTGATCGATCTGGGGCTGGGCCTGCTGCACCTGATCAACCAGGGATTTTTGGGATGCCACCGAGAGGGGCACCAGGGCGAGCAGACCAAGGGCCATGACCGCACCCAGGAGCCCAATCACCCAGCGATGCACGGTGAGGCCCAGGCGGGGCTGATCCAGGCGACCGGCGATCAGCATCAGGAGCAGACCGACCAGCACCATCGGCGCCTCAGCACTGACGCGCTCGACCAACAGATCACGGAAGGTGTCGAGCGCCGGCGACCAGGAGAGCAGGAAGACGAGGAACTGGAGGGCGAACAGCACCACCAGGGTCAGACCAAGCCAGCGCAACAGGGCACTGATCCGGGCGGAGGAATCTGAGTTCACAGGAGAATGATTCGGTGGCACAACTTTACGGGCCCCAAGATCGACCTTCCACCAAGGGCGATGCCGAGCTGAAGGCTGATCTGGCTGGGGCCCTGCGCCAGGAAGCGCGGCGCCTCGGCTTCGATCCGGTGGGGGTGGCCGCCGTGCCGGGCGGGGATCGCCTGACGCTGCGCACGGCAGCCCTGGAACGCTGGCTCGAGGCCGGTCACCAGGCCTCCATGGGCTGGATGGCCGACCCCCGCCGCCGGGCCGTGGAGACCCTCCTGCCCGGGGTGCGCAGCCTGGTGGCCGTCGGGCTCAACTATCACGTCAAGGCCGAACGGGCGCCGGGTTCCCTGGCCATCGCGCGCTATGGCTGGGGCCGGGATTACCACCGCGTCCTGGATGGTCGACTGCGGCAACTGGGCCGTTGGCTGGAGCAACGGCAGCCGGGTGTCCGCTGGCGGGCCTGCGTCGACAGTGCGCCCCTGATGGACAAGGCCTGGGCCGAAGAGGCGGGGCTCGGCTGGATCGGCAAGAACGGCAACCTGATCCACGGGCAACGGGGCTCCTGGCTGCTGCTGGGGCACCTGCTGACCACGATCGACCTGCCGGCGGACCGACCGGCCACCCCCCGCTGCGGCAGCTGCAGCCTCTGCATCACGGCCTGTCCCACCGATGCGATCGTCGAACCGTTCGTGGTCGATGCCCGACGCTGCCTCGCCTTCCACACGATTGAAAACCGCGATCCGCAGCTGCCTGAAGCGATTGCGGAAGCCCTTGACCCCTGGATCGCCGGCTGCGACATCTGTCAGGAGGTCTGTCCGTGGAACGGGCGACAGCTGGAGGCCAGCCGCGATCCCGACCTCCAACCCCGGGAGTGGATGTTGAACCTGAGTCTGGAGCAGGCCCTGGGTTGGAGCGATGCCATCTGGGACGACAAACTGCGGGCTTCGTCCTTGAGACGGATCAAGCCCTGGATGTGGCGGCGCAATGCCCAAGCCATCGCCCGCGCCAGGTTCCAGAACGGTCCTCAGCCGGATCCAGCTGAAACGGACGCCTGCCAACAAGCCCCCGGAGGGGGTGCTGCCTAGGCTGAAGCCATCCTGCACCGCATCGATGGCTGCGCGCTGGTTTCGAGCTCTGGCCGCCGCCCCCCTGGCCCTGACGCTGACCCTCGGAAGCACCCTGACCGCCCGGGCCATGGTGCCCTACACCTACGTCCCAAGAAATGAGGCCCTCCAGGGGGCAGGCCTGGGCCTGGCGCAGGCCGCCAGCCGACTGCTGCAGATGGGCCAGGCCGAAGATGCGGCCCGGCTGGCAGCCCTGAGCACCCAGTTGCTGCCCAACGATCCCCGCAGCTGGGTGCTCCTGGCGGAAGCACAACTGCGGAGCAAGAACAGCAAGGAAGCCGCCGTGGCCCTCGCCAGGGCCAAACAACTTGATCCGAAGAATGCCGGCATCTGGTTCGCCGAGGGATCCCTGGCCCTGCGGGATAACCAACCCAGGCAGGCGATCAACCTGCTGCGCCGGGGCCTGGAACTGGATAGCCGCAATGCCGGCGCCTATTTCGACCTCGGCAACGCCCAGATCCTGCTCGGACAGTCGAGCCTGGCCCTGAAATCCTTTGAACGGGCCTCAGCCCTGCGCAAGGATTTCTGGGAAGCCCTCAACAACCAGTCGATCGTGCTCTTTGAGGTCGGCCAGACCCGGGAGGCGATACAACGCTGGCGACAGGTGCTGCGCATGCGGGCAAGCGCTGCCGAACCAACCCTGGCCCTGGCGGCAGCCCTGCTGGCAGACAACAACTCCGCAGCCACCGAAGCAATCAGCCTGGCCACCAAGGCCCTCGACAACGATCCCAACTACGTGCTGCCCGCCTTCCAGAAGGAGCAGCTCTGGGGCCCGAAACTGCGGGCCGCCACCGCGCGTCTGCTGACCCGCAGCGAACTGCGCGCCGTGGTCGAACGGGCCAACGCCAATGCCGGTTCAAGCCAGGATGAGGAGTGATCGGCCGTTCTCTGTAGGCTGAGCCGCACGTTCCGCCCTCAGACCCCAGGACCGGATGGCCGAGGAGCGCCCCGAAGAACGCGGCCCCGAACGCGTCGAACCGATCGCTTTGCATCAGGAGATGCAGCGTTCCTACCTCGAGTACGCGATGAGCGTGATCGTGGGCAGGGCCCTGCCCGACGTTCGCGACGGTCTGAAACCGGTGCAGCGGCGCATCCTGTTTGCGATGCATGAGCTGGGGCTGACCCCGGATCGTCCCTACCGCAAGTGCGCCCGGGTGGTGGGTGATGTGCTCGGCAAGTACCACCCCCATGGGGACCAGGCGGTCTACGACGCCCTGGTGCGGCTGGCGCAGACCTTCTCAAGCCGCCACCCCCTGCTGGATGGCCACGGCAATTTCGGCTCCGTGGATGACGATCCACCGGCGGCCATGCGCTACACAGAAACTCGGCTGGCTCCGATCGCCAACGAGGCCCTGCTCGATGAGATCGGCAGTGACACCGTTGATTTCGCCTCGAACTTCGACGGTTCCCAGCAGGAACCCACCGTGCTGCCGGCCCAGCTCCCCTTCCTGCTGCTCAACGGATGCACCGGCATCGCCGTGGGTATGGCCACCAGCATCCCGCCCCACAACCTCGGAGAGGTGGTGGATGCCCTGGTGGCCCTGATCCGCAAGCCGGATCTCAGCGACGAGAAACTGCTCGAACTGATCCCGGGTCCTGATTTCCCTACCGGCGGCGAAGTGCTGATCGGCAGCGGCGTCCGGGACACCTACCTGCTCGGGCGGGGCAGCATTCCCATGCGCGGGGTCGCCCACATTGAAGAGGTGCAACCCGGCAAGGGCCGCCATCGCCGCGGTGCCGTCGTGATCACCGAATTGCCCTATCAGCTGAGCAAGGCTGGCTGGATCGAGAAGCTGGCGGAACAGGTCAATGATGGAAAAATCGGCGGCATCGCCGACATCCGCGACGAAAGCGATCGGGAAGGGATGCGGGTGGTGGTGGAGCTGCGCCGGGACGCCGACCCGGAGAAGGTGTTGGCCGAACTCCAACGCCGCACAGCCCTGCAGAGCAATTTCGGGGCGATCCTGCTGGCCCTGGTGAACGGTCAGCCGGTGCAGCTCAGCCTACGGCGAATGCTCGAGGAGTTCCTGACCTACCGGGAACTGACCCTGATCCGCCGCACCCGCCATGCCCTGAAGCGTTGTGAAGACCGCCTGGAGGTGGTGGAAGGTCTGATCAAGGCCCTCAAGGACCTGGCTCGGGTGATCGCGATGATCCAGGAAGCTAGGGATGCCGCCTCCGCCAAAGCCAGCCTCCAGGTGCACCTCGACCTCAGTGAGCGTCAGGCCGATGCCGTGCTGGCGATGCCCCTGCGGCGCCTGACCGGCCTTGAGCAGGATGGCCTGCGCAAGGAAGCGACGGAGCTGCACGAGGAGCGAAGCCGGCTCCGTCACCTGCTCGATGACCGCGACGCCTTACTGGAATCGATGGTGGCCGAGTTCCGGGCCCTGAAGAAACGCCACGTCACCCCACGGCGCACCCGGCTGGTGGAGGGTGGGGATGCCCTGGTGGCCCAGCGTTCGGCAGCGATCCGGCCAACGGCCGAGCTGCAGCGCCAGCAGGCCCTTGAGGCCCTCCCCGGGGATGCCCGCCTGCTGATCCAGGCCGATGGCCAGGTGCGGATCATCAGTCCGCAGATGCTGGGACGGCTGCACCTGGACGAAGTGATCGACACCGGCGCCCATCCCGCCCCGGCCCGGCTGATTCTGCCGGTGAGCGACCAACCCTCCTTGCTCGCCTTCAGCAGCTCTGGACGGGTGGCCCTGCTGCGTTGGGAGTTTGCCGCTCAGCAACCGGGAGGGCTGAGCAATTTCCTGCCCGACAGCCTCGATGGCGAAGCAATTGTTCAGGTGCTGCCGCTCAACAGCGAGAGCCAGGACAGCCTTGGACTGCTGAGCAGCGACGGACGTTTCAAGCGACTGCCCATCGATGATTTCCTCGAGCTGTCCGGCCGGGCGGCAACCGTGCTCAAACTCAAGGACGGCGTGGTGTTGCGCCGGGTTGTGACCTGCCGGGAGGGGGATGATCTGGTGGTAGCCAGCAGCACCGGCCGGGTGCTGCGACTGGAGATCAATGAGGCCAACCTGCCCCTGATGGGCCGGGCAGCCCAGGGACCGATGCTGATGCGGCTGCTTCCAGGAGAAACGGTGGTGGGGGCAGCCTCAGCCGATGGGAACGGCTCCGTGCTGCTGGCCACCGATTCCGGACTCCTGAAACGATTGTCAGTGGGAAGCCTGCGCCGCTGCCAGCGGGGTGATCTGGGTCAAATCGGACTACGTTTCAGCCAACGCGACGATGCCGTGGTGGATCTGCAGAGCCCGGTCGGGGGCCTGGTCGCGGCGCTCCTCAGTGGTGGCGACAGCCTGCGACTCAACGCCCTCGACCTGGCCGAAGAGGATGACACCGGAACGGGAGAGGCCCTGCCGATCAAGCCAGGATCACACCTGGAGTCCTTGATTCCCCTGATCCATGGACTCTGACATCGCCTCCCCATAGCCTGATCTCCACAAACCTGGGGCTGCGAATGCGCAGGCGCCTACAAGCGGCGGTCACATTTCGCCAGTGGCTGCCTATCACGCCAAAAGCGATCAGGTGTTAATCCTTGATGTGGCGCGCTATCGATATCCCTCCGGTCTGGGTGCCGCTGCGAGATCTCTGGCAGGCCCTTCGCAGCATCGACAGGAGCTCTTGCCAGAGCAGGGGCCTGCTGCTAATCAATCGCTGATGTTCAGGAGCAGCCCAGCGGATCTTCAGACCGTGGCCGCTAGACCGGAGGGCTCCAGCATCAACTTGCTGGAACGCACCGATTCATCCATCTCAATCGGATAGCGACCATCAAAACAGGCCGTGCAGAAATGGCTGGAATGGCTGTGGGCCGCATCCACCATGCCCTCACGGCTGAGATAGGCAAGCGAATCCACACCGAGGTGGGCCGTGATCTCCTCAAGGGTCAATCGGGCAGCGATCAATTGATCCTGCGTGTCCGTATCGATGCCATAGAAGCAGGGATGGGTGACCGGAGGTGAACTGATCCGCATGTGCACCTCCAGGGCACCCGCATCCCGCAGGGCCTGGACAAGCTTGCGACTGGTGGTGCCACGAACGATCGAATCATCGATCACAACGATCCGTTTGCCTGCCAGGACATCAGGAAGCGGATTGAGCTTGACGCGAATGCCGGCCTCCCGCATCGCCTGGGTGGGCTGAATGAAGGTGCGCCCGACGTAGCGGTTCTTGATCAGACCATCGGCAAAGGGAATGCCACTGACCTGGGAATAACCAATGGCAGCTGGAATTCCGGAATCGGGAACACCGATCACCAGATCAGCCTCAACAGGAGTTTCGCGGGCGAGGGTCTCACCAATTCGAACTCTATAGGCGTAGAGAGATTCTCCGAAGAAGCGACTATCAGGACGGGCAAAATAAATCATTTCAAACACACACATCCTGGGCGGCTCTTCAATCCAGATCTTGCGATTTGGAGCCGAATCACCAGGGATGAAATGAATCAGTTCACCGGGACGAACATCATCATGAAAACGGGCACCGATGATATCAAGACCACAGGTTTCACTGCTGACAATCCACTGCGCCTGATGGGGATCACCGATGGAACCAAACACCAGGGGTCGGATGCCATGGCCATCCCGCAGGGCAAAGAGACCCTCTGGCGTGCCGATCACAAGACTGAAGGCACCCCGACAGCGAGCAGCCGCCTGACGGATGCCAGCCTCCCAGGTTTCACCGGCATCAACCGCCTCCTGAAGCGCAAAGGCGATCAACTCAGAATCAGTTGTAGACGTGAATTCCACCTCAGGGGTGGCCGTGGAAATCGCCTCACGTAACTCCCCAGCATTGACCAGATTGCCGTTGTGGGCCAGGGCAAACGGACCACGGCGGGTCATCAGCACAACCGGCTGAGCGTTGCAAACCTTGCTGGTGCCGGTGGTCGAATAGCGGTTGTGACCGATGGCCAGGGTGCCGGGCATCCTCTCCAGCACATCCTGATCAAACACCTGGCTGACCAGGCCCATGTCCTTGTGGAGCCTCACCTTGGGGCCATCGAAGACGGCGATGCCTGCAGACTCCTGCCCGCGGTGCTGGAGCGCGTAGAGGCCGAAATAGGTGAGATTGGCCACCGGCTGATCAGCCGCCATCACGGCGAAGACCCCACAAGCCTCTTCCATGCGATCCGGACGTTCCGGATCAGGCGTCGGATGGGGAGCGGTGATCAAGCCCGATGGCTGGGGGTGATCCAGGGCGATCGGACCAACCTGAGGCTCCTGGAACGGCAATGGCCTGCTCGCCTACAGATTGACTTCGTCATTCTGCCTCAGGCCTGACCCGCCATCCGGCGGGGAATCGCCCGCTCATAGGCCTCCTGCAACGGGACCAGGGGCTGATCCAGCCAGGACTCGCCGTCATGGAGAACCTCCAGACGGTTCTCCTCAACCACGAGGCCAAGGGGTTGGGCAGGGATCAAGGTGCCTCCAGCAGCCTCAAGCGCGACCTGCCAGGCATCAGCCCGGTCCTGGGGGACCGTGACCAGGATGCGGGCACCACCTTCTGCAAACAACAGCCGATCCGGCCGGATCGCCGTGGAGGGCACCGTGATCCGGGCACCAAGACCGGAGGCGATGCAGGATTCCGCCAGGGCAACCGCCAAACCGCCATCGCTGAGGTCGTGGGCGGAGGCCACCAGGCCATCGCGGATGGCCTGGCGCAGAAAAGCCTGCACCCCTGCTTCCAAGGGGAGATCGGTCAGGGGAGGCCGGCCGGTCACCAGACCGTGGATGCATTCGAGATAACTGCTGCCGGCCAGCGTCAGGCGCCGATCATCGGCGCCCACCGACAACGGCACCCCGAGCAGCCAGATCCCATCCCCAACGGAGCGCCAAGCGCTGCCGGTGACATGCCGCAGATCCGCCACGAGACCGACCATGCCCACCACAGGCGTGGGATGGATCGGCTGCATGCGGCCATCGGGCAGGCGGGTTTCGTTGTAGAGCGAGACGTTGCCACCGGTCACCGGCGTTCCCAAGGCCGTGCAGGCCGCCGAAAGGCCGCGGCAGGCCATCGCCAGCTGCCAATAACCGGTGTCGGTATCCGGGGAAGGGAAATTGAGGTTGTCGGTGATCGCCAGGGGCTCAGCTCCCACACAACTGAGATTGCGGGCGGCCTCAGCCACCGCCGCCTGGCCCCCTCGCTCGGGATCCAGGGCCACCCAGCGGTTCGGGCAATCCACCACGGCAGCCACCCCGCGGGTCGCCGCCTGCATCGATCCCGGGCCCTGCTGCGGCCGCAAACGGACCACGGCGGCATCTGCCCCTCCGGGGGGAACCACCGTGTTCGCCTGAACCTGGTGGTCGTACTGGCGATAGACCCAGCGCTTGCTGGCAATGGTGGGGTCATCCAGAAGGTCAAGCAACACCTGGTTCCAGGGACGACGTCCCTCTGCCAGGACAATCCCAGCGGAGGTTGCCTCCGGTAGCTCCGCCTCCGTCCAGCGCCAGTGGGCCTGAATCTCAGCCGGGGGCTCCGCCAGCAGGTCGTGATGATTGATCGGGGTGTCATCCGCTAGGGCGCTGGCAGGGACCTCAGCCACCACCTCTCCCTTCTGGAGAACCCTGACGACGTTGTCCTCCAGCACTCTGCCCACCACGGCGGCCTGCAACCCCCAGCGCCGGAAACGGGCCATCAGGCTCTCCTCCGTTCCGGGCTTGACCACGAACAACATCCGCTCCTGGGATTCGGAGAGCAGAAATTCGTAAGGGGTCATGCCCTGTTCACGAGCCGGCACCCGATCGAGGTCGAGCTCGATGCCCACACCCCCCTTGGCCGCCATTTCCGAGCAGCTGCAGGTCAGACCGGCAGCACCCATGTCCTGGGCAGCCACCACATCACCGCTCTGAAACGCCTCCAGGCAGGCTTCGATCAACCCCTTCTCCAGGAAGGGATCACCCACCTGGACGGCCGGACGATCATCGAGCGAAGCCTCCGTCAGCTCGGCGCTGGCGAAGCTGGCTCCACCCATGCCGTCCCGACCGGTGGTGCTGCCCACATAAACCACGGGATAGCCAATGCCCCGGGCACCAGAACAGACGATGTCGTCCGTTTCCATCAGGCCCAGGGCCATGGCGTTGACGAGGGGATTCCCGGAATAGCTGGGATCGAAGGCCACCTCGCCACCCACGGTGGGTACCCCCACGCAGTTGCCGTAATGGGCAATGCCAGCCACAACACCCTCCATCAGTCCAACGTTGCGTTCTTCCTCAAGCGGACCGAAGCGGAGGGCGTTGAGCAGGGCGATGGGACGGGCTCCCATCGTGAAGATGTCCCGGAGGATGCCACCCACCCCGGTGGCTGCTCCCTGGAAGGGTTCCACAGCAGACGGGTGATTGTGGCTTTCGATCTTGAAGGCCAGGCGCTGGCCCTCACCGAGGTCCACCACACCGGCGTTCTCTCCCGGACCGACCAGAATCCGGGGCCCCGTGGTCGGAAAACCCTGCAACAGGGGTCTGGAGTTGCGATAACAGCAATGCTCCGACCACATCACCCCGAACATGCCGAGCTCAGCTCGATTCGGACTGCGACCCAGTCGCCTGCAGATCTCGTCGTAGTCGGCCTGGGAGAGGTTTTCCTTCTTGAGGGCCTCGGGAACCGAGTACTCAGGGGCAGCGACCACAGCAGTCGGGCAACACCATTCCAGTGTCGCTGAGGGGGGTCCCCAGGGCAGGGGCGCTAAACCCAGGGATCCTCCGCCCCGGACCGATCAGCCCGTTCACGCCTGCCAAAAGGCTGGGCAGATCCGGAATCCTGAAAGGCAGGATCGTCCTCCTCCCCGTTCGCCCAGTCATCAAAGAGAGGATCCTCGGAAACCGGATCCCGCCGGGGCCGTTCCTCCCCAGCAGGGTTGGGCTGATCCCAGGGGGGCTCCTCGAGCCAGCCTTCCAGTCGATCCTCGACGCGATCACCCACCTGATGGAACTGCTCCCGCCAACGACCCGTCTCCTGGTCAATCTGCTCCCGCCAGCGTCGGGATCGGCGCAGAAATTCCTGGCGCACACTGGCCCTGGCCAGGGGTAAGCCATCAAGATCTTCAAGGGCGGTCTGCACCTGCCCCGGCTCCTGATCAAGAATCCGATCCGGGGTGAGGCGCCAACGACTGCTGCCGGGCAGGCGTGGATCACTGCGGCAGACGAGGTAATGGAGGATGCGGCCGCTACGCAGATCGACAGCGGCATCTGCAAGGTGACCGAGGCGGATGCCATCACGGCCGATCAGGGCCGCCTCGATCAAAGTGGGCAACCGTTCGATGGTCTCCTGATCGGTTTCCGCCCCATCCCCCCGCACCATGACCTCCATCTCACCGAGGCCGCACAGCTGGTCGAGGCGCCAGGCCAACCGCACCGGACCAAAGGAGGAGGGCCTGCTGATCCAACCGAGCAGACGATGGACCGGAGGGTGCATCCAGGCCAGCGTCCCAGGGCCATGGTCCTCGGCCTGATCACAGCGGACGCGACGGCGCAGGAGGTCGCTGAGCAGCAGCTGATCGGGAAGGGACAAGGGAAGACGCTCAGTTGCGGATCTGAACGGGCATCACCAGATAGGTGAAGGCAGGATCGGTGGCCTCCTTCTCCCGGTCGTAGGGAGCCAGAACCACCGGCGTGGTGGCGGAATTGGCCTGAAGAATCACCGTATCGGCCGCCAGGGCCTTGAGCCCTTCAAGCATGTAGCGCACATTGAAGGCGATCTGCAGATCATCCCCCTCCAAGCGATGGGCGGGCAGGCTCTCGGAACCCCGACCGACATCCTGGACGTCGGCCTGGATCATCACCCGGCCCTCCTGGGTGTCGGTCTGAATGCGAACGACGTTGTTGAGCTGATCCGCCAGGACAGCGACCCGCTCCAGGGACGCCAGGAATGCACGACGATCCACCACCAGGCTGCGGGTGAAGCTGGCAGGGACCAGCTGGCGGTAGTTGGGATAGGTGCCCTCCAGGCTGGGGCTGGTCAGCACTTCATTGGCGCACTGGAACACCACCTGCCCGCGCTCACAGAACAGACTCACCGGTTCCGTGGACTGACGGCCGGAAAGGAGGCGCTCCAGTTCCCGCAGGGAACGAGCCGGCACCGTGACCGCAAAGGGTTCCAGGTCCTGCTCAGATCCGATGCCATCGACCGTGCTCTCAACGGCGTCGGCCGTGGTGTTGGTGAGATGGAGCACCGCCAGACGATGGCCATCGGTGGCAGCACATTCCAGACCGTTGCCCTCAAGCGCGAGGTGGACACCGGTGAGCAACTGCTTGGCCTCATCACCACTGCTGGCGAACAGCGTGCCCCGCAGGCCCTTCACGAGGGCATCCACGCCCAGTTGAATCGGAGCGCTGTCCTGCTTCAGGGGTAGGTCGGGAAAATCTTCAGCCGCCATGCCCCGCATTTGGTAAGAACCTGATGTGCTGGTCAGTTCCACCTGCTCCTGATCCGGAGCACAGATCAGGGTGATCGGGGAGTCGCTGGGCAGCCTGGACACGATCTCGCCGAAGAGACGCGCCGGCAGGGTGATGGCGCCACTGGTCTCCACCTGGGCGCTGAGGGAGGTCTGGATGCCGAGGCTGAGATCGAAGCCGGTGAGGCTGAGGCGGCCGGTGACGGCATCGGCCTGCAGGAGGACATTGGCCAGCACCGGATGGGTGGGCCGGCCCGCCACGGCCCGGCTCACCAGCTGAAGGCTGGCGCTCAGTTCGGTCTGGGAGCAAACCAGCTTCATGATCGACGACTCCGAAAGGAGGGCGAAGGCAGTGCCGTACCACGGTTCCACACCACGTTCCGATCCGCAACAACCCCGATCGATTCCCTCGGGGTCCTTTCCCCAACCGGCTCTCTTCTGTTCAAGAGAAGCATTTGAAAAAGAAGAAGAAAAAACCGCCGTAGAAGGCCCTGGGGATTTCGGGGAAAACACCTGCATCCAAGGTCAGGCCTGGAATCTGCGGTCCACAGGCCTGGGGAACAACGATCTGAACTCGCCCCCTGATTCGGGTTTTCCACCCTTTCCCAGGGCTGGGGAAACGGGAGTCTGGAACGAGCTGGTGGCTTTCCCCATGCTTTCCCGGCAGACCGATCCGTTTTCCCCGTTCCTTCAGCAGACAGTTTCTGCTCCGGTGTGCCAGTGATCGGCCTCGGATCGGCGGGTTTCCCATAAAAAAACCTCCCCACCCAGATGGGTCGGGGAGGTTTTCGGTTGGGTGGGGTCAAGCGATCAGAAACCCATCACCCTGGCAACCGTTGCCGTGTCGGGGTCGAGGCCGGTGTGGAACTTCGAATCGTTGTTCTCAATGGCGGTGGTGGGGTCCTTGAGGCCGTTGCCGGTGAGCACACAGACCACGGTGGCTCCCACCGGGACCTCCTCGCGGCGCTTGATCAAGCCCGCCACGGAAGCGGCGCTGGCCGGTTCGCAGAACACACCTTCACCGCTGCCGAGCAGTTTGTAGGCGTCGATGATTTCGGCATCAGTGACGGCCATGAAATCGCCGTTGCTCTCGGCGCGGGCCTTCAGGGCGTTTTCCTTGTTCACCGGGTTGCCGATGCGGATTGCCGTCGCGATCGTGTCGGGATTGTCCACCGTGTGGCCGAGCACCAGGGGGGCGGCGCCAGCCGCCTGGAAGCCCATCATGCGGGGCAGGATCCTGCAGTGGCCTGCTTTCTGATACTCGTTGAACCCCATCCAGTAGGCGCTGATGTTGCCAGCATTTCCCACGGGGATGCAGAGCCAGTCGGGGGCCTCGCCGAGGGCATCCACCACTTCAAAGGCTGCGGTTTTCTGGCCCTGGAGCCGGTAGGGGTTCAGGGAGTTGACCAGGGTGATCGGATATTGATCAGCCATTTCCCGAACGATCGCCAGGGCCCTGTCGAAGTTGCCTTTCACGGCCAGCACTTCAGCGCCGTAAAGCAGGGCCTGGGCCAGTTTTCCCTGGGCCACGTAGCCATCAGGGATGAGCACGAAGGCCCGCATTCCGCCCCGGCGGGCATAGGCAGCAGCGGCTGCTGAGGTGTTTCCTGTGCTGGCGCAGATCACCGCCTCGGAGCCCGCTTCCCGGGCTTTGCTGATCGCCATGGTCATGCCCCGATCCTTGAAGGATCCCGTCGGGTTGAGGCCGTCGTACTTGAGGTAAACCTTGACTCCCCGGCCGATTCGGTCGGCGATCATCGGTGCCGGAATCAGGGGAGTGGCCCCTTCCCGCAGGGTGATCACTGGGGTTTTGTCGCTGACCGGAAGCCAACGCCTGTAGGCCTCGATCAACCCCGGCCAGTCCTGCATCGTCGGCCGAGTGCCGCCCAGACGCCGGAAGGAACGGAGCAAGGACACAGCGGCGGGGCGGTCGGGCAGGGCCCAATCTACGGCGCAGGCTCAGGAGGGGCCTTTGGCAGGGGTGGGTCGCAGCCCATCCAGGGGAGATTCGGAGAAGAAGCGGACCAGGTCGGCCAGGGACTGGGTCTTGCTCATGATCGCCATCAGCGCCGGCAGGTTCACTTCCAGTTCCGTGGTCGGATAGGCCTGAAGGAAGGTGACCGCATTGATCGAGCCATTGCCCTTGTTCAGGCCTTCAACAACGGCGGATCGCAGGGCCGGCACACCGACATCACCGGCTTTGAGGGGGTAGATGATCCTGGAGACCCGCTGCAGAATCGCTTCTCCGATTCTGGTGTTCATCAGGCGACTCACCAGAACGATCGGCAGGCTCACCGATTGATTGAGGAGTTTGGCCACCTCTTTGGGGTCCTGTTTTCCGAGTTGGAGGGCGGTGGCCAGCAGTCCACGCGCCTCTCCGGTTCGGGCCAGGTGGTCGAGTTCGGCGACCGGAATCGAGCGCTCAAAGGCTCCGGCCACGAACACCACGTTTTCGGCCGCCTGGGCCCCTGGACTGATCAGGCTTAGGCCTGCCCCCAGAACGACCGCCAGCAGGCGCTTGGACACTCGGTGGTGAAGGCGCATGGTGGGGTCGGTGTCGGTGACTGGGCGGACTCTAGAAGCGAGCATCGGCATGGAAATCAGGTTCTTAGTTTTGGGCGTAGGCCATCACGTCCCGCGGTGCCTGGCGCACAAGAACATCCCGAAGCAGTCGAACCACACTGCGTTCCGCCAGGCCCTTGGCCACATTCAGGCCCATGCGGCGCAGTTCCGGCTGGCCCAGAACACCGGGAAGACGATCGATCAGCAATTGGACGTCAAAACCAGGCAGCGACTGGAGGATGCGCACCAGTTGCCGCATCAGGTTGAGATCGAGCACCGGGTCTGACCCGATCGCTGGTTGACGATGGCGGATGCCCGGTGGCTGCAGCCTTTGCGGTAGCCGTTTGCCCAGGGCCATCGCCGTGCGCCAGCCGATCGCATCGACACTGTCGACCATGGCCTCCACCAGCTGCTGCCGAAGCAGGCCGGCGTTCGGAGAAAAGAGGAAGTCGAGGACCTGATCCAGCAGCCCTTCCAGATCCAGCTGGGCGCTGAGGGCGGCACTGCCGATCAGGTTCTCCAGCCGCTGCCAGCGGAAGATCTCCCCGTCGAAGAGCATTTCCCGCAGACTTTCCCGCAGGGAAGGATCGGGATCTTCCATCAGCCGCCTGGCAAAATACGGATAGGCGGCACCAAGAATCTTGAACTCGGGATCGACGCTAAGGGCGATGCCTTCCAGGGTGACCAGGGAGCGAATGATCAGGGCGTAGTAGGGAGGAACCCTAAAGGGGAACCGATACATCACCCCTGAAAGATCATCGGTGACAAGCTTGAAGTCAAGCCGGCTCACCCCCATTTCCATCGCCTGACCGAATACGCCTTCAAAGGCGGGAACGATCGGCTCCAAATCCACGTCTTCGGTCAGAAATCCGAGGGTGACAAAATCTTTTGAGAGGGACGAGAAATTGCGGTTCACCAGGTGAACCACTGCCCGGATCAGACCGGTGCGGGATTCTCGGCTGACCTCACTCATCATGCCGAAATCCAGGTAGGCCAAGCGGCCATCAGCAAGCGCCAGAAGATTTCCAGGGTGGGGATCGGCGTGAAAGAAGCCATGCTCCAGAAGTTGTTGCAGGCTGCAGTTCACCCCCACCTGCACCATGTCGTCTGGATCGATTCCCAGTTCCCGAACGGCTTCGAGATTGGTCAGTTTGACGCCTTCGATCCATTCCATCGTCAACACCCGACGGCTGGTGGCGTGGTGATGGATGGCGGGTACGGCGATGCGTGGATTGTGACGGTGAAGTTCGGCGAAACGTTCAGCATTGGACGCTTCGTTGAAGTAATCCATCTCCTCGAACACCCGCTTACCCAGTTCATCGATCAGGGCCACCAGATCGGAGCGGATCAGGCCCACATTGCGATTGAGCCAGGCGGCGATGTTGCGTACGATATAGAGATCAAGCGTGATCTGCTCCCGCAGGCCGGGGCGTTGCACTTTGACGGCCACCCGTTCACCGCTGAGAAGCGTCCCGCGATGCACCTGGCCGAGCGAAGCGGCTGATATCGGCTCCCGGTCGAGGTCGGCGAAGATCTCCGAGACCGGTCGGCCCAGGTCCTCCTCGATGCAGGCCATGGCCAGGGTGCTGTCGAAGCCGGGAAGCTGGTCCTGCAGACCGGCCAGTTCCTCGAGCAGCAAGGGGGGCACGATGTCCGGTCGGGTGGAGAGGGCCTGACCCGCTTTGATGAAGGCCGGTCCGAGGTCGGCCAGCAGCTCGGCACATTCCCGCGCCCGCCGCCGTGCCTGTTCCGGATTCCTGAGGCGTTGCAGGATCCAGTCGCTGACCACCGCCAGCAGGTAGAGACCGATCGGAATCAGGGTCTGCCACAGGCGTTTCAGAAGCCGTTGGGGATGTCCCGCATAAATTCGCGTGATCGCCTCGGGGTCGTAGCTGAGCAGCCCCGAGGCCTCCAGGAAGTCCCCCAGGTCGGGCGTTGCCTGAAAGGCTGGGCTGCTGTCCGGGGCGCTGCGGACCATGGATGGCTGGACGGCGACGGGGTGGGGCCGGGGTGGCGAACCTGGCTGGCTCCCCTTCTAAACGAAACGGCCCGTCGCTACGGTCAGCCCGTCTACCCACCGCGTATCGGAGGCTTGGGTGCTCACGGGTCTGCGTCTTCGGAACATTGCCCTGATCGAGGCCCTGGATCTCGATTTCGAGGCCGGTTTCACGGTGCTCACCGGCGAGACCGGTGCCGGTAAGTCGATTCTTCTTGATGCCCTTGATGCCGTGCTCGGGGGAGCCCAGGGCGGTGCGGCCGTTCGTCTGCTCCGTTCCCAGTCGGAACGGGCCCTGGTGGAAGCTCGCTTCAGCCTCACGGCCTCCCTGCGGCTCTGGCTGCAGCGGCAGGAGCTTGATGCGGATGAGGATGAGCTGGTGCTCAGCCGCGAATGGAGACGCCAGGAGGACCGGCTCACCAGTCGCTATCGGCTGCAGGGGGTGGCGATCGGTCGCTCCCAGGTTCAGGAGCTTCGCCCCCTGGTGCTCGATCTCACGGTCCAGGGGCAGACCCAGCAGCTGGGCCATCCCGGTCAGCAGCGTCGCTGGCTCGACCGCTTCGCCGGGGAGTCTTTGCTCGAGACTCTCGCTTCGGTCAAGCAGGCGTATCTCGGCTGGGCTGAGGTGGATCGGGCCCTTGGAGCCCTCCGTCGTGACCAGGAGCAGCTCCAACGGGAACGGGAGCAGCGCCAGCAGTGGCTGGATGACCTTGAGGAGCTCGGCCTGCAGGATCCCGAGGAGCTTCAACTGCTCACCATCGAGCAGGACCGGCTGTCCCATGGGGTCCGCCTGCAGGACGGTGTGATGACCCTGCTCACCCGTCTGGTGGAAGGGGCCGAGGGCGCGCCCTCGGTGATCGACCATCTGGCCGCCTGTGAACAGGAACTGACCCAGATGGAAACCTGGGATCCAACGGTGGCGGAGCTTCACAGGCGCTGCCTGGATGGCTTGGCCCAGATCCAGGATCTGGCCAGGGATCTCGACCGCTATGGCGCCCTGCTGGAGAGTGATCCCGAACGGTTGGCGGAGTTGCAGGAACGGTTGGCCCTTCTCAAGGGCCTCGAGCGCCGCCATGGACGTTCCCTGGCGGATCTGATCACCTGGCGGGATGAGTTACGCGATCTGCTCGCTCCCGGAGGGGTCGAGGCGGCTCTGAAGGAGCTGGAGGGCCGGGAGCTGGCCTGCCGGAAGCAGCGCGATCAGGTCAACGCGGAGCTTCGGCAACAACGGCAGTCCGCGGCAGCGGTGCTGGAGGCGGAGCTGATGGACACCCTGCGGCCGATGGGTCTGGCCAATGTGCGTTTTGCTGTCGCCCTCAGCCATGCCGATCCTTCGGAAGACGGTGCCGATGCCATTGGGTTTCTGTTCTCGGCCAACCCCGGCCAGCCCCTTGCCCCGTTGGCGGAGGTGGCTTCCGGTGGTGAGATGAGTCGGTTTCTGCTGGCCTTGAAGACCTGCCTGGCGGCTGCCGATCCCGAGGTCACCCTGTTGTTTGATGAGATCGATAGCGGCGTCAGTGGCCGGGTCAGTGGGGCCAGGGCGGCCCTGCTCCGTCGCCTGGCGGAGCAGCGCCAGGTGTTTTGCGTCACCCACCAACCGCTTGTGGCGGCAGCTGCGGATCATCACTACCGCGTCTCCAAACTTGTGGAGGAGGGTGTCACCTACACCCGGGTGTCCCACCTGCGGGACACTCAGCAGCGTCAACAGGAGCTGGCAGAGCTGGCCGGCGGAGAATCCGGAGATACCCAGCGTTACGCCGCCAGCCTGCTCAACAAGGGCAAAACCTGAGCGGTCGGGCTTCCTGGAGGAACCAGCGCTTCATGGGGAAGCGGGGTCTGAAGCCTTGAAAGAATGGGCTAGCAGGGGACGCTCAGGCGACCTTGTCCTGTTCGGTGATCTCGATCCAGAGGTCGGCCGCTTCCCGATGCCGCCCCTGCTGCGTGAGCGCTTTCATCGCCGCAAAGGCCTTGAGGCGTTCCTGCTGACGGCGAACCTGCTCCTCGGCGATGAAGCCAGGCAACGAGGCTGGTTGTCTGGGTGCCGACATGGAAGGGCAGAGACTCTCCAATCCAGCATCTAACAAGCTTCAACGCCTGATGGCAAGTGTCAGCTGATACGGATCCCTGATGCCCTGGCCTGGGGCATCCGTTTCCAGGGCCCCAGGGCCAGAGGGGCCAGAGCACCGCCCTAGAATCAGCCGTTCACGAAGTCGCTGGATGCCTGCCGCGCGCGCCGGTTCTCGAGCCAGGACCAACGACGCCCTGCCCTCCCTCAATGGGGGCACCCTCGAGGACGTGATTCGGGTGCGGGGCGCCCGCCAGCACAATCTCAAGAACATTGATCTCACCCTGCCCCGCAATCGTCTGGTGGTGTTCACCGGAGTGAGTGGTAGTGGCAAGAGTTCCCTCGCGTTCGACACGATTTTTGCGGAGGGACAACGCCGCTATGTCGAGTCACTCTCGGCCTATGCCAGGCAGTTTCTAGGGCAGGTCGACAAGCCTGATGTCGATGCGATCGAGGGGTTGTCCCCGGCGATTTCGATTGATCAGAAGTCGACCAGTCACAACCCCCGTTCCACCGTTGGCACGGTCACCGAGATCCAGGATTATCTGAGGCTGCTCTTCGGGCGAGCGGGTGAACCCCATTGTCCCCAGTGCGAGCGTTCGATCCGCCCCCAGACCATTGATGAAATGGTCGATCAGATTCTGACGTTGCCGGAAGGATGCCGTTATCAACTCCTGGCACCGGTCGTGAGGGGAAAGAAGGGAACCCATGTGAAGTTGCTTTCCGGTCTGGTGGCGGAGGGATTCGCCCGGGTGCGCATCAACGGCGAAGTGAGGGAGCTGGCCGACAACATTGAGCTCGATAAGAACCATGCCCATCACATTGAAGTGGTGGTGGATCGTCTTGTGGCGCGGGAGGGCATTCAGGAGCGGCTTACGGATTCACTGCGCACAGCCCTGAAGCGTGGCGATGGTTTGGCCCTGGTGGAAGTGGTGCCGAAGGCCGGGGAGGAGCTGCCTGAGGGTCTGGAGAGGGAGCGGCTCTATTCGGAGAATTTTGCCTGTCCGGTGCATGGAGCCGTGATGGAGGAGCTCTCACCGCGGTTGTTTTCCTTCAACAGCCCCTATGGAGCCTGCAGTGATTGTCACGGCATCGGCCATTTGAGGCAGTTCACGATGGAGCGGGTGATTCCGGATCCCTCCCTGCCGGTGTATGCCGCGATTGCTCCCTGGAGTGACAAGGACAACAGTTATTACTTCTCCCTTCTTTATAGTGTTGGCGAAGCATTTGGCTTCGAATTAAAGACTCCATGGAATCAGCTCACTGATGATCAGCGGGAGATCCTTCTCCATGGCAGTCGCGAGCCGATCGCCATTCGTGCTGACAGTCGTTATCGCAAGAGCGATGGTTACGTGCGGCCGTTTGAGGGGATCCTTCCCATCCTGGAGCGGCAGCTACGGGATGCTGGCGGTGAGGCCGTGCGCCAGAAATTGGAGCGCTTTCAGGATCTGGTGCCCTGCGGCACCTGCCATGGACTGCGGCTGAAGCCGGAAGCCCTGGCGGTGAAGGTGGGGCCCTATGCGATTCATGAGCTCACGGCGGTGAGCGTGGCTGAAACCCTGCATCGGATCGAGGCCCTGATGGGGGTGGGTGCCAGCGAGGGCGCCGAGCCACTGCTGACCCCCAGGCAGATTCAGATCGGTGATCTGGTGCTTCGGGAGATCCGGTTACGGCTGCGATTTCTTCTCGATGTGGGTCTGGATTATCTGAGCCTGGATCGTCCTGCCATGACCCTCTCTGGTGGCGAGGCCCAGCGCATCCGCCTGGCCACCCAGATCGGTGCGGGTCTCACCGGTGTGCTCTACGTGCTGGATGAGCCGAGCATCGGCCTACATCAGCGCGACAACGATCGCTTGCTGGCCACCTTGGTAAAACTGCGGGATCTGGGCAACACCCTGATCGTTGTTGAACACGATGAGGACACGATCAGGGCCGCCGATCACATTGTTGACATTGGACCGGGTGCGGGGGTGCATGGCGGCCACATTGTGGCTGAGGGAGGTCTGGAAGATCTGCTGGCGGCCGACGATTCACTCACTGGTGCCTATCTCAGTGGTCGTCGCTCGATTCCGACACCGGCTGATCGCCGTGAATCTTGCACCCGAAAGCTCACCCTCACCCAATGCCAACGCAACAACCTCCAGGGTCTAGATGTGGAGATTCCCCTTGGGCGTCTGGTGTGCGTCACCGGGGTCAGTGGCAGTGGCAAGAGCACCCTGGTGAATGAACTGTTGCATCCCGCCCTGGAACACAAGTTGGGCCTGAAGGTGCCGTTCCCCTCCGGTCTTGGCGAACTGAAAGGCATTCAGTCGATCGACAAGGTGATCGTGATTGATCAGAGCCCGATTGGTCGGACACCCCGTTCCAATCCCGCCACTTACACCGGCGCTTTTGATCCAATCCGCCAGGTGTTTGCGGCCACGGTGGAGGCCAAGGCGCGGGGTTATCAGGTTGGTCAGTTCAGTTTCAATGTCAAGGGTGGACGGTGTGAGGCCTGCAGCGGCCAAGGGGTGAATGTGATCGAGATGAATTTCCTTCCAGATGTTTATGTGCAGTGTGATGTCTGCAAGGGAGCTCGTTATAACCGTGAAACCCTGCAGGTGACCTACAAGGGCTTCACCATCGCCGATGTGCTCGAAATGACGGTGGAGCAGGCCGCCGATGTCTTTTCTGCCATTCCCCAGGCGGCGGATCGCCTGCGCACCCTCGTGGATGTGGGTCTCGGTTACGTCAAGCTCGGTCAGCCGGCACCCACCCTCTCGGGTGGGGAGGCGCAGCGGGTGAAATTGGCAACGGAATTGTCGCGACGCGCCACCGGTAAGACGCTCTATCTGATTGATGAGCCCACCACTGGTCTGAGCTTTTACGACGTTCACAAGCTGATGGATGTGATCCAGCGTTTGGTGGATAAAGGCAACTCAATCCTGGTAATTGAACATAATCTTGATGTGATCCGTTGCTCTGACTGGATCATCGATCTCGGCCCTGAAGGTGGTAACAAGGGGGGCGAGATTGTCGTGACCGGAACCCCTGAGGAGGTGGCTCAGCATCCCACCAGCCACACCGCCCGGTATCTCAAGAAGGTGCTGAAGCAGCATCCGCCTGAGTTGGTGGCGGCAGGTTGAGTGGTGGTTTGAGGGGTGTAGGGGAAGGGCTGAGAGTGGCCTCGGTGCTGGCTTACGGGATGGGGCTCTCACCCCGCTGGCAACCACAGCACTGACCACCTAAGTCATACACCGCAGCACCCTTTCGGTAAATTACACTTATTTATTGGGCAATAGACGAGCAGCACTCCATTCTCCGCTCCTTCGCTCTTGTAGGAAGCGCTGCTCAGGCACTGGCATCCAGACCCTTCAGTGCTGCCAGAGTAGAGGACACCAAACTCTCCCAAGCACCTAGCATCGCCAAAGACTTGGGCGTAATGGGCGTGAACCTCAAGGATGCCGTCAAGTTCAACTTCGGCTTTCAAGGAGCACTCCAGGGAGCTGGCACCCTTAATCTGGCAGGTCTTGGTGCCTTCATCCCCCTAAAGGTCAGCAAGAACAGCGTTACCTTCCAAGATGTGCTGGTCAATGCAAACTTCAATGACTACGGCAACACTAGCAGCATTATCAATACAACTGTTGCTGGCACCACCTTCTCTAACTCCACCCGCCTTGATTGCCGCTAGCTGAATAGCAACCGCTCCTGGATGTATGGCATCAATGCTGGTTATGACAGTAGACCAACGGCAACAGGTCCTGCCGATACAGGTGTCACCGTCGGAGTTTTTAGAGCTGATATCGAAATTTCTAGATCCCGTATTTCTTTGGTGCCTGTTTAATATCTTGGTTTTTCTGCAGCGTGCGGAATTGACCTGTACTCGAGATGCAGTAGTATTCATGACGCGATAGGGAGTTTTTGTTTTGAAGGTGATGATCGCAACTTGTCAGGTGCCATTCATTCAAGGTGGGGCTGAACTGATGGCTGATGAGTTGCGTAAGGCTTTGGTTCGTGCCGGTCATCAGGCCGAGATTGTCACCCTTCCGTTTCGTTTTACACCCCTGTCATCGGTCGTCGCGACCATGCGTCAGTGGCAGGACCAGGACTGGGTGTCCTGGGATTCCGGATCTGTCGATGTTGTGATTGCGATTCGTTTTCCAGCCTTTCATCTGCGGCATCCTCATAAGTTGGTGTGGCTGACTCATCAGCATCGCCCGGTGTATGACCTTTGGAACACTCCCTATGGTCTATCTGGGGACGAACAGGGTTGCAATGCACTCAGGGATGAGATCATAGAGGCTGATACGCAAGCACTGAAGGTCGCTAGCAAAATTTATACTATTTCCGAAAATGTGAGTCAACGACTTTTGCGTTTCAATCAGGTGTCTTCAAAGGTCATCTATCATCCGCCGCCGCTGGCTGAGGCCTTCAGTCCTGGTGACCTCGGCCCATTCATTTTCTGTCCAGGTCGGCTGGAGAGTCTGAAGCGCCAGGATCTGTTGATTAGGGCGATGCTTCATGTGCCTGAACCTGTGATCGCCTGCATCGTGGGCGAGGGCAGCCAGTTGGTCAAGCTCTGGGCATTGGTGGAGAACCTTGGACTCAAGAATCGTGTCCGTTTTTATGGTCATGTTGACCATGAAACTCTGCGTCAGCTCTATAGCAATTGCCTGGCGGTCTTCTTTGGTCCTCACGATGAGGATTATGGCTACATCACCTTGGAAGCGATGTTGAGCGCCAAGCCCGTTGTGACTTGTCAGGATTCCGGCGGACCCCTTGAATTCGTGCAACATGACCAGACTGGTTACGTGGTTGCCCCAGACCCCGAGGCGATCGCAGGGGCTTTCACGCAGCTGGTGAATGACCTGCCCCGGGCACGGCGGATGGGTGAGGATGCACTCGCCCACTATCATTCTCTGAGCATCTCCTGGGACCATGTCGTTCAGACCTTGATCGGCTTATGATGGCCGCCTCAGCGAGTCATGAGATGTCACGGTCCAGGAGAGACCCGGTGGAATGATCTCAGACGATGCTGAAGCCGTTCAGCCCGCCGCTGCTCGTGAGATTGAGGATGGCGTCCGTGGAGGAATTCCAGCCGGCTGTGCCATTATTGATCGCTAGATAGTTGCCGTCGGAGAAACTCAGTAAAGCGGCTCGATTGGCGCCGAAATTGTTGTTTGTAAGGGCGGTGGCAACAGCGTTGGCACTAAAGGCCTGGCTGCTGGTGCTTGTGATCCGGATGATGGAAGCCGCAGCGACTGCCGTCGGGGCGTCAAGGGTGTCGCTGCCGATCACAAAGTCGGTGATCGTGTCCATGCCCGTGATCAGGGAATCGCTCAGGGCACTGAGCACAAATCGATCATTCCCGGCTCCCCCGATGAGCAGGTCGGCGCCCGTGCCGCCGATCAGGGTGTCGTTGCCGGCACCGCCATTGAGGGTATCCTGGCCGCCATTTCCCAGCAGCGTGTTGTTGCCGGAATTGCCCGTGATTGTGTTGGCCGCTGCATTGCCTGTGCCATTGATCCCGGCAGAACCGCTCAAGGTCAGGTTCTCAAGGTTGTTGCCAAGGGTCCAGCTCAGGGAACTGCGAACCGTATCAATCCCAGCGGCAGTCCCTTCTGTGATTGTATCGCCGGCGCTGTCGACGATATAGAGATCATCACCGAGGCCACCGATCAGGGTGTCGTTGCCGGCTCCGCCATCGAGGGTGTCGTTTCCGCCTCCGCCGTTGAGCATATTGGTGCGGCTGTTGCCGAGCAGCACGTTGTTCAAACCATTCCCCGTGCCATTGATGGCATTGGTGCCTGTCAGGGTGAGATTCTCGAGGTTGGCACTGAGAGTCCAGCTGATCGATGACTGGACAGTGTCGATTCCGGCATCTGCAGCTTCGTTGATGGAGTCGGCAACGACATTGACGATGTAGATGTCATCCCCGAGGCCACCGATCAGGTTGTCATTGCCCGTGCCGCCATTCAGCGTGTCGTTGCCATCACCGCCTTCAAGGGTGTCGTTGCCGGCGCCCCCATCCAGGCTGTTGTTGGCGCCGTTGCCCCTGAGGGTGTTGTTGAGGGCATTGCCAGTGCCATTGATGGCATTGTTCCCTGTCAGGGTGAGATGCTCGAGGTTGGCACCGAGAATCCAGCTGATCGAGGATTGAACCCTGTCGGTTCCTGCATCAGTCGCCTCATTGATGGAGTCGGCGACGGCATCGACGAGGTAGGTGTCATCGCCTAGACCGCCCTGCAGGTTGTCTGCACCGCTGCCGCCATCGAGGGTGTCGTTGCCATCACCGCCTTCAAGGGTGTCGTTGCCGGCGCCCCCATCCAGGTTGTTGTGGGCGCCGTTGCCCCTGAGGGTGTTGTTGAGGGCATTGCCGGTGCCATTGATGGCATTGCTTCCGGTCAGGATGAGATTTTCGAGGTTGGTACCCAGACTCCAGCTGATCGAGGATTGAACTCTGTCGGTTCCTGCATCAGTTGCCTCACCGAGGGAGTCGCCGACGTCATCAACGATGTAGGTGTCATCCCCTAGACCGCCCAGCAGGTTGTCAGCGTCGGTGCCGCCATCGAGGGTGTCGTTACCGGAGCCTCCATCCAGGCGATTGCGCCCGGTGTTACCCACCAGCAGGTTGTCCGCTCCATTGCCGGTGCCGTCGAGGTTGTCGCCTCCGATCAGGGTGAGGTTTTCGAGGTTGTCTCCCAGGGTCAGGCTGATCGATGCCAGCACCCCATCGATCCCCTCATTGGCGTTCTCCACGACTCGATCGCCGGTGCTGTCGACGATATAGAGATCATCACCGAGGCCACCGATGAGGATGTCATCACCGCTGCCGCCATCGAGTCTGTCGTTGCCAGATCCACCTTCGAGATGGTCGTTGCCCTCCAGGCCGTCGATCTGATCGGCGCCGGCGCCGCCGTAGATCAGATCCTGGAACGCGGTGCTGTTGTTTGCTCCCACCCCGCCGCTCACCCGGTCATCTGCCGTTGTTCCGATCACGAGGTGGCCCATGGCGTCGCTGCTGTTGCTAGTGCCGGTGATCAGCTGGCCACTGCTGTTGACTCCGCTCACGCTGGCAAAGAAGGTGCTGCCCAGCGGGAACAGGGTTGCGTCATCGCCCGGGCTGAAGCTGCTGCCGGTTGCCCCCGTGATCGCTGTGGCCGTGTTGCTCCCCGGGGTGCGCACATACCACTGGTAGCCGGATGGGGTGAAGGATGGCCCGTTGCCCAGTGGCACGCTGATCCTGAGCACGTTGGCTGGTGGATTCGGGGCTTCCGCCTGTTGCAGGGTTTCGGCCCAACCTGGCGCTGCTCGATTGCTGGTGTCAGCTGCTGCCAATCCACTGAGCAGCACAGGAGCATTGATCAGGCTATCCACCATCAAGGTGGTGGCTACAGGCAGAGTGCTTAGGTCGATGGGTGTGTGGGTGCCGGCCGCATTCACGGCTGCGATGTCGTATCCAAACACCAGCCGTTCAACCCCGATCAGCAGATCGCCTGCCGGGCCAGTTTCGATGCCGGTGATGTCTACCACCCGCAGGCCGAACAGCCGGCCATCCTGGTTTCTCAGTTGGCTGATCTGAAAGTTGCTGGCGGCCCCGGCATAGGTCACCGTGTCGAGGTTGCCGGCTATCGAACGTGCATAGGTCACCTCCGTGGAGCCCACATTCACCTGATCCCCGAGGTGAAAGTCTGGAAACGATTTCTGCAGGTCATTGAAGTGGGTGGTGCGACCATCTTGGAGCAACCAGGCATTCAGATCCGCGAGCTTGATTGAGTCGGCAACGATCACATCGTCACCAGCTCCACCATTGAGAAGGTCATTGCCTCCTCCTCCGATGAACCAGTTGTCCTGGGCATCGCCGATCATCTGATCGTCATACACCGTTCCTTCCACCCCCTGGATGTCGACGTAGAGATTCGAGAAGGGTTCAAAGGGGAGCTGGTTGATGTTCTGGTTGTTCAGATCTGCTGGTCGGTCCAGGCGAATGCTGAGATCGCTGTAGGACACCAGATTGAACCCACCTTCACCAAGGGCTTCATCCACATTCAGGCTCTGGTTGTTGGCACCGGTGCCTGGGTGAAGGATGTCATCGCCATCACCGCCGAAGCATTGGTCCGTGTCAGATGTCAATCAGGTTGACCGTCTGCGTCAATCAGGTTGACCGGTGAGCGGGCTTGGTTTTGGCCCCACGGCCGGGCTGGAATGCAGGTTGGAACCTGATCGTGACCAGGCCTGTCGCGGCG
>JBEINY010000117.1:0-4558 GCA_040377855.1 Prochloraceae cyanobacterium | reverse complement strand
GTCGCAGGAGATCCGCGCCGCTGAGGATCCTGAGTTTGAAACCTTCTACACGAAGAACATTCTTCTGAATGAAGGCCTGCGTGCCTGGATGGCACCGGCTGACCAGCCGCACGAAAACTTCGTCTTCCCTGAAGAGGTTCTCCCCCGCGGTAACGCCCTCTGATCGTCCGCTCCGAGCCTCTGTCCTGCCGACGACGTCGTTGGTTGTGATCCGAGGCTCCTTTCGGCCCGATTCCATGGTTCAGCGCCCCCCCCAGGAGGGCGCTTTTTTTGATGTTTCCACTGGTTTCACTGGTGCCGTCAGGGGTTCAGGTCCCCATGGCGTTCTCCTGATCAGGCTCCCGATCGAGCGGACATCGCTCCTAGGATTTCAAGGTTCTGTCAGCAGTGGCGTGGCCAGGGGCTTGCTCCGGGCCGCATGCGTCACCGGTTGGCGTTATCCCCCCAAGGAGGAGGTGCCCGTGAGTCACAGTTGTTCCATGCAGGGTCTGCTGATCGTGGAGAACGCCGGCTGATTTCGGCGCCTGATCCCTGATCAATCGGTTCCGCGGCAAAAGCGGACCCGGCGAGAGCCCCCGACAGGTGCCTGACCTCTGGTCAGCCTTGTCGGGGGCATCGTTTTGACTGGATTCCACATCATTGGCTGGTTGGTCGCATCCGCTGTCCGCAGGGCATCTGCCTGATGGCACTGGCTTCCCCCTCAGAGGGCAAAGGAAGCGTTGTAATTTTCTGCGGTGTGCGTCAGTCCATGTCCTGGCCTGATTCAGACGTTTGGCTTGCTAAGTCCCGTCGCCAGAGCGCTGAGTGCCGATGATTGAGGCGATCGAGGTGATCGGGGTTGATCTGCTGCCTGGGTGCCGTCATGGGGTGGAGGGCCCGACGGCCGTGGTGCGGCTGCGCTGGCAGGGGCCGCGGCCTGATCCGGCGGGTCTGCAACGGCTGGAAGTCCGGCTCGCTCACGCGCTCTGGTTTCTCGAACGGCTGGATCTGAAGTACTCGCGTGATCCCCGCTGGCGTTCATTCGCGTCCGAACTGCCGCTGCGCCGCTTCCCCGACGGTTTCCTGCTGGAGCCAGCGCCGGATCGGTTGCGGTTGTCGGGCGTGCTGGCGGCGGGGCTCACGGCCCTGCAATGGGGGGCCCAGGTGCCAGTGACTTCTGCCCGGGTGCTGGGTGATGACGGTGAAGAGATCACCCTGGCGGTGCCCTATTGGCTGCCGCCGAAGCTGGAGGCGGCCCTGATGGTGATCGATCAGATCGTGCGGGAGCTTTCGGCGGCACCAGCTCAGGAGTTACCGGATCCAGGGGCGGAGGTTGAGCCGCCACCGGGCCTGGAGGGGGTGGAGATGATGCTCGAGGCCTCCCTGGGGAAGGATGCACTGGATGTGGATGGGTTCCACATGGCCTGGGAGGCCCGGCAACGGGGGCTGCCCTTGGCGCGGCTTGATTTCGGGGTGGTTGAGATCGGCCATGGAGCCAGTTGCCGCCGCTTCCTGGGATGCCTCCAGGGGGTGGATGCGGTGGCCTCGTTGCAGGCCTCCAACAAGCTGGTGATCAAGCGCCAGCTGCTGCGCGCCAGGGTGCCGGTGCCTGCCTATCAGCTGGTGGTGAATGAGGAGCAGGCGCTGGCGGCGGCCCAGGCGCTGGGCTGGCCGGTGGTGCTCAAGCCGATCGATCAATCCTTGGGCAAGGGGGTCACCACCAACATCTGGCGGGCGGTCGATCTGCTGCGGGCGTATCGCCAGGCCCGCGAGGTCAGTGTGAAGCCGCTGCTGCTGGAGCGGCACGTCAAGGGTGATGACCACCGGATCGTGGTGATTGATGGTGATGTGGTGGCCGCCCTCACCTATCGCTATGTGGAGGTGCGTGGCGATGGCTTCCAGAGCCTGGGGCAGCTGATCGAGCGGGCCAGGGCCGGCTGCACCGATCCCGAGGCGGCGGCCCTCTACGGCCAGGATCGTGAATCCCGGCGGATGATCGACGATCAGGGCCTGAGCCTCGATGAGGTGGTGGAGTCGGGTCGGGTGGTGCGGCTGCGGCGCCGGATGAACCCTCCACCGGGCACCGGTCGGATGGTGGATGTGCTGGAGGACCTCCATCCGGAGCTGGCCCAGCTGGCGGTGCGCTCGGCGGCGGTCCTTGGGG
The DNA here is from genome assembly GCA_040377855.1 of Prochloraceae cyanobacterium. Classification (GTDB taxonomy): domain Bacteria; phylum Cyanobacteriota; class Cyanobacteriia; order PCC-6307; family Cyanobiaceae; genus CAIXOZ01. Next base: position 2,415 of record JBEINY010000117.1, on the reverse strand, counting down.
TGCGCTTGGCCGGTCTGGATGTGATCACTACGGATGCGTCCCGGCCGCCGCTGGAGACAGGGGCGGTGGTGCTGGAGCTCAACCCCCGGCCCCTGCTACAAATGATTCGAAACTCCCCGATGCCTCGGGAAATTGATCGGCGCGTGTTTGAGATCGGTTGCCCCCCGACTTACCGCACGATTTCTGTGGTGTTGCTCGATGGCAGCGCCCAGGCAGCGCGGCTGGTGGCGGCGCTGGAGGCGGCGTTGCTGGCATCAGCTCAGGTGGTGGGCAGCTGGTGCGATGCGCTGGCGCCTGATCAGCCAATGACGCAGGTGCGGATTGGCGGGGAGCCGGTGGTGTGGGTGGAAGGCGAGGACAGCCTGGAAGCATCGGGGCAGCTTCTGCTCAGCGATGGCAGGGTTGAGGTGGCGCTGTTGAACCTGGCGTCCGAGAGCTGGCAGGAGAGAGGCTTTCCCTGCAGTCGCGTTCAGGTGGGCGTTCTGACGACGGAGGCCGAGGCCTTGCTGGAGCAGGGACTGCTGACGGAATGGCTGTCGGTGGTGGCGGGTCCTGTGCTGGTGGTGGATGGCAGCGCGGCGCTGCTGGAGGCGGTGGGGAGCCAGGTGGGGGATCGGCTGGTGGCGGTGGCGGATGAGCCGGCGGCGCGGACGGAGCTGCTGACGTTGATGGCACCGGATGGGGCGGCAGCAGGGACGATCGCCGGCGTTTGATCCACCGACGCTGGGCATGGGAGCGTTGATCAGCAGGGCCAATGAGCCGATTGGCACGATCGAATTCCTGCTCACGTCTTCGTTTGTTCTGCGGCGCTGATCAACGGAGGCGCGCCGCGCTTGATCCCTGGTCTGGTTCGTCCCAGGTCTCGTTGGCGCGCCAGCAGCAGGCTGCCCACCAGCGCCGGGTAGGCCACCGTCGCCAGACGGAGGATCAGCGTGGCCGCCAGGGCTGCCGGCCTGGCGATGCCGAAGCCGATCGCCAGGCCGATGGCGGTCGCTTCGCTGGTCCCCAGTCCCGCCGGCAGGATCGAGAGCGCGCCCCCCAGGGCCATCGCTGTGCGGATCACGCTCGCTTGCTGCAGTGTGATCGGGGCCTGCAATCCGTGCAGGAGACCCTGGAGCAGCAGCGATTCGAGTAGCCAGCAGAGGCTTGCCAGCAGGGTGCCAACAAGCAGGGGGCCGGGACGCAACAGGGTCCGTAGTTGGCCCAGGGAAGCGAGGGCTTCGCGCAGCAGGCGGGTGAGGCCATGCCAGGGTCGGGTGACCGGCAGGTGTTCAAGTCCGTGCTCCAGGCGCCTGAGGGTGCTGGGGTGACTGAGCAGCCAGGCTCCCAGTCCCCCGATCAGGGCCACCACCGCCAGGGAGGGAAGAAGTCGCTTGCCGAGACCCCAGCAGAGCAGGAGCAGGGCGGCGGAGAGGTCGGTGATCCGTTCGGCCAGGGTGATGCCCACTCCCACAGCCAAGGGAAAGCCATGGCGGCGGCGGAGCCACAGACCGCGAAGGGCCTCACCGCTACGGCCCGGTGCGGCGATCAGGGCCAGACCCGCCCCGTAGATCCTGGCGCCGGCGGCCAGATCGAGGGGCGCACCCAGTCTGGCCAGATACAACTGCCATCTCCCCAGCAGCAGCCCATAGCCGGTGGTGACCACGATCAGGGCCAGAGGGCACCACCACCAGGCCAGCTCGGCAAGGCGCTGGCCAACCCCTTGTAGCCCGATACTCAGGCCCAGGATCAGGTAGAGCAGAAGGGCGGAGATCAGGGCCAGGAGCCAGCGGCGGGACATGGCGGTGGCGACCTACCGGGTGAGTGTGTCAGAGGGGATGGTTGATCGGCACCAAGAGGGCACGATCAGGGTGGCGGCAGCGGCGAGGTACCCAGAAACATTGAGCATCGGCGGTAAGATCAGCGGCAGGCAGAGGAGAAATCGTCTGGCTGGAGATAGGCGACGATAGCAATCAAGGAAATAGGGAAAATACCAGGCCAATCCCATGATCCATGCGATCGGGTTGATGAGATTTATCCAGGGCATGATCGCGAAGAGCCTGGTCGTCTGCGGCAATGTTCGGTTGTTATGAAGACTGAGGCATGCCCCGCTCAAGCCGACGAGCAGGCTGCCGATGGGATGTCTGCTCAGTAGGGGATTGGCGAATCCGTTGGTGAAGTCATGGGTGAAGAGCAATGGTCGGGCATCACTGGTCTGCACGACGGTTGTGCCTTGAAGAATGCCGATGCCTTCCGGCAGTCTCGCCAAAGGACCGGGCGGCATGCTGTCAAAGTGGATCCCCGCCCGTACGAGATAGTCCGCCAGCCAGTCGGGCTTGCAGAACAGGACTGTCAATGCAGCGATCAGCGCCAGCATGCTCACAAGGCCGATCAAGGCCCTGCGACCCGGGCGGTCGTGGCCGATGTAGCCGAGGG
>JBEINY010000064.1:0-11691 GCA_040377855.1 Prochloraceae cyanobacterium | reverse complement strand
TTGTGCCCCTCGACACGATCGCCGACTTCGAGGAGACCGATGGGATCGTGGCCATCAACCACAGCGGCCAGCTGCCGGCCGTGACCTTCTCCTTCAACCTGCGGCCCGGCACCTCCCTCGACACCGTCACCGATCGGATCCGCAACCTGGCCGCCAGGGACCTGCCCGCGTCAATCCGGGGGTCGTTTCAGGGAACGGCCAAGCTGTTCGAAGAGTCGCTGACCGGCCTGCCCCTGCTGCTGGGGGCCGCGGTGCTGGTGATCTACGGGGTGTTGGGCATCCTTTATGAGGACCCAATCCATCCCCTGACGATCCTCACCAGCCTGCCGTCGGCGGCGGTGGGAGGACTGCTGGCCCTGATGCTGCTGGGTTCCGAACTGAACCTGTACAGCAGCATCGGTCTCATCCTGCTGATCGGCATCGTCAAGAAGAACGGGATCATGATGGTCGATGCCGCGATCGCCCATCGCCGCCGCGGCCTGGATGTGGCGGCGGCGATCCAGGCCGCGTCGTTGCTGCGTTTCCGGCCGATCATGATGACCACCCTGGCGGCGCTGGTGGGAACCCTGCCGATCGCCCTCGGACTCGGGGCCGGCGCCGAAGCCCGCCGCCCTCTCGGCCTGGTGGTGCTGGGGGGGCTGCTGCTGTCGCAGCTGGTGACGCTCTACATCACTCCGGTGTTCTATCTCCAAGCCGAGAAACTGGCCGGGCAGTTCGGCCTGCGCCGTCAGCAGGAGGGGGGTGCCGCTGCTGCACCCTGACGCCCGGTCGATCTGCCTGATTCTCACCAGACTGCAGGCCTAGGGTTGGCATCCCGTGTGATGCCCCCACCCGATGGGTCAGATCCGATTTCCGCGCCTCGGCAGCCTGCGGCGAGCGCTGATCGGCCAACCCCTGCCGACCAGTGCCCACGCCGAGGAGCGCTACAGCAACGCCGAAGCCCTGGCGATCCTGAGCTCGGATGCCCTCTCCTCCGTGGCCTACGCCACCCAGGAAATCGTGCTGGTCCTGGGGACGGCAGGGGCCCTGTTCGTCTTCAAGGACACCTTGCCGATCACGGGCCTGATCATCGGCCTGATGGCGATCGTGGCGATCAGCTATCGGCAGACGATCAAGGCCTACCCCCACGGTGGTGGTTCCTACCGGGTCTCCCAGGAGAACCTGGGGCCGGTGTTCGGCCTGATGGCGGGGGCCTCCCTCTCGATCGACTACGTGCTCACGGTGGCGGTCAGCGTGGCGGCCGGCATTGCCGCCCTGACGTCCTACTTCCCGGGCCTCGAAAGCCAAAGGATTCCGCTCTGCCTGCTGGCGGTGGTCCTGGTGATGGTGGCCAACCTGCGGGGGGTGAGTTCCAGCGCCAAGCTGCTGAGCATCCCCACCTACCTGTTCATGGTGGTGGTGGTCACCCTGCTGATCGGGGGGGCGATCAAGCTGGGCCTGGGCCAGATGGACACCCACAGCCTGGCCAGCCAGCAGGCGGTTCTTGACCACGAGCATGGGGCCATGGCGGCCTACGGGCCCCTGCTGTTGATGCGGGCGTTCAGTTCTGGCTGTGCAGCCCTGACCGGCATCGAAGCGATCAGCGACAGCGTGGCGGCCTTCCGGCCCGTGGAGTGGCGGAACGCCCGACGGGTGCTGGTGGTGATGGTGGTGATGCTGGCCCTGATGTTCGGTGGCATCAGCGTCCTGGCCAGCCAGACCAACATCATCTACACCGAACACGGCCCAACGCTGCTCTATCAGCTCGGGGAGCACGTGTTCGGCAACGGCCTGCTGTTGTTCGTGCTGCAGCTGGCCACCCTGCTGATCCTGCTCCTGGCCGCCAACACGGCCTACGCCGACTTTCCGCGGTTGGCAGCGTTCCTGGCCCAGGACGGCTATCTGCCCCGTCAGCTGGCATCGATGGGCGATCGCCTGGTCTTCAGCAACGGCATCTTTGCCCTGAGCGGTTTCGCAGCGCTGTTGCTGGTGATCTTCAACGGCAGCGTCACCCAGCTGATCCCCCTTTATGCCGTGGGGGTGTTCCTCAGCTTCACCCTCTCCCAGGCCGGCATGGTGGTGCACTGGTGGAAGGACAAGGGCCAGGGCTGGCTGGGCAAGGCCCTGGTCAACGGCCTGGGCGCAGGCATCACAGCCCTGGTGGGCATGGTGCTGCTGTTCAGCAAGTTCACCCAGGGGGCCTGGCTGGTGGTACTCAGCATCCCGTTCCTGATCGCCCTCTACATGAAGATCAAAGGCCACTACACCTATGTGGCCAAGCGGCTGAGGATGGCCTCCGACGTGAAGCTGAAGCTGCCGGATTCACCGGTGTCCGGCGGAACCCCAACGGTGGTCCTGGTCGGTCAGTTGCACCGGGGCAGCTTCGAGGCGATCCGGTTTGCCCGCAGCATCGCCAGTGAGCTGGTGGCCGTGCATGTCGACCTGGGCATGGGCAAGGCGGCCCGCTTCCAGGAGCAATGGCAACGGCAGGTGCCGGATGTGCCCCTCGTCGTTCTCTCGTCGCCCTACCGCTCTCTGATTGATCCAGTGGTCGATTATGTGCGCCAGTTCGAGGCCGAACACCGCAAATCCCGGGATCGATTTTGTGTGGTGGTCCTGCCCGTGTTCGTGACGCGATACCGCTGGGAAAACCTGCTGCACAACCAGTCGACCTATTTCCTGCGCAGTTCCCTGCGGGCCCAGGGCACCCGGGTGGTGACCACGGTGGGCTTCCACCTCTGAGGCGACGGCGGTGGTGGTTAGGCCCGCAGAACTCAGCCCTCAGGCCCGGAATCGGCTCCCGACTCTCGGCCGTCCTCTGAATCGGAACCAGCCAGCAGGAGGTCTTCCACCTCCTCGGTGATGCCGCTCGTGCCGTAATGGGAGGAGGGTGGGAAGTGGAGATCCCGAAGCCACTCCACCAAAAGCCGACGGTCACGCATGGCCGTGGCCAGGCAAAGAAAGTCTCCACCCCGTCGCCCTTCCAGGTCGATCTCTTCAGCCAGGCCATCGAGTTCCAGGCAGATGGCCCGGTAGAGGCAGTACTCCCGCACCGTCAGGTTCTGGATCAATTTGCGGAACACGCCTGCTGGATCCTGCAACCGTCCCCGCAGTCCTAAGGCTGATCCGGCGTCAACGCCGGCCATGCCGCAGGGTTGCCCCCTTCAGGGCGCCGATGGGGGGAGGGCGCTGGGCCGAGGCCCCGCTCAGTTGTATTCCCCGGGGATGTCCTGCTTGGTGACCGTGACCCGACCGAAGCGCTGACCGGAAGCCCGCAGCAGGGCATCTCCGGAAAACTCGAAGCCAAGGCCGGCGGCGATCTGGGCGACGTCGTCGGCTGTCGCCGCGGCCAGCACCTGGGCCCGTAGACCGTCATCATCCTGAACGCGGGCCAAAAAGGCCCGCAGCTGATCAAGCGACAAGACGGTCACCGCGAACGATCGTGGCCAGCCTGCCAGATGCCCCCCAGGCCCCGGGGAAATCAGACATCGGCGCTGGCATGGCGGCGCCAGAGACGCACCCATTTCTCCAGTTCCAGGTAAACGAAGAACAAGCCGCTGACCGCAACGCAGAGCAGCAATTCCTGAGCGGAAAGGGGTTGGGTACCGAAGAAGCGGGCCAGGGGAGCCACGTAGAGCAGCGTCAGCTGCAAGAGGCTGGTGAGCACCACGGCCCCGATCAGCCAGGGATTGGAGAAGGCCGGCACCTGCACCAGGGGGCGATCACTACGGGCCGCCAGGGCATGGCCCATCTGGGCCAGGCAGAGGGTGGTGAACACCATCGTCTGCCAGGGCATGCCCTCATGACGGGCGGCCCAGAGCATCAGGGCGATCGTCATCGCCGCGAACACCACCCCGACCCGCAGGATGTAGCGGCCCAGTCCACGGGCAAAGATCGATTCACCGGGCTGGGCAGGTGGACGACGCATCAGGCCATCCTCTCCAGGCTCGAGGGCCAGGGCGAGGGCGGGCACCCCATCGGTGACCAGATTCATCCAGAGGATCTGGAGCGGGGTGAGCGGCACACCCGTCAAGCCGAGCAACGGGGCGGCCGCAATCGTGATCAATTCACCGACATTGCTACCGAGGATGTATTTCACGAAGCGGCGGATGTTGGCATAAACCAGCCGCCCCTCTTCCACCGCGTTGACAATCGTGGCGAAGTTGTCGTCGAGCAGCACGATGTCGGCGGCTTCCTTGCTCACCTCGGTGCCGGTGATCCCCATCGCCACCCCGATGTGGGCCTGCTTGAGGGCCGGGGCATCGTTGACCCCATCACCGGTCATGGCCACCACCTGGCCGTTGGCCTGAAGGGCCTTGACGATGCGCAGCTTCTGCTCGGGTGGAACCCGGGCATAGATGCTGCAACGGGCCACCACCTCCTGCAGCCGGGCATCGTCGAAACTCTCCAGCTCGCGGCCGAGCACCACCTCAGCGTTCTCGTCGGCAAGGCCGATCGTGGCCCCGATCGCCCTTGCGGTGAGGGGATGGTCGCCGGTGATCATCACCGGGCGGATCCCGGCCTCCCGGCAAGTGGACACCGCCTTGGTGACCTCCGGTCGAGCCGGATCCAGCTGGGCCATCAGCCCCAGCAGCACCTGCTCTCCCAGCTCCCGCTCCGGGCTGGGATGGTGCGGTGCACAGGCGAAGGCCAGCACCCGCAGACCGGAAGCCGCGAGCTGGCGGGCCTGCTCCAGCCACCACTCGCGCTGAGCGGCGCTGAGGGACACCACCCCGGAACCATCGATCCAGCGGTCGCAGATGCCGATGATCACCTCAGGGGCCCCCTTGGTGATCAGCAGTCGGTTCGAGCCGGCGGCGATCGTGCCCAGGGGCGCCTGAAGGCCGCCGCGGGGATCGTCGATCCAAACGGCCATCAGTTGACGCTCGGAACTGAAGGGAATCTCGGCGGCGCGCTGGTAATGGCTGCGCAGGTCAAAGTCGTCGATGCCCGCCTTCTGGGCCACCACCGACAGGGCTCCCTCCGTGGGATCGCCCAGCACATCCCAGCCGCCGTCTTCCATCTGCCTCAGCTCGGCGTCGCTGCAGAGCACGGCGGCCTGGAGCAGCAGCAGCTGGGCTCCTTCCGGACTGCCGGCCACAGCATCGACGGGGGAAGCCAGCTGTGTGGCCATGAAGTCCCCTGTGGGGACATACCCCTGGCCGCTCACCGCGACGCTGGTGGTGCCGAGGCGCAGTTCCTGAACCACCTGGCGGTTCTGGGTCAGGGTGCCGGTCTTGTCGGAGCAGATCACGGTGACAGAGCCGAGGCCCTCCACCGCCGGCAGCCGCCGGATCAGGGCGGCCCGGCGCACCATCCGCTGGGTGCCGATCGCCAGGGTGACCGTGATCACCGCCGGCAGGCCCTCGGGCACAATCGCCACCGCCATCGACAGGGACACCTCGAGCAGGTTGAGCAGCGGCTGGCCCAGCAGCCAGCCGAACAGCACCACAACGGCCACCAGGGCCAGGGCACTGCCCACCAGCACCTTGGCCAGCCCATCCAGACGCGCCTGGAGAGGCGTCTCCTCGCCGCCGGCGGTGTTGATCAGTTCAGCGATCTGTCCGAGTTCGGTGGCCATGCCGGTGGCAATCACCACCGCGACACCCCGGCCCCGCACCACCTCCGTGCCCTGGAACAGGCAATTGCGACGCTCCAGCACGGGGGTGCTCGGCTCGAGCACCAGATCCGCCTGCTTGAACACCGCCTCGGCTTCCCCGGTGAGGGCCGACTCACGCACCCCCAGATCGGCCACCTCGAGCAGACGGGCATCCGCCGGCACCCGGTCGCCCGCCTCCAGGCGAATCAGGTCACCGGGCACCAGCAGATCACTGGAGAGGCGCTGCCACTGGCCGGAGCGCCGAGCCTGCACCTGGGGCTGGGCCATGTCGCGCAGCGCCAGCAGGGCCTTCTGGGCCCGGCTCTCCTGCAGAAAGCCCAACACACCGTTGAGCACCACGATCACAAGGATGGCAATCGCATCCTTTGGAAATTCCTGCTGGTGGAGGGAGACCACCGCAGAGACGATGGCCACGGCCAACAGCATGATCAGCATCACATTGCTGAACTGATCCCAAAGGATCTGCCAATTGCTGCGGCCTTCCTTCAGTTCCAGTCGGTTGTGACCGAACAGGGCAAGACGGTCGGCAACGGCCTGTTCCGCCAGTCCATCACCGTCCTGCTCGAGCACCCTTAGGGATTCGGCGCTCGGCATGGCGTGCCATGGCCTGGAGCGCCAATCAGCTGCCGTGGGTGAACTGGAAGGGAGGGCCACAGGCGAGCATTGCCGGATCGTGGCCCGAACCCTAGACAGCCCCCTGAAAAAGTGACGAACGGCCCCGGTCAAAACTCGGGGCTGGAACGATCACTCCTCGTCGTCGCCACCGCCGACAGGCACCAGCCGGATGACCTTGCGACCGAGCTTGATCTCGAATTCGTCGCCGGGATTGAGGTCCAGGAGGGCGGTATAGGCCTTACCCACCAGGAGATTGCCATTGCCCTGGACCGTGGCCACGTAGCTGAGCTTGCGGCCGCCCTTGCCGACACCTTTACCACCACCGTCCCCAAGACTGACGCCCTTGGCCTCGAGAAGCGCTTCGTAAAAGGCGGTGAAATTCAGACGCTCACTGCCATCCTTCTTGGAGCTGACATAGCCACAGCCTCGGACCAGTTCAGACTTGGACACATCGCCCAGTTCTTTGACCTTGGCCAGGAGTTCAGAGCCTGTAAGCACGAGATTTTTAGAAGAATACCCTCCAAGAGTACCTTCCTATGCTCTGCTTGCAATGGAAGCCTCCCAGATAAAGCTCAACCTGGGCAAGCCAAGCCCTGGGAATCCCCGTTCACGAACTGGAACCAGCGCTGACCCAGGCGCGACCGTCCCGTCCCGGAGATCGTTGTGGCGTTGTGACACTCAGGGAGCATTACTGCAGCAGCGGGCAGAAGCTGAGATCATCAAAACAAGCAGTCTGCGTTCCAGAGGGACCTGGCGATGTCATCACCAGAGCCTCAGCAGGCCTGGCCAAGGACGGTGGGAATGCGCCTGAAGTCACCACTGCAGTGCCAGGGTTCAATCGAGGCAGCACCGCCAGCAGCAGCTCGCACGGCTGGCTGGGATGATGGATCCGCTTCGCTTCCCATTCGATGTACACCGACTGGACTGCCGTGATCCTGCTGCTGCTCACCGCAGCTCCGTTGGCCGTGGTGGTGGCGACGACCGCCTTTTTCATCTGGCGCAAGAAAAAGAAGGGCTGATGGTCCAGCCAGGGGCGCCGGGTCCTAGGCCCGCGGGCAGGGAAGACCCCGTCTCACTCCCGGGCCTGACCGAAAGGCCCATGCATGGGTCTCCCCGATCCGGGACGTGGGGTCTCCCCGATCCGGGATGTGGGGTCTCCCCGATCCGCCAGGAGCGGCGCCGAGGAGATCGAGGGATGACCTTCAGATCCCGCCGATGGTCCGGGGGACGATCCATTCCGCCAGTTGCGGCGAAGGACCGAAATGGGACTGAACACCCTGTCCAAGGCAATCGAGGCAGGTACGGAAGCTGTCGTCATTGATTCTCAGCCGGCCACTGCCGCCACAGTGGCTGCACACCTCCTCACGGACCGCCATCCCTGACGGCGACCCAGAAGGCGGAACCAAGGAAGGGGTGCCGGGGATCTCGGGATCGACCAGGGGCCTGGCGGGCTCCAGGTGGGCGATGGCGACGGAGTGGGCGCGGGAAGAAGGTTGCTGGGCCATGGCAGGCCAACCGATCAGATCAAGCCAGTGTGGTCCGGTTTCCTCCCCCTGATCCCGAAAGGTTCATTAAGGATTCCCGCCCTTTGTGGCGGTGAGCACAGCGGTGTCGCGATGCGCCCTGAGGCAGTTGTGAAAACGATGGAGATCAAGGGACTGAAGCAGCTCCTTGGCCGAGAGGCACTCCCCCGGATCCACCAGGCCGACGCTGGCCGCCAGCACCCCGATCTCGTGCGCGGCCGCGGCTGGATCACGCCCGGCGAGAACGGGTTCGGCTGCGGCATGCCGCTTGGCCAGCCGCTCGCCGGAAGCGGTGCGCCAGAGAGGCACATGGCAATAGCGGGGAGGCGTGGCTCCAAGGCGGGCCATCACAGCCACCTGGGCCCAGGTGGCACTGGCCAGATCCTCCCCTCGCAGCACGGTGCTGATCCCCAGCCAGAGTTCATCCACCGCCGTGGCCAGGTGGTAGGCCAGAAAACCATCGGCCCGGCGCACCACCCCATCGCCGCAGCCCACGGAGCCCGGGGCCTGAACACCAGAAAGCGCATCGCACCAGGTCGGTAGGGGCTCGGGTTGCTGCAGCCTCCAGCTCGGCCAGCGACCCTCCACCTGCCCCCACACGGCAGGGCGCCCACGGCAGGTGCCGGGGTAAGGGGGGACCGGGCCGTGGGGGGCCGACAGATCGGCCAGCATCCGGCGACTGCAGCGGCAGGGGTACAGCACCCCAGCCCGCCTAAGGGCCGAGAGCACACTTCCATAAAGACCCCGGCGCTCGCTCTGGCGAATCACCGGACCATCCCAGTCGAGCCCCAGCCACTGCAGATCGGAGAGGATTGATTCCTCGGCACCCGACCGGTTGCGCGGGGTGTCGAGGTCGTCAAGGCGCAACAGCCACTCACCGCCCTGGAGACGCACCTCCAGCCAGCTGAGCAGGGCCGTTCTGCGGTTGCCGCGATGAAGCACCCCGGTGGGCGACGGAGCAAACCGACCCCTGGTGCTGGTGCTACGCCGGGCAAGGGCCTCTTCAAGGCCCCGGAGCAGATGGTCGGGGAGCCAGGGCAAGGGAACACCGGATCGACGGACCCATGCTGGGCCCGGGTGGTCACCAGCCGGCTTGCCCAACCAGGGGGGACAGGCCTGGCCGAGGAGCTGACCGAGGCGGCGTCCTGGGGACCCGCCTCCGGGAATGCATCCTCAGAACGTCAGGGCTCAGCCTTGAACCTTGTCCTTGAACTGCTTGCCAGCGGTGAAAGCGGGCACACGCTTGGCTTCGATGTTGATCTTTTCACCGGTCTTGGGGTTAAGACCCTGACGGGCAGAACGGTCACGGGGCTCAAAGGAACCGAAGCCAAGGATCGAGACCTTCTTCCCATCGACCACCGAGTCAACGATGGTTTCGATGGTGGCATCGATGACCTGGGACACTTCCGTCTTGGTGAGTTCGGTGCGGGCTGCAACCAGGTTGACGAGATCAGCTTTGTTCATCTGAAACAGAAACCTCCGGAACGGCGGGACGGGGCGGGTCGGAAGGAGCCTTGCCGCCATTGGGGTGAGCGCGCCAATGGTAAGGGGGATGGCCCCAGTCGCAACAGTCAATTGTGGTTCCAGCAACCACTTTGATCCGGAGGTGCGGAAAACCCCACCGCTTGATCCCTAGATCGGACGGCTGACTGGTTCCGTCGTCTTCAGGGTCTCCAGATCGATAGCATCCAGCAGGGTCCGGCCCTCAGCCACCAGTTTTTCGCCCCGCAGGGCCCCAAGCCCTGCCCCTGTGGCGATCCAACCGGGGGAGCCGGGAGGAAGCCACGCCCGTAGCTGGGCGATGCTCTCCAATTGCCGCGGCCAATGGAAGGTGCGGCTGGTCCGCAGGGGCGCCAGACACGCGGGGGCGATCGGCACCAGCAGCCGGCCGCAGAAAAGCCCATCCAGCGCCGCCGACCAGACCACACAGGCCCCGGGGGTGGGGCCGGGGGTCCAGCGCAGGCGCAAACCTGGCACCGGTTCGGCCTCCAGGCTGAAGCTCTCGAGCCGCTCCACGCCTGGCAGCAGATAGGCCTCCTGCTCCTGCACCAGCACCCGCCAACCACCAAGCTGCTGCCAGCGTCGGGCGCGGCCATGGCCCTCGCGACTGGTGAGCAAATGCCAACAGGGCGGATGGGCCACCAAGGCGTCGCGGTTGGCCTCGGTGAGGGCCGGGGTGTCGATCAACACCCGGCCCGCATCCGTCTCCAACAACCAGGCACTGCCCCCGCCACTCTCCCGGCTGGGGGCAAAGAGCCACAGACCAGGCAACACCGACTGGGGGGGACGACCGGCCTCCAGGGGCGGACTCTCGGGCATGGCGTCGGACCGACGGCACCCCCATTGAACCGGTCCACGGACCGCGGGCGGAAACCGACCTACGTTGAGGACCGGAATGTCCGCTGTCGTGTCAGGGATCCACCTCGGCAAGCCCTGGCCCCTGGGGGCGTCGCCCACGGCCAGGGGCGTCAACTTTTCTGTGGTGGCCCCGATGGCCACCCGGGTGGAGCTGCTGCTCTTTACCCACGGGGAAGCCTCCGAGCCCAGCCGGGTGGTGGAGCTCGACCACCGCCATCGCTCGGGCAGCCATTGGCATGTCGAGGTGGAAGACCTGGGCATCGGCGCCTGTTATGGGTACCGGGTGTTCGGTCCGCTGTTGCCTGGCGGCCATGGCTTCAACCCCTCCAAGGTGCTGCTCGATCCCTGCGCCCGGGCGATCGCCGGCTGGGGGACCTACCAGCGGAGTGCCGCCGTGGGAGCCGCCCCCAACACCGCCACCTGCCTGAAGGGCGTGGTGACCGAGCGGGATGCGTTCGACTTCGCCCATGCGCCACGGCCCCGCCATAGCTGGCAGCACACGGTCATTTACGAACTGCATGTGGGTGGCTTCAGCCGGGGGGCCGGATCCCCGGTGAGTGCCGACCTCCAGGGCACCCTGGTCGGGCTGATCGAGACGATCCCGATGCTCAAGGAGCTGGGGGTGACCACGGTCGAGCTGCTGCCGGTGATGGCCTTCGACCCCTTCGATGCCCCCCAGGGTCGGGAGAACTACTGGGGCTACAGCCCCCTCAGCTGGATGGCCCCCCACCCGGGCTACATCGCCGGAAGTGATCCGCTGGCCGGCCGCCGCCAGATGCGGGAGCTGGTGACCGCCTGCCACCGCGCCGGCCTCGAGGTGGTGCTGGATGTGGTCTACAACCACACCTGCGAAGGCCATCAGGCAGGACCCACCCTCAGCTGGCGAGGTTTCTGCGACCGGCTCTACTACCACCAGAACGCCCGGGGCGACTACCTGGATGTAAGTGGCTGCGGCAACTCGATCGCAGCCAACCGGGCCCTGGTGCGGCGCCTGATCGTTGAATCGCTGCGCTGCTGGGCCGTGGAACTCGGGGTGGACGGCTTCCGCTTTGATCTGGGCATTGCCCTGAGCCGGGGGGAAGAGCTGGCCCCCCTCGACCATCCGCCCCTGTTCGAAGCGATCGAAGCCGATCCGGAACTGAGCGACATCAAACTGATCAGCGAACCCTGGGACTGCGGCGGTCTTTACCGACTGGCGGATTTCCCCGCCCGCAGGGTCGCCAGCTGGAATGGTCGCTTCCGCGACGATGTGCGGCGGTTCTGGAAAGGGGACGAGCGCACCACCTGGACCCTCGCCCAGCGGTTATCCGGCAGTCCCGATCTCTTTGGGGGCCAGCCGGCCCCCCTGGGGCGCTGCATCAACTTCCTCACCGCCCATGACGGCTTCACCCTGGCCGATCTGGTGCAGTACAACGGCAAGCACAACCTGGCCAATGGTGAGGACGACCGGGACGGGGACAACCACAACAACAGCTGGAACCATGGTGTGGAGGGACCGAGCAGCGATCCGGCAATCCAGGCGATGCGTCGGCGCCAGCTCCGAAACCTGCTGACCACGCTGCTACTGGCCCCCGGCGTACCGATGATGCTGATGGG
>JBEINY010000061.1:0-12222 GCA_040377855.1 Prochloraceae cyanobacterium | reverse complement strand
TGCAGAAGTTGTGACCGGTCTTCCGCAGCAGGAAGGGTTCGGGGTCCAGTCCTTGCCCCTCCCGCAGCGCCTTCTCCTCCAGCACCGCCGCCTTGGACGGCTCCAGTACGCAGTCCAGGCGCCGCAGCACCGTGAACGGGAGGATGACCTTGCCGTAGTCGCTCTGCTTGTAGTCGCCGCGCAGGAGGTCGGCCACGCTCCAGATGAAGGCAGAGAGGTTCTGCTTGCTGGAGGCCTGGGGAGAGGACGGGGCTGAGGTGGACGTCACGGCTGCTGGGGTGGGGGTTGCTCCAGCCCAGGCGCTCCCGCCGGCGGTCATGGCCGGGCGATCCTCCCACCACCAACAGGGGCATGGGAGAGGGCATTCGGCCAGTCTGCGGCACCTTGCAGCCGCTGGGAACCCTCTACGAATCAGTCCGAACACTCCCTCTGGACACTATGCAGAACGTGCATAGGTCTGGCCCATTCCCACGGCCGGCTGATGTCGCATCCCCCCGGCCGCTGCCATCGGTGCCGATGGGAAGGCAAGCTGCTCTTGCTTGCAGATCTTTTTTGTGATGCAGACCACCCTGCCTAGCGAATCGTGAAATAAAAAAAACCGCCTCCCTGGGGAGACGGTCATCAAACGGGGATTTGCCGTTGTTGATTGAATCGGAGCGACAGGATTTGAACCTGCGACCCCCACTACCCCAAAGTGGTGCGCTACCAAGCTGCGCTACGCCCCGGCAGAATTGAAGTTATCACAGCAGGCCTCCGGCCCTGGCCGTGCGGCGCTTCGACTGCTGGGAGCGCTCGCGGCCCCGCAACCGTCGCAGCAACTGGTCGTTCAGGGCCTGCCGGGTGAGCCGCGTGTAGCCCCAGAGGTGCTCCTCCCGGGCCAGCAGCCGCATCTCCCGCAGGTTCAGGGTGGCCAGATGCAGTTCCGGGATCCGGCTCCAGGCGCTGGATCGCACCGGCAGCTCGGCCCCGTCCAGTCCCTCCTGCAGGGTGCCCAGGGCACTGCCCGCCATCCATTCCGGCACAAGCACGAACAGCACCGCCAGCAGCCCGTACAGCTCCACCAACCCACGGGGCAGGGGGTGCAGCTGGCGCTTGCCGTCGGGTTCGCTGCCGGGCTGGTCCACCGGGGTTCTGCTCAGGCTGTCCAGATTGGCACCTGTGCCCGCGGAGCGCCATCCCGTGTGGGCAGAGGCTGGCGCCATTGCAGCGGTGGTTCGGCTGGAGTGAAGTGCCGCACTGAGATCAGCACCAGGGCGAAGCAGAGCAGCACCGTGCCCAGCAGGGTGATCATCACGACCCGATCCGGCAGGGGAGCCTCAGGCATTGTCGGTGCGCTGGCAGGAGAGTTTGGAGGGAAGCTGCTCGAGGGTCATCTCATCGCCATCGAGGATCAGGCGCGTTTCCCCATTGCTGAACCGCAGGCCCGGCAGATCCCGTGCCTCCCGGAACAGGGTGAGCCGGAGCGCACCACTGATCAAGGACGCCTGGGAGTCGTTCCGCTCCACCAGCACCACCACCCGGTCGCGGCACAGAAACGAATCCTTGATCGCGTAGTCCTCCCACCAGGGCGACACCATCGCCAGCAGCGGCAACACCACCGCTAGGGCCTTGCCTGGCATCGAAGTCACCACCATGGGGCGGCTGCCACCCTGCCGATGCTCCCCGGGGTCTTGCTGGCTGCCCACCGTTGCCCTCAGCGCTGGATCGGGGCGTTGTCGCCCCGGAGGATGCAGTGGCTGATGCTCCAGTCGTAGTGCTGCCAGACGCTGGCGGGCAGTTGGTAGTGGCAGCCGGGAAATTCGCCGAGGGGGATGCCGCTTGGCTGGGCGGAGCAGTAGGGACGGCTGCCCGGTTTGGCCAGGTACTGCTGGTGATGGGCCTCAGCGAAGTAGAAGGGCTGATCGGCCCTGATCTCGGTGGTGATCGGCCCGAATCCGGCGGCGCTGATCAGGCCCTGGTAGTGCAGGGCACTGGCCTCGGCCAGGCTCGCCTGGGCCGGGTTGGCCGTGTAGATCGCCGATCGGTACTGGCTTCCCCGGTCATTGCCCTGGCCCATGCCCTGGGTGGGGTCGTGGCATTCCCAGAACAGCTTCAGCAGATCGCTCAGCCCGATCCGGTTCCGGTCCCACACCACCCGCACCACCTCCGTGTGGCCGGTGAGACCGGAGCACACCTCCTCGTAGGTGGGATTGGGGCTGCTGCCACCCGCATAACCCACGGCGGTGCTCACCACCCCTGGCAGCCGCCAGAAGCCCTTCTCCGCGCCCCAGAAGCAGCCACAGGCGAACAGGATCTCCTCCTGGTCGTCGCCCAGGGGGGCCTCCAGGGCCGTTGCCAGCACCGCATGGGTGCGGGCCGTGGCGATCGGCTTGCTGCGACCCGGCAGGGCCCGCTCCGCCGCCACGACTGTCTCCTTGGCCGAGGCGGCGTTGCCGCTGAAGAGTCTGAACACGGGGGCGTCGTCGGGACAGCGAGCCTAGGAAGGTCGGTTGCTCTTCCGTTCAGGAGGCCCGATCGCTCGCCGGATCAAGGGAGATGTGGTTCAGCAGGGTGGTGGTGAAGGCAAACAGCAGAAATGGCAGGGAGAGCACCAGGATCAGCCCCACGCCCACGAGGGCCACGATCGGCTTGGTGGAACCCATCAGGGCCAGCCCCGCCGCCAGGCTGGCGAAGATCACCAGCATCCAGATCAGAATCTGCCCGTAGATGTCACCGAAGGTGAGGGTGCAGCGCAGGTTGTAGGCGGTCTTCGGGTCCATGGGCGAAGCCGTAGGGAGCTCCTCAGATAAGCGGGTTCCCAGCCGCCTGGGCGCCACCCTCATGGATCTTCGCAATGGTGTGCTGGTGCTGGCTTGACGCGCCCTTTCCCTGCGATCGGCGGCCCCGGCCAGCGTCAGGTGGTGGCCTGCAGCTGCTGTTCAGCCTGCTGCCGTTCCCAGAGCCGCCGGTAGGTGCCCCCCAGCCGCAGCAGCTCCTGGTGGGTTCCCTGCTGCACCAGCCGCCCGTCCTCGAGCACCAGGATCCGGTCACAGGCGGCGGCGGCCGAGAGCTGGTGGCTGATCATCAGGATCGTGCGCCCCTCCTGCTGGCGCACCGACCGCAGGATCTCGGCGGCGGTGTTGTTGTCGACGCTGGCGAGGGCGTCATCGAGCACCAGTAGCGGTGCCTTCACCAAAAGGGCCCGCCCCAGGGCGGTGCGTTGGCGCTGGCCCCCCGAAAGGGTGATCCCCCGCTCCCCCACCAGGGTGCCGTAACCGTCGGGAAAGCCCTTGATGTCATCGGCGAGCCTTGCCTGCATCGCCGCCGCTTCGATCCGGGTCTGGTCGGCCTCGGGGTCTCCGTAGCGCAGGTTGTCGGACAGGGAGGCGGTGAACAGGAATCCTTCCTGGGGCACGATCGCCACCCGGGAGCGCAGGTCCTCGAGCCGCAGGTCCGTGATGTCGACCCCGTCGAGGTAGAGGGAGCCCGGATCCACCTCCACCATCCGCCCGATGCAGCGGGCCAGGGTGGTCTTGCCGCATCCCACCGGACCGACCAATGCCACCAGCTCCCCGGGGTGGAGCCGGAAGCTCACCTGATCCAGGCTGAGGCGTTCGGCGCCGGGATAGCGCAGGCTGAGGTGGCGGGCCTCGAGGGCCCCGCGGGGCGCCGGCGGCTGCACGGGGTGGAGCGGTGAGCGGATCGCAGGAACCCGGCTGAGCAGGGCCTCGATCCTCTCCAGGCTCACCTGGCCGGTTTGAAAGGTGTTGAGGGTGAAGCCCAGCAGGGCCGTGGGAAACACCAGCCTCTCCACAAACAGGATCAGGGCGACCAGGTCGCCGATGCTGAGCCTCCCGCTCTCGAGCTGGCCACTGCCCAGGGCCAGCAGCAGCAGCAGGCTCACCGAGGAAATGCCCTCCAGCAGCGGAAACAGGGTGCTGCGGGTGCGGGCCAGCTTCAAGGTGGCATCGCGATACAGGCGGTTGAGCACCGAGAAGGCCTTCCGCTCGACGCCCTCCTGGCCGTAGATCTTGATGGCGCTGATCCCTGAAAGGTCCTCCTGGATCAGGTCGCTCAGCCCGGCCAGGGATTCCTGGGTGCGGCGCTGCTGCCGCATCATCCGGCCGCCGAACAACCCCACCACCGCCAGCATCACCGGGTAGAGCCCCACCGCCGCCAGGCTCAGCCAGGGGTCGATCGCCAGCATCGCCGGCAGGGTGAGGGCATAGGCCAGGGCGGTGTTGGTGAGGCTCAGCACGGCAAAGCCGAGCAGGCGCCTCACGTTTTCCACATCACTGGTGGCCCGGCTGATCACATCGCCACTGCCGGTGCTCTGAACCCAGCCCGGTTCCTGCAGGAGCAGATGGTCGAAGATCCGCTGCTTGAGGTCGCTTTCCACCTGGCGGCCGACCCCGAACACCAGCATTCGCGACACCAGCCGGACTCCGCCCATGACGGTGGCCAGCACCAGGATCAGGCCCGCCTGGCGCCAGAGCAGCGCCAGGCTGAAGCCCGTCTGTAGTTCGTCGACCACGTGCCGCACCAGCAGCGGGATCGACACACTGAGCAGGTTCACCACCACCAGGGCCGCCATCCCCAGCAGCACCGTGCGCCGATGGGGGCGCAGGTACCGGCTGATCAGATCCAGGCGGAGCGGGGCCATGGGGTGGTTCGGAGGTGCCCAACCTACGGACTCCCTGCCAGGCTGATGAGCCGTGCCCGATCCCGATGGCTCCAGAGGCCAGGAAGCCCGATCAGCCCGCTGGGTCCGCTGCGGCTGATCTCAACAGTCAGGCCCATCCCCTCTATGCCCTCGATCGTGATCGGGTGGATCGCCTGCTGGCCACGGAAAGTCCAGACAACGACCACCTGGTGGATCTGGCCCGGTTGTTGATCCGTTATCAGGGTTTCCCCGGCGCCCAGGATCTGCAGGACGACCTGCTCAAGACCCTGCGCCTCTGGGGCCTCGACCGCGAGGCGTTGCACCGCCGCACGCGCCAGATCTGGGACTCCGGCCACAGACCTGGTGTCCAGCCCCAGGATCAGGCCGTCGGCTCCGGTTTCGACACTGCCAATGCGGAGTGAGCATCATGGACTTGCCTCAACGATGCCGGTAGCGGCCCCATCCCATGAGCCCGATCCGCTCCTGGTCTGCCTTGCTCGAGTCCCTGCTGCAGGGGCAGCCCCTGGCGGAGGCCGAGGCCACGGCCCTGATGGAGGGTTGGCTGGCGGAGGAGATTCCGGCCGTGCTCACCGGCGCTTTGCTGGCCGCCCTGCGGGCGAAGGGGGTCAATGGCGAGGAGCTGGCGGCGATGGCGGCGGTGTTGCGGCAGGCCTGCCCCTTGCCCGGCGTGCGGCCGGATTGTTTCCTCGTCGACACCTGTGGCACCGGGGGTGATGGTGCCGACACCTTCAACATCTCCACCGCCGTTGCTTTCACCGCGGCGGCGGTGGGGGCCACGGTGGCCAAGCACGGCAACCGCAGCGCCAGTGGCCGGGTCGGGTCCGCCGATGTGCTCGAGGCCCTCGGCCTGCCGCTGCAGGCCCCGGCGGCGGCCGTGATTGAAGCCCTGCCCGTGGTCGGGGTCACCTTCCTGTTCGCCCCCGGCTGGCATCCGGCCCTGGTGGGCCTGGCCCCCCTGCGCCGCAGCCTGGGGGTCCGCACCGTGTTCAACCTGCTCGGTCCCCTGGTCAATCCGCTCCAGCCCGACGCCCAGGTGCTTGGGGTGGCCCGCCCCGAGCTCCTCGATCCGATGGCGGATGCCCTGGCTCGCCTCGGCCTGGAGCGGGCTGTGGTCGTGCATGGCCATGGGGGCCTCGATGAGGCCTCCCTCTCCGGGGTGAATGAACTGCGGCTGGTGGAGCGGGGGCAGATACGCAGCGAGCAGCTTGATCCTCAGTCGCTCGGGCTCACCATCGCCCCCCTCTCGGATCTGGCCGGGGGTGATGTCGCCACCAATGCCCGCTACCTGGAAGCCGTGCTCAAGGGGGAAGGCAGCCAGGCCCACACCGACGTGGTGGCCCTGAACACTGCCCTGGTGCTCTGGGCCGCCCGCCGCTGCGACGACCTGACGGTGGGGGTGGCGCAGGCCCATCGGGTGCTGGCGGACGGCGAACCCTGGCGGCGCCTGCGGGGCCTGGCCGAGCTGCTTCCCCAACCCGCCGCTGCGGGATGATCTCTTCATCTATGCCCTACTGCTCTCCGTGACCGAGCCGACTGTCTCCAGCCCCCCCGCCCTGCTGGTGCTGGCCGATGGAACGGTGCTGCGCGGCCTGGGCTTCGGCGCCGTCGGCACCGCCATCGGCGAGGTGGTGTTCAACACCGGCATGACCGGATACCAGGAGGTGATGACCGATCCCAGCTATGAGGGGCAGCTCGTCACCTTCACCTATCCCGAACTCGGCAACACCGGGGTCAACGGCTTCGATCAGGAGGCTGATCGCCCCCATGTGCGCGGCGTGATCGCGAGGCACCTCTCCCCGGTGGCCAGCAGCTGGCGCCAGGAGCAGACCCTGCAGGGGTGGCTCGACGACCACGGGGTTGTTGGCATCCGGGGTGTCGACACCCGGGCTCTGGTGCGGCATCTGCGGGAAGGTGGCGCCATCAACGGTGCCATCAGCAATGACGGCACTCCTGCGGCCGCCCTGCTCGATCAGGTGCGGCAAGCGCCGCCGATGGATGGTCTCAACCTGGCGGAGCGCGTCAGCACCGATGCCGCCTACACCTGGGACCAGCTCTGCGGGGCTGATTTTGATCAGCGTCTTCAGGAGCAGCCTGATCGGCCTTACCGCGTGGTGGCCATCGATTTCGGCATCAAGCGCGCCATCCTCGAACGGCTGGTCGCCCACGGCTGCTCGGTCACCGTGCTGCCGGCCGAGGCCAGTCTCGAGCAGGTGCTGGCCCTGAAGCCGGAGGGGGTTTTCCTCTCCAATGGCCCCGGAGATCCGGCTGCTGTCACCGCCGGCATCAGCCTGGCCCGGGGGCTGCTCAGCCAGCAGGATCTGCCCCTGTTCGGCATCTGCCTCGGGCATCAGATTCTTGGCCTCGCCCTCGGTGGTCGCACCTTCAAGCTCGGCTATGGGCACCGCGGCCTCAACCATCCCTGTGGAGGGGAGGGGTTTGTGGAGATCACCAGCCAGAACCACGGCTTTGCCCTGGAGGCTGAATCTCTGCCGGCGGAGCGGGTGGCGATCACCCACCGCAACCTCAACGACCGCACCGTTGCGGCCCTGAGCCTGCTCGATCAACCGGTGTTTGGGGTCCAGTACCACCCGGAGGCCAGCCCCGGCCCCCACGACGCCGACCATCACTTCGCGCGGTTTGCGGCCCTGATGGCCGAGCGCCGCTGAACCTGCAGCACCGGTGCGACCCTGCCTGGCCTGCCGTCCGCACGACGCCCCTCCGATGCCGGCAGGATGCCCTCAAAGGTGCGCAGAAAATCGATAGTTTGTGTGGGCACGGATCCGTTCCCGTCCGCAGTCCCTACACTTCGCCGATCGTCTCGAAGCGGGGGTTGAAGCTATCACGGACCTTCAGCGATTGACCGTGTCTCTGCGGGGGGGCTTTCAGCGCCTTCACCGTTGTCTGGTGTTCCAGTTCACCGGGCAACTGGATGCCTATTCCGAGAAGCAGTTTCTCGATTTCATCCAGGACCACAGGGGTGACTTGGCCCAGCCGCTTGTGCTGGATCTCAGTCGAATTGATTTCATCGACTCCTCCGGTCTGGGGGCCCTTGTCCTCCTGGTCAAGGAGTGCAAAGACGGCGGCATCGACTTCCGCGTCATTGGCAATGCCCGGGTTGTACAGACGATCAAACTGGTGAAGCTGGAGGAGTTTCTCCATCTCCAACCCGATCTCGAAACAGCCCTTGGCACCCTCGCGGCCGCCTGACTCCGCTCCTACGGCCGCCTGGCTCGCCTCCATTCCCGTCCATCCCCCCCGCAACGAGCTGGGCCCCCTGCAGTTGGCCTGGCTCGGAGATGCCGTCTGGGAACTCCATCAGCGTCTGATGCGCTGCCGCGAACCGGGTCGCTCCCAGGCGCTGCACCAGGATGTGGTGGCTGCGGTCAAGGCCGAGGCCCAGGCCAGGGCCCTGGAGCGTCTGCAGCCGCTGCTGAGCGATGAAGAGCGCGACCTGGTGCGTCGCGGCCGGAACCGTGCCGGGCGAGGACCCCGGCGGGGGGAGGCCGGTCTCTATGGGCTGGCCACGGGATTTGAGACAATGGTTGGCTGGCTCTTTCTGCAGGACCCCCAACGTCTCGCCTGGTTGCTAGATCAACTGATAGAGACCGAGATCGGCCCGATTGATCCCTGACCCGTTGCCTGCTTGCGCATGAGCTCCCGTTTTGAACGTCGTCCAGAGAAGCGATCCGGGGGTGGCGGCGCAGGTCGTGGCCCTGGCAAGCCGGCCCGTTTCAGTGCCCCCAGGCCCGGGGGTGACCGTCCCGACTGGCGCCGCGGCGCCGATGAAGCCGGCTCCGGGGATCGGGGGGCCGGTGGTGAACGGGGCGAGAGGCCGGTGCGGGCCGACCGTCGCCCCATGGGGGATCGGGGTCGCCCTTCTGATCGTCCCTTCAGCGCCCGCCCCCGGGGGGATCGTCCCTCCTTCGGCGATCGTCCGGCGGCCGGTGGCCGTCCTTCCTTCGGCGACCGACCCGCTGCCGGTGGCCGGCCCGCGTTCGGTGGTCGTCCCTCCTTCGGTGCCCGCCCCGGTGCTGGCGATCGACCGGCCTTCAGCGGCCGCCGTCCCGGTGATCGGCCCAGCTACGGCGATCGACCGGCGGGCACGGATCGCCCCAGCTACGGCGACCGCCGCGGCGCCGATCGGAGCCCTGATCGCCCCTCCGATCGCGGCCCGGCTCCCCGTTCCTTTGCCGATCGTCCAGCCGGCGACCGTCCCTTCCGGGATCGTCCGCCCACGGATCGATTCCCCCGTCGCCCCGGGGCCCGTCCCGCCGGCCGTCCCCTCGGTCGTCCGGCTTTCAGTGCCGGCGCCGATGGGGAGCGCCGCCCCTTTGAGCGCTCCGGGGAGCGCCGGTTCAGCGACCGTGGTCCGGCCCGGGGTGCCGGCCGCTTCGGCGCCAGGCCCATGGCCGGTTCACGCCCCTTCGACCGTTCGGCCCCGGCTGAACCGATCGTGGAGGCCCCACCGGAAGCCGATCGGTTTGGCCAGTCGCCCGCCGACGATCTGATCTGGGGGCGTCATCCGGCCCTTGCCGCCCTCGAGAGCGGCCGGCCGGTCCACCGGATCTGGTGCACCCCGGAGATGCGCTTTTCCCCCAAGTTCCTGCAATTGCTGCGGGAGGCGAAATCGGGTGGGGTGCTGGTGGAGGAGGTCACCTGGGCCCGCCTTGGCCAGATCACCGGTGGTGCCGTTCACCAGGGCATCGTCCTTCAGACCGCCGCGGCTGAAACCCTTGATCTGCCCACCCTGATGGATGGCTGTCGGGATCTCGGGGAGCCTCCTCTGCTGATGGCCGTGGATGGCCTCACCGATCCCCACAACCTCGGTGCCATCGTCCGCAGTGCCGAATCCCTCGGGGCCCATGGTCTGGTGCTCCCCCAGCGCCGCACCGCCGGCCTCACCGGCACCGTGGCCAAGGTGGCTGCCGGTGCCCTGGAGCATCTCCCCGTCGCCCGGGTCGTCAACCTCAACCGCGCCCTCGACACCCTCAAGCAGGAGGGCTACCGGGTGATCGGCCTGGCCGAGGAGGGAACCGTGGGCCTGCACGAGGCTGATCTCGATGGCCCCCTCGTCGTGGTCACGGGCTCCGAGGGCACTGGGCTCTCCCTGCTCACCCGGCGCACCTGTGATCAGTTGATCAGGATTCCGCTGCGGGGCGCCACCCCGAGCCTCAATGCCTCGGTGGCCACCTCGCTGATGCTCTACGAGATCGCCCGCCGTGGCTGGATGAAGAGCCTGTCCGGCACGGCACCCGCGCCGAGAATCGTTCGTCCCCAATTGCCTGCTCCGGCCGCCCGCATCGTCGTCTCCGACGAGTCCACCGGGCCCTTGGAGGATTCCGATCGGGATCTCGAGCCGGATTCCGGCTTCGGGGCCGGGGTGCAGGCGGCAGATGCAGATCTGCTGGACTTCGACCTCCAGGAAGACGCTGTCTCCCCGGGCGACCCGTCCTTCATGTCCGCTGGCCCCACCGAACAGGAGCCCCCCCTTGAGGCGCTCCCCCTTGAGGCGCTCCCCCTTGACGAGGTCGCCGATCTCGCTGGTGTTCAAGGCGCCGCCGCTGGCGCTCCGGCAACCTCCGACTCGCCTGCCCTGGCTGTGGCAGAGGCCACCCCAGGGGTCGGCCTTGAACGCAACCTGGAGGCACCAGCGGCAACGCCTGTGTTTCAGGCGAATATCCAACTCTGATCCGCCGTGTCCAACCGCGCATTCGATGCCCAGAATGGGGTTCACCGATGACCTTCGCTGTGATCCATCCGCTGGTCTGGCCAGTCCGGAGTGTGGCCAACGGTCTCGGGATCGCCTGGTGGGCCCGGGTCGAGACGAAGGGGCCTGACGTTGTCTATTGGTTTGGGCCTTTCGTGCGCCAGGCCAGCCTCGACGCGGCCCTGCCGGCTTTCCTCGATGAATTGCGCAGCGAATCGCCCGCGTCGTTGCAGTTCACCCTGCGGAGGGCCCGGCGCCAGGAACCCTTCACCGAAACGCCGGGCTCCTGAGCCGTCGTCAGCCGAGTAGGAGCCTGGCTGATAGCGTCGCAGCACGCTGCACGGGAGTCGATGGGGATCGCCACATGGCGGCAACAGCTTGAAGGTGGTGCCATCTCCGCCCGTGAGCTGCTCGAGCTCCATCTCGATCGCATCACCGCCGTTGAGGGGGAGGTCCATGCCTTCCTCGAGGTCACCCGCGAGCGTGCCCGCGCCGATGCCGACCGCATCGATGCCGCCCGATCCGCCGGCGAGACCCTTCCACCCCTGGCGGGCATCCCCCTGGCGATCAAGGACAACCTCTGCACCCGGGGGATCGCCACCACCTGCTCCAGCCGCATGCTGGAGGGCTTCATCCCTCCCTACGAATCCACCGTCACCGAGCGGCTCTGGGCCGCCGGAGCGGTGCTGGTGGGTAAGACCAATCTCGATGAGTTCGCCATGGGCAGCTCCACCGAGACCTCGGCCTTCGGCGCCAGCCACAACCCCTGGGATCCGGAACGGGTGCCGGGGGGCAGTTCCGGTGGCAGTGCCGCCGCCGTCGCGGCCGGGGAATGTGTGGCCTCCCTCGGCTCCGACACCGGTGGTTCGATCCGCCAGCCGGCTGCCTTCTGCGGGGTCGTCGGTCTCAAGCCCACCTACGGCCGCGTCAGCCGCTGGGGCCTGGTCGCCTTCGCCAGTTCCCTCGACCAGGTGGGCCCCTTCGCCGGCTCCGTGGCCGATGCGGCGGAATTGCTGCAGGTGATCGCCGGCGCCGATCCCAGGGATGGCACCTGCCTGCAGGCGCCGGTGCCCGACTATCTGGCCGCCCTTGCCCAGCCCCTGGCCGGGGTTCGCGTCGGGCTGATCCGGGAATGTTTCGAGCAGGAGGGCCTGGCCCCCGAGGTGCGCAAGGCCGTGATGGCATCCGCCGAGCTCCTGGAATCCCTGGGCTGTGAGCTGGTGGATGTGTCCTGTCCCCGCTTCAACGAGGGCATCGCCACTTACTACGTGATCGCGCCCTCGGAGGCCTCCGCCAATCTTGCCCGATACGACGGCGTTAAGTATGGCTACCGCGCTGAGAACGCGACCACCCTGGCGGAGATGACCGCCCGAAGCCGAGCTGAAGGCTTCGGCGATGAGGTGCAGCGCCGCATCCTGATCGGCACCTATGCCCTCTCCGCCGGCTATGTCGATGCTTTTTACCGAAAGGCCCAGCAGGTTCGCACCCTGATTCGCCGCGATTTCGATGCCGCCTTCACCCGGGTGGACGTTCTTCTCACCCCCACCACCCCCACCACGGCTTTCCGCAGTGGTGCCCATGCCGATGATCCCCTCGGCATGTACCTCGCCGACCTGCTCACCATCCCGGCCAACCTGGCTGGTCTGCCCGCCATCTCCGTGCCCTGCGGCTTCGATTCGGAGGGCCTTCCGATCGGTCTGCAGCTGATCGCGGGGGTGCTGGAGGAAAGCCGGTTGCTGCAGGTGGCCCACCACTACGAGCAGGCCGCCCGGGTCATGGATCAGCGCCCGGTGGCTCCGTTGGTGCCCTGAGGCCTCTTACACCAGATCTGGTGGCTGATCCAGCAAGCGGC
>JBEINY010000005.1:0-47641 GCA_040377855.1 Prochloraceae cyanobacterium | reverse complement strand
CCCGGCGTCAATTACCCGCCAACCGAGCCGCAAAGCCAGCGCGGCCCAACCCCCTGCCATGGCAGGGGGTTGGGGGCTCCTACCCGCCTACGTAATTGACGCGAGCCGCCTATGTAGTTGACACCGAGCAGGTCGATGGCTACATGCTGATATTCCATCTGGTTGATCAGCAGAGCTTCTTGGAACAGTAGCTCCTGATTCCAGGCGATTGCGTTGACCCCCTGGGCGTTATAAGGGGCAGTCAGATAGTTTCCTTCCGCGTCGGTATGGGCGGTTTTGATCTGGTATTGGTGGGCGAAGGTTTTGGTGGGATCCGCTCGTTGCTGGGAGCGAATTGAGACAATCAGGTTGTCGACCTGCCAGTTGTGGTTTTCATGCCAGACGTGATGCATGGCCGTCAGGCCCATGTTTTCGTTGATCCGGCCATCTCCGGCCACATAGTGATCACCGATCGCCCGTAGCAGAATTTCGTTGAGGATCGCCCCTTGGCCTGGTTCCAGTCCGAACGCCGTCGGTTGTCCGCTGGTGAGGTTGACGTAGTCACTCACATACCGGTGTCCGGAATCGGTATCTTCCGTCGGTCGGGCGATGCCTGAGAAGCCATCGAGGGGGTCATCGGCTCCCGTGCGCCCGAGGGGATCCGAGATGAGCAGATGGCTCTGATCCAGTCTTGGCAATAGGTCTGCAATCAACACGTGGCCGGTGTAGACGGCCTGGAGTCCGTCCTTGGCTGCATCCAGATCCATCACATAGCCCTGGTTGTCACGGACCCTGAGGTTGTTGATGTCGCTCCAGCTCAGGTCATCGCGCCCCGTCTGCTGGAGGTGGTGTCGGAGTTCATTAAGGGTCGGCAGGGTGTCGTGCACCTGTTCCACCGTGCCGTCGGGGTTGGTGCGGGTCCATGGATTCAACAGACTCCGGCCATCGAAGAGTTTCATGCCGGGGATGTAGCGGCCCTCCTGGGTTGGATCAAGGACCCATTCCCGCAGCAGGTTGGTGACATCATCGTTGGATCCGTAGGTCTGGCTCTGGTCGATGTAGGGGGATGTGGTGTTTTCGAACAGGGGATCAGTCGGCCCGAGGATGTCGTCGGCCGTGCCGTAGGCACCGTCGGAACCGGGGCTGAGGATATCGTCGGCCGTGCGGAACTGGCCGTCTGCTCCCACAGCCTCGGCATTGAGCACCGTGGCCCTGCTGATGCTGAGTTTGGTCTGGCCTGGGCTGTAGAGGGGGTCGGAGGGGTCGAGCCCGATCACAATCTTTGAGGCCGAACGGACATCATCGGCAGTGCCCAGGACGCCATCGGCGCCTGGCAGCAGGGTGATGTTTCCGCCTTTGCTCAGAAAGTCGAGGCCATGGTCGAAGAATTGCCCAAAGATGGTGTTCCAGCCTGTCAGGGATGGATCACCACTGAGGGTGTTGAGGTTGCGGACAAAATCTTCGCGGCTGTACAGACCGCCCGCTGTCGCATTGCCACCGGCGTCATAGCCTCCTGGAATGATCTGCCCCTGAAGATCATGGATCAGGTAGAGCGACAGGTCAGAGCTGCCGCTGCTAGGGGCATCACCGCCTGGAATGATCCGGTCCGTGTAGGTCGTCCCTCCCGATGCTTGATCCGTACGGCGGAGTGCTGCTTCGGAATCCACGACCTGGGAGATCATCCGTGGTGAGTAGTCCCAGACCGTCAGAAATGGGTTGGCATAGCGCTGGCTCAGGTCGACCCGTCCGCTGGCCGAATCGATCAGCAGGCCGTAGGTGGAGTCCTGGACCAGGGCTTTTTCGAGGCCATCCATCCGTCCGTAGGCAGTCGCCATTGCCAGGGCATAGGCCTCCGGCACCACGCTTCCTCCAAAGCTGTCGTCGGCCACACCGGCAAGACGATTAACCACCGCCTGCAGCACCGGATCGCTCTTGCTGCGGAGGTGAAAGCCGTTGTGATTGAGGCTCTGATGCAGGTAGCCGCTGTAATCAGCCGCGGCGTTGCGGGCAAAGCTGTTGAAGGCAGCGCCCCAGCTGGCGCTGCTGGCGGACGACAGGTTGTTGAACAGCCCCTGCACGTTTCGTAGGCCCAGGGGCTCGGCACCGGTGGCAGGGGTGGTTGTTCCTGTCAGGGCTCCGAAGGTGACCACGGGTGGCAGGAACGTGGCCCAGCTGGAATTGATCAGATCGAAACTGCCGAGGACCCCCAGTTCGACGACCCGGCCGTTGGTGGGATCGGTGTAGCCGTAGATCGGAGCACCGGTGGCAGGGTCGTAGGCCACCACTCGGATCATTGGAACCCGGGCTTGGAGGCTGAGAACGTTCAGATCGGTGGTGCTGATCAGAAATCGCTTCATGGAGGCGAGCGCTTGGAAGGCGGTGCGCGCTCGGCGAGACGTTGTTCACTCGCGCAGTTGCTGGCGTTCTGCCAGCAGAATCTGCTGATCATTCACAGCACCTCAGCTTCACCCTGGGACTTGCCGCTGCGGCTCTTCAGCGCCATCCGCTGTCAGCGTTGGCAAGGCGTCCCTTGGTTCTGCGACGCTGCAGCTGAGGCAACCAACGGAGTCGATCTCTGCTTCAGATCAGGCCCTTGTTGCAGCGGTTGCCTTACGGGCATTCAGCCTGTTGTTTCAGGGATCCAGTTGATGCTGGATGAACTTGCGGGATGTCTTGATTGCCCATCCCTCGGCCAACGGATCAGCTGGCTGGACATTTCCAGCGTTTGAGCTGGGCTGCCAGATCAACGGGTTGAATCGCTTTTGGTTTTGTCCAGCGGTTCAGCTTCCAGCCACCCATTTCCAGAAACTGGGTGGGAATGCCGCGGGTGCCGCTGAAATAGTTGCTCACCTGGGAGCGCTTGCAATCAATGCGCGCATAGGTGAAGACCTGGCGGCCATCGTAATCATTGGAGACTGGAAATTCCCAGATGGTGGTCTTCGGGAGTTGGCGGGCCAACTTGAGGGCGACAAAACGGTTGTAGGGGTAGCTGCCGTCTGCTGTCTTCCAGCGCCCCACCTTCACCCAGTCGCCTTCGGGGATGTTGGCGTGAACAAGGGGAGGAGTGGCGGTGAGCGGATCTTTCTGGCTTTCTTCGGGTGTCAGGAACTGAAAGGACCCAGGGATCAGCGCCAGGTTGATGGTTCCGATCCAGGGTACCGTTGCAGTCATTGCCGCCAGAGCCGCCAGACCGATCGCCGGTAGTGTCGCCAGGATCGGAACACCCATGGGCGGGACTCAGTGATCAATTGGGCCCCACGTTACTGCCTCAGGTTTTCAGCGAATGCTGTTGATCCTGGTTTCGAAGGTGCGTTCAGGGGGGCGATGATCCTGGGGAACCGGTACCAGATGGTGCCGGTGTCACCCCTGGCGATGGCATGTCATAGGTGAGGCTGCAGATGTAGCGCTCATTATCGATCCGTACCTCCACCGTCTGGCACTGGCTGCTGCTGACCACCGCACCAGCCGGTAGCAGGGCCCTGGCGCGGCTCAGGGCATTCTCCTTGCTCATGATTGACTGGGCGGTGACACTGGCGGCCGCGGCAGGGCCTGCTGCCAGCGCAACCCCGATGGCGGTGACCAGTGGGGCGATCTGAATCCGGGAGCGACGCACCATGGCCAGGGGGAGCAGGGAGACTTCAATCTAGAAAGCCTCCCTGCTGGTGGATCAGCGCCGCCTCAGACACTCAGGAAGCGTTCGATGACGCTCTGGCTGAGATCTTCCGTGGGCCCGCTGGCCACCACCCCCCCCTTCTGCATGGCGTAATACCAGTCGGCCTGGCGCACGAAATGCAGATGCTGTTCCACCAGCAGCACGCTGATGCCGGTGGTGGCGATGATCCGTTTGACAGCCCGTTCGATGTCCAGCACCACGGAGGGTTGGATGCCTTCCGTGGGCTCATCCAGCATCAGCAGCCGGGGCTTGCCCAGCAGGGCCCTGGCGATCGCCAGCTGTTGCTGCTGTCCACCCGAGAGATCGCCACCGCGGCGATTGAGGAAGGTTTCCAGAATCGGAAACAGCTCAAACACCAGCGGATCGATGTGACGGTTGCGCCCCAGACCACCGGGAAGGGCCTCCAGGCCAAGGAGCAGGTTTTCCCGCACCGTCAGCTGGGGGATGATTTCCCGTCCCTGGGGCACGTAACCGATGCCGGTGCGGGCCCGTTGGTGGGGTGCCAGACCTGAGACGTCTCCACCCTCCAGCAGCACCTGGCCGCTGCGTTGGCGCAGCAGTCCGATCACGGTCTTGAGCAGGGTGGTCTTGCCGACCCCGTTGCGGCCGATCAGGCAGACCATCTGGCCGGGTCTGACGCTCAGATCCACATCCCGCAGGATGTGACTTTCGCCGTAGAACACGTTCAGTCCCTGCACAGACAGGAGCTTGTCGCTCCTGCCTTTCTGCTCGAGGGTGCCGGGTTCGGGCGAACCACTGCTGATGGCTGCCATCAGATCACCTCCTTGGCGTGGGCATCGGACTCGTCGTTGTCGTGACCCAGGTAGACCTCAATCACCCGGGGATCGCTCTGCACCTGGTCCATGGAGCCTTCACAGAGCACATGCCCTTCATGCAGCACCGTGACCGGGGCTTGCAGATTCCGGATGAACTCCATGTCGTGTTCGATCACCAAAACCGTGTGGTCACCGGCCAGCTGCTTGAGCAGATCCGCCGTGCGTTCCGTTTCCTCATCCGTGAGACCGGCCACCGGTTCATCCACCAGCAGAAGCTGAGGATCCTGGGCCACGAGCATGGCGATCTCCAGCCACTGTTTCTGGCCGTGGGACAGGCCGCCAGCCGGCATCTGGGCCTGGCTTTCGAGACCTACCACCCCGAGCAGGTGTTGCACCCGGTCGCGCAGCTCACGGCTGAGACTTCCGAACAGCAACTGGAAGGGGGAGTGGTTGCGGGTGACGGCTAACTCCAGGTTCCGGCGCGGTGTGAGGTTCTGATAGACGCGGGGGGTCTGGAACTTCCGTCCAATACCGCGGCGGGCGATCTGGTGTTCGCTCTGGCCCACCAGGGAACGCCCCTTGAACAGCACCTGACCGCGAGTCGGTCGGACCTTGCCGGTGATCACATCGAGGAATGTGGTTTTACCGGCTCCATTGGGGCCGATCACGGCCCGCAGGTCTCCTGGAGCGAGGGTCAGGTTGAGGTCGTTGAGGGCCCAGAAGCCATCGAAGTTGACACTGATACCCCGCAGCTCCAGCAGGGGCTGGACCCCGGAACCGTTCTGTTGGTGGTCCGTGTGGCTGGCGACGGTCATGGTGCATCTCCTGGCGGCGTCTGCGGATTGGGCTGTTCGCCGGCCGGAGCAGGGGTGTCCTGCTGCAGAACGGGATCGAGCTCCAGTTCGGGATAGGTGGCCAGCCGCGGTGCCTGGCCGAACATCGCCAGCAGATGGTTGATGCCTCCGAGGCGCAACCAGCCGACGATGCCATCGGGCAGGGCCGTGACCACGAGCAGGAACAGGCCCCCCTGGATGAACAGCCAGGTTTCGGGCAGCTGTTCACTGATCAGGCTCTTGGAGTAGTTGATCAGCACGGCCCCGAGGATGGCGCCGATCAAGGTGCCTCGCCCACCGACAGCCACCCAGATCACCATCTCGATCGAGAACGCCACCCCCATGTACTGGGGACTGACGATGCCGGATTGCACCGTGTAGAGGGCGCCGCTGATGCCGGCCAAGGCACCGGCGATGGCAAAGACCAGGGTCTTGTAGGCGGTTGGGTTGTAACCGGTGAATCGAAGCCTGGGTTCGTCATCGCGGATGGCGATCAGGGCATCTCCGAACCGGCCTCGGGTGAGCTGCCGACACGCCAACCAGGCCACCACCACCAGCACCAGCGTCAGCCAGTAGAGATAACGCTGCATATCCGGATGGCCCACCATCAGGCCGAACAGCTGGGCCGTGTCGGTCTTCAGGCCGTTGGTGCCGTTGATCAGTTTCTGCTGACCGTTGAAGAAATTGAAGAAGACCAGCAGAGCAGCCTGGGTGAGGATCGAGAAGTAGACCCCCTTGATCCGGTTCCGGAACACCAGGTAACCCAGGAGTCCGGCAACGACGGCGGGAATGACCCAGATGGCCACCAGGGTGAACAGCGGCGAGGTGAAGAGCTGCCAGAAGGCCGGCAGTTCCTTGACGCCGTAGAGGGAGAAAAACTCCGGCAACTGGCCGGGCTCCAGTGAATTGAGCTGGAGATACATGCCCACCGCATAACCACCCAGGGCGAAGAAGATTCCCTGACCGAGGCTGAGCATGCCGGTGTAGCCCCAGATCAGGTCGACGCCGAGGGCGGCGATGCCGAGGGAGAGGAAACGTCCGAGCAGGTTGAGGCGGAAGGGGGGAAGGATGGCCGGCATCAGCACGGCCAGCCAGACAAGGATGGCGACCAGGATCCAGGCCTTGAGAAAGCGTTTCATCGATCAGGCCTCCACCATCCGACCCTTCTGGGGGAAGAGCCCGGCCGGTCGGATCTGCAGGAACAGCACCACCAGGGCGAAAACCAGCACCTTGGCCATCGAGGAGGTGGCGAAGAAGGTCACCAGATCGTTGAGACCGCTCGGCATCGTCGGCCAGACCACCAGCAGGGAGCCGGAGCCGATCACGTAGCTGAGCACACCGATGCCGAGGGCCGCCACCAGGGTGCCAGCCAGTTTGCCGACGCCTCCCAGGACCACGACCATGAAGCAGTCGACGATGTAGTTGCCGCCCAGGTTCGGCCCAACCGGACCGAGCAGGGTCAGGGCTGCGCCAGCCACCCCCGCAAGCCCGGAGCCGATCAGAAAGGTGAGGGCATCCACTCGCTCGGTGGGAATGCCCAGGCAGCTGCTCATCGAGCGGTTCTGGGTGACGGCCCGGATGCGGATTCCCCAGACACTCTTCTGGAGGAAGCGATTCACCGCCAGCAGGGCCACGGCCGTGAGGGCAATGATGAACAGGCGGGCGGAGGGCATGTTCAAGGCGCCCAGGCTGATCGATCCCCGCAGCCACTCGGCCGCGGTCACATCGATGTTGCGGGCGCTGAACCAGGGGGTGTTGAGCGCCATGACCTTGCCGAGGCCGCTGGCGAGACCGATGCCGATGGCGGCGGCCAAGACCCAGGAACCGGTTCGCAGCAGGGGGCTCCAACGTTTTTGCCACAGGGCCGCCGGTGTGAGCAACGGTGTCAACACGCCGATCGCCACGGCCACCAGCAGGCCGGCGAAGAAGGCGGTGGACACCGAACGCACGAATTGCTGCAGGATCAGGCTTACGCCCCAGGTGGCCAGCAGGGTTTCAAGCGGTCGGCCATAGAGCCGTCGGATCACCGTTTTTTCGAGCAGGAGGCCTGCCAGACCGCTGACCAGGAAAGCCGCGGGGATGGCGATCAGGATGTAAATCGGAAACAGTGCTTCCAGCGGTCCGGTCTTGAAGATGTTCTGCACCACAAAGGTGGTGTAGGCCCCGATCATCATCAGTTCGCCATGGGCCATGTTGATGACGCCCATCAATCCGAAGACCACAGCGAGTCCGAGCGCCGCCAACACCAGCACCGATCCGATGGCCAGACCGTTGAAGAGTGTGTCGTAAAGAAGATCCATTGCTTCCCGGCGGGAATCTGGCAGAGAGAAAAATAGAAAAGCGGTTCCGTCCCATCACCGGCCCAACGAGGGGAGGGTAGGGCGTGGAACCGCTGCAGGCCTGGGAAGGGGGGTGGGGCCCCGTGGATGGGGCCCCTCGTTCCCGATCAGAGCTTGAACTTGCCGGCGTCGGGGCGATTCTGGGTCCAGTCGCAGGTGTAACCCTTGGTTTCGGGTACGAACTGGTTCCAGGCGACCGGCTTGACGAAGCCCTTGTTCTCGAGAATCTTGAACATGCCGTCCTTCTGCACCTCGCCGATCAGCACGAGCTTCTCGATGTGGTGGTTCGGCTGCACGGTCACCGTGCCTTCGGGGCCATCGAAGCTGACGCCGATCAGGGCCTCACGCACCTTGTTGTCGTCGACGCTGTTGGCCTTCTCGGCGCCCTTGGCCCAGAGGTACACCATGTCGTAGGCGGCTTCAGCAGGGTCACTGGTGACGCGCTTCTCGCCGTACTTCGCCTTGAAGGCTTCGGTGAACTTCTTGGAGGCTGGGGTGTCGAGGCTCTGGAAGAAGTTCCAGGCGGCGTAGGTACCTTCGAGATAGTCAGGACCAATGGCGGCGATCTCCTCTTCGGCGATCGAGAAGCTCATGATCGAGTAGCCGTTGCCCGGGGTGATCCCAGCGGCCTTCATTTGCTTGAAGAAGGCAACGTTGCTGTCGCCATTCAGGGTGTTGACGATCACGCCACCCTTGGGCAGGGCTTGTTTGATTTTGGCGATGATCGGAGCCACTTCGGTGTTGCCGAGGGGCAGGTAATCTTCGCCGACCAGCTTGCCGCCCTGGGCCTTGAGCTGCTCCTTCATGATCGTGTTCGCGGTACGCGGATACACGTAGTCGGAGCCAACCAGGAAGAACTCCTTGCCCTTGTTCTTCAGCAGCCACTCAACAGCGGGCTCAGCCTGCTGGTTGGGGGTGGCACCGGAGTAGAAGATGTTCTTCGAGCACTCCTGCCCTTCGTACTGGATCGGGTAGAAGAGGAAGTGATCCTTGGCTTCGAACACCGGCAGCATGGCCTTGCGGCTGGCGGAGGTCCAACCACCGAACACCACGGCCACCTGATCTTGGTCGATCAGTTTCTTGGCCTTCTCGGCAAAGGTCGGCCAGTCAGAAGCGCCGTCTTCCTGAACGGGAACGATCTTCAGCTTCTTGCCGTCGACCTTGATGCCCCCGGCGGCATTGATCTCATCAATGGCCATCAGCTCGGCTTCGGCCACCGTGTTCTCGGAGATGGCCATGGTGCCGGAGCGGGAGTGAAGGATGCCCACCTTCACTTCGCCATCGAAATTGCCACTGGCGGATGGGTCACCACCTTTCTGGCAAGCCACCAAAGAGACCGTGGTGGCGAGGGCCGTGGCCCCACCGAGAATGCGCAGGGTGGTCTTGCCTGCGGACTTGGACAGGGACAGGCGTGCCTGCAGCGACGAAAGCTTCATGAGTGCTCCAAGGTGAATCCCGCTGATTCGGGGATGGAACGGGTCTGGATCCCGCTGAAATCAGGCCGCAGGAATGCGGTATGGGGAAACTATCCAGCGACCTTCCTCCAACCTGTAGCGCTTGTTACTACTTTCCTGGGCCGTGGGAAATTCCAAGGAATTGCTTCAGGAACCCGGGCCAGTAGGGGATTAATCCGTATTAACGGCTACCGAATGTCGGATTGCTTGGTAGCTGTTGCAACAAAAAGGCTTCCACCAGGTCCAGGCCTTCGCCGCTGTGCAGGTTGGTGAAGCACCACGGTTTGCCCGGCCGCATGCGCTCCGTGTCTGCCTGCATGACCGCCAGGCTGGCTCCAACCATGGGGGCCAGGTCGATCTTGTTGATGACCAGCAGGTCGGAGCGGGTGATCCCCGGCCCACCCTTGCGCGGGATCTTGTCGCCGGCGGCCACGTCGATCACGTAAAGGCAGAGGTCCACCAGCTCAGGACTGAAGCTCGCCGCCAGATTGTCCCCACCGCTTTCCACCAGCACCAGGTCGAGGTCGGGGAACGCCTGTTCCAACTCCTGGACCGCGGCCCGATTGATCGAGCAGTCTTCCCGGATCGCGGTGTGCGGGCAGCCACCCGTCTCCACGCCCCGGATCCGTTCCGGGGCCAGGGCACCGGCTTTGGTCAGGAACTGGGCGTCTTCCTGGGTGTAGATGTCGTTGGTGACCACCGCCAGCTCGAGGCGGTCGCGGAGCCTCCGGCAGAGGGCTTCCACCAGGGCTGTCTTTCCTGAACCCACTGGACCGGCGACGCCCACGCGCAACTTGCTCATCGGCTTTCGGGGTAGCGTCCCTCCACTCTCGGCCACCGTCGTGGCTCCCCCGTGCCTCCCCCAGGGGAGGTGGCAGGTTCCACACTGGAGTCCGATCCATGGCGGGCCGGCATCACGGTGGAGAAGCTTTCGGCCCCTGGCCTGGTGGGCCTGCTGATGGTCGGTCTGCTGGCCGGGTTCATCAACACCGTGGCAGCCAGTGGAGGCACCGTTGCTGTGCCCGCGATGATCGAACTCGGCCTTGATGCCGACCTGGCCAACGGCACCAATCGCCTCTCGGCATTGAGCAGCAGCCTCACGGCCACCTGGCGTTTCCATCAGGCGGGGGTGATTCCCTGGCCGATCAGCCTCCGGCTGGCGATTCCGGTCGGCTTCGGAGCGCTGGTGGGGGCCTGGGCCGCCTCTTGGCTCGATGCCCGCGGGGCGGAACTGGCGGTGGCGTTGTCCCTGGTGGTGGTGCTGTTGCTGTTGCTGGCGCGCCCGAGCCGCTGGTTGGCCGGGGACAGCGACAGCCCCGTGCTGCTGGGATCACCCCTGCTCCACCTCACCCTGGGCGGGGTCGGTTTCTGGAGCGGATTCATTTCCCTGGGTTCCGGCAGCATGACCCTGCTGGCGCTGGTGCTCATTGGTCGCCAGGGACTTCGGCAGGCCAACGTGGTCAAGGTGGTCCTGAGGCTGATCTCCAGTGCCCTGGCCCTTCTGATTTTTCTGCTGCGCGGTCAGGTGCTCTGGAGCTGGGCCCTGCCCCTGGCGCTGGCCAGCAGCGTCGGTGCCCTGATCGGGTCCAGGATCGCCCTGGGGGACCAGGCCAGCCGCTGGATCTACAACACCTTGCTTCTGGTGATCGGGGCTGAGGTGTGTCGCCTGGTTTGGCGAGTTGACCCTGGCCCCGTGTTGCGCCTGGCGCTTCAGGTCTGGCGAGGGCCGGCCTAGCTCCGAAACAGGCGGGAATAGAGCGCCCCGTGGCCGAGTTGGGCCAGGGAGGCACCGACACCGCTGTTCCAGAGGCTGGCTGGATCGGTGTGGGCCAGCGTCTCGGCACGGCTGGCGATCAGGGGCGCCAGGGCCAGTTGCAGCCGCTGGGCTTCCGTGGGCCCGAGGGGCACGAGCCGCACCGCGGCACTGAGCTGATTGGCCACCCACCCGTACAGATAGCCCTCGATCACGGCCGTCGGCTCGAGCTCGAGGCAGACACCGGCCCAGGCCCAGGCGCTGGGCCAGCTGATCCCCGGCGCCTGGGCCTGGTGCCCCGGCAGGGGCCAGCCCAGGTCGGCCAGCAGTTGCTGCAGGGAACGGCCCATCTGCCGTTGCTGGGCCCGCATCTCCGGGGCCTCCCGCTGGGCCAGCAGCCATTGATCCCGTTCGGTCAGGGCCACGGCGGCAGCGTCTTCACCCTTCCTCAGGCGGCTCCAGTGGTGCATCAGCTGGGGCAGGCAGGCGGCCTCCACCGGCAGCAAGCCCCGTTCCAGCTCGGTCTCCAGCCAGCACCTGATGCTCGAACCATCCCGCAGCCTCTCCGCCTGGATCATCACTTCCAGGCCCTCCGAGTAGCTGAAGGCTCCCACCGGCAGGGCCGGACTGACGAGCTGGAGCAGGTGCAGGGCCGTGGTTGTCATGGGTTCCTGGTCATCGGTTGAGGGGGCTTCCCTTGAGGTTCATCCGTGCAGGGTGGGGGGATCGTTGGGGGTCGCGTCTTGCTGGTGCCCGTGCCTGTCACCAGGTGCGTGGCCATGGTGGTGCCCTGAGGGGCTGTAGGCCCCTGCCTCCGGCAGGAAGGGAGCCAGCTGGCGGCTCAGGGTGAGGCCCCGTTGCAGCAGTAGCTGCTCCAGCACGGGATCCTCCAGCAACCGCAGCTCTCCGGATTGGAGCTCAAGGGACACGTGCCTGTTGCCCAGGTGGTAGGCGGCCTGGAGCAGGGTGAGGGGGTCGGCGGCGGTCACCACCAGCAGGGGTTCGGGGGCGGCCATGACCTGCGCCAGGGGCTGGCCTTCCCCGCTGCCCAGCCATTCCCCCGGCTCCAGGGCCTCGCCCCGGGGCAGCTGCAGCAG
Source organism: Prochloraceae cyanobacterium (assembly GCA_040377855.1). Classification (GTDB taxonomy): domain Bacteria; phylum Cyanobacteriota; class Cyanobacteriia; order PCC-6307; family Cyanobiaceae; genus CAIXOZ01. Next base: position 35,737 of record JBEINY010000005.1, on the reverse strand, counting down.
CAGATCGCGCCCGCAGACGCTGCGGCGCAGGCCCCGCAGGCGGGTGCGCTCGTCCGCGGTCAGGGCCAGCTGCAGGGTTGGGCTGCCGGCAGGGTTGGGCTGCCCCAGGGCCGGGCTCCGCCCCAGCCGCTGCTTGAGCACCAGGGGTGAGGGAAGGGCAACGGGAGCCATGGCCACCAGCGGTCTGGAGCTCCAGCCTGTTCGGCCATGGACGGCCACTGTGTTGCTTTTGCTACCTGAGCGGCTGCGATCGCCCGTCAGGCTGATGGGGCTGGGGCCCTGGGGTCGCCTGGGGCGCCGGCATTGAGATCCGTTGACCAAAAAATGTTGATCAATGGTGCCGAGGTCTTGGCGGTGACGCCCGGATGGCAGGCGGAGGCCTGGCTGCAACTGGGGCTTCGCCCGGATGGCGGCGGCACCGTTCATCAGGGGGGCGCCACGGCTCCGCTCAAGTGGCAGCGCGGTTTCCCCCAGCCCGGGGGACGCCTGGAGTTGCCCCTCCTGCACACCGCCGGTGGCCTGGTCGGGGGCGACGCCCTGGCGCTACGGGTCGGGCTGGATCGGGGTGCCGCCGGCCTGATCACCAGCGTCGCCGCCCAGAAGGTGTACGGCAGCGTTGGCCGCTCGCGCCGGTTGCCGGAAGGCCAGTGGGCCTCCCAGGCCCTGCAGTTCAACCTTGAGGAAGGGGCGGATCTGGAATGGCTTCCCCAGGAGTTGGTGCTCTATCGCGGCGGCCTGTTCGAGCAGCGGACCCGGGTGGAGCTGGTCGCAGGGGCCAGCTGGCTTGGGGCGGACGTGGTGCGGTTGGGCCGCACGGCCGATGGCGAGCGGCTGGATCGGGGCGCCTGGCGCTCCTCCCTGGAGATCCGTCGCCAGAGCTGCTGGGAGTTCGTGGACCGGCTGGCCCTTGATGGCGACACCCTGGCCAATGCCCACGGCCTGGCCGAGCAGCCGGTGTTCGGCTCCCTGGTCTGGGCGGCGCCCGAGCCGGTGCCTGAGGCCCTGATCAGCAGCGGCCGGCGGGCTGCCGACGGCCTGGTGGGGGAGATGGCCTGTGGACGGCTGGAGCGTGGACTGGTGGCCCGCTACCGCGGCCCCTCAACCCAGGCGGCACGGTTCTGGTTTTGTCGCCTTTGGGCCCTGATCCGGGCCCATCGCGGACTGCCGCCGCCGCAGCTGCCGCGGGTCTGGCCGTTTCAGGAGGATCCCCTGGTTGGGGCGCCCTGGAACAACGGCCCCCTGGCTGACGCCCGGCGATGAAAGGTTCAGATTGAACCGGAATCGGCCCCTCGGGGCTGTCAGATTCCTGCCATTCCCCTTCGGCCATGCACCTCACCCCCCAGGAGAAGGACAAGCTCCTGATCGTCACGGCAGCCCTGCTGGCCGAACGGCGTCTGAACCGGGGGCTGAGGCTCAACCATCCCGAAGCCGTGGCCTGGCTCAGTTTTCTGGTGATCGAAGGCGCCCGGGATGGCCGCACCGTGGCCGAGCTGATGGCGGAGGGCCCCACCTGGCTGCGTCGGGATCAGGTGATGGAAGGGGTGCCGGAACTGGTGGGGGAGGTGCAGATTGAGGCGGTCTTTCCCGACGGCACCAAGTTGGTCACCCTGCACGACCCCATCCGCTGAGAGCCGGCTCCCGCCCGCGGAGCGCACCCCTGCCTGGGTCTTTCCGATCTGCAACCACCGCCCGCCTTTCTGTCATGGCTCCCCTGATCCCCGGCGAACTGATGCCTGAACCCGGTGAGATTCTTCTGAATGAGGGTCGACCCACCACCACGATCTCCGTGGCCAACACCGGCGATCGGCCGGTGCAGGTGGGATCCCATTTTCATTTCGCCGAGGTGAATGGGGCCCTGCGATTTGACCGTGGCCTGGCCCATGGTCAGCGCCTCGACATTCCAGCCGGCACGGCCATCCGCTTCGAGCCCGGTGACACCCGGGAGGTGCGGCTGGTGCCCCTCGTCGGTCATCGACGGGTGTTCGGATTCAATGCGGCCGTTAACGGACCGCTTGATGCTGCCGCCTCCGTTTAGGTCGTCGTCCTTCCTGTTCTGTTCCGGCCATGGCCTACCGCATCGATCGCCGCACCTACGCCCAGACCTACGGTCCCACCACCGGTGATCGGCTGAGGCTGGCCGATACCGAGTTGATCCTGGAGGTGGAGAAGGATTTCACCACCTATGGCGATGAGGTGAAATTCGGCGGCGGCAAGGTGATCCGCGATGGCATGGGCCAGGCCCAGACCTCCAGGGCCGCCGGTGCGGTTGACACGGTGATCACCAATGCCCTGATCCTCGATTGGTGGGGAATCGTCAAGGCTGATATCGGCCTCCGGGATGGCCGCATCGTGGCGATCGGCAAGGCGGGCAACCCCGACATCATGGACGGGGTGGACATCGTCGTCGGCCCCGGCACCGAGGCGATCGCAGGCGAGGGTCACATCCTCACCGCCGGTGCCATCGACACCCACATTCATTTCATCTGCCCCCAGCAGATCGAGACGGCCCTCGCCAGTGGCGTCACCACCCTGCTGGGCGGGGGCACTGGCCCGGCCACCGGCACCAATGCCACCACCTGCACGCCCGGAGCCTTCCATCTGGCCCGGATGCTGCAGGCGGCGGAGGGTCTGCCGATCAACCTGGGTTTCTTCGGCAAGGGCAATGCGAGCACGCCCGAGGCCCTGGAGGAGCAGATCCGGGCCGGGGCCTGCGGCCTGAAGCTCCACGAGGACTGGGGCACCACCCCGGCGGCGATCGATTGTTGCCTGTCGGTGGCCGATCGGCTTGATGTGCAGGTCTGCATCCACACCGACACCCTCAATGAGGCCGGCTTCGTTGAGGACACGATCGCTGCGATTGCTGGCCGCACCATTCACACGTTTCACACCGAAGGTGCCGGTGGCGGCCATGCCCCCGACATCATCCGCATCTGCGGGGAGTCGAATGTGCTTCCCAGTTCCACCAATCCAACCCGGCCCTACACCCGCAACACCCTCGAGGAACACCTCGACATGCTGATGGTGTGCCACCACCTGGATCCCCGGATTCCGGAGGATGTGGCGTTCGCCGAATCCCGCATCCGGCGCGAGACGATTGCCGCCGAGGACATCCTCCATGATCTCGGCGCCTTCAGCATCATCGCCAGTGATTCCCAGGCCATGGGCCGGGTGGGGGAAGTGATCACCCGCACCTTCCAGACCGCCCACAAGATGAAGGTGCAACGGGGTGCGCTGCCGGAGGATGCGTCCGGTCCGGGGGGCGGTTGCCACGACAACGCCCGCCTCAAGCGTTACATCGCCAAGGTCACGATCAACCCGGCGATCGCCCACGGTATCGACAGCCAGGTGGGTTCGGTGGAGGTGGGAAAACTGGCGGATCTGGTGCTCTGGAAACCGGGCTTTTTCGGTGTGAAACCGGAACTGGTGCTCAAGGGGGGCTCGATTGTCTGGGCCCAGATGGGGGATGCCAATGCCTCGATTCCCACCCCGGGTCCGGTGCATGGGCGGCCGATGTTCGCGGCCTTCGGTGCCGCCCTGGCCCCCAGCTGCCTCACCTTCGTGAGCCAGGCGGCGCTCGATGCCGACCTACCGCGCCAGCTCGGTCTGCGGCGGCCTTGCGTGCCGGTGGTTCACACCCGTGGCATCGGCAAGGCCCAGATGCGCAACAACAGCGCCCTACCGGATGTGCAGGTGGACCCCCAGACCTATGAAGTCTTCGCTGATGGCGAGCTGCTCACCTGTGAGCCCGCCGAGGTGCTGCCGATGGCCCAGCGCTATTTCCTGCTCTGATTCCCAGTCCCCGGGATTGATCCTGGCGACCCCATCGGTTCACCCGGCTATTCCGTAGCCGTCGTCACCTGCGTCAGGGCCTTCTCTCTGCAGCATCACTGCAGACGCGAAGGTGACGGTGTTCACCGACTACAGACCCGACCGTGGCTACGACGAATATTTCAGCGCTTCCCATGCCCCGCGGCAGGCCCTGCGTCCGCTGCTGTCGTCCCTGGGCAACCTCGGCCTGGCCGAGCTGAACCGCAACCATGCTGCGGCGGAAGTGTTGCTGCGGCGGCTCGGGGCCACCTTCCGGCTCAATGATTCCGGCCGCCAGGGCGTGGAGCGGATCCTTCCCTTCGACCCCCTGCCCCGGTTGATCGGTTCGCGGGTCTGGCAGACCCTGGAACGGGGCTTGATTCAGCGCCTCGAGGCGATCGACTGCTTTCTGGCGGACGTCTACGGCGATCAGAAGATCCTGCGGGATGGGGTGATCCCCCGCGAGGACGTGGAAAGCTCCCAGGGGTGGCGACCCCAGATGCGGGGCTTCCAACCGCCGCTCGACAAGTGGTGCCACGTGTCGGGCCTGGATCTGGTGCGGGATGGGGATGGCACCTGGCGGGTGCTGGAGGACAACCTCCGCTGCCCCTCCGGTGTGGCTTACTTCCTGGAGAACCGGCGCGTGATGAAGCGCATGTTCCCGAGCCTGTTCAGTGGGCCCACGGTGCAGCCGATCGACGACTACCCCTCCCATCTGCTTCAGACCCTGCGGGAGCTTGCCCCCTGGACCGAGAAGCCGAAGGTGGTGCTGCTGACCCCCGGGGTGTTCAACAGCGCCTATTTCGAGCACAGCTACCTGGCCCAGCAGATGGGCATCCAGCTGGTGGAGGGCCGTGATCTCGTCTGTCAGGACGGCCGGGTCTGGATGTGCAGCACCGGTGGGCTGGAGGCGGTGGATGTGATCTACCGGCGCATTGACGATGACTTCCTGGATCCGGCGGTCTTCCGCAGCGATTCGATGCTGGGGGTTCGGGGGTTGATGGAGGTGTATGCCGCGGGTCGGGTGGCGATTGCCAATGCCCCTGGCACCGGCGTCGCCGACGACAAGCTGATCTACGCCTATGTGCCCGAGATGATCCGCTACTACCTCGATGAGAATCCGATCATCGAGAACGTGCCCACCTATCTCTGCTCCCGGCCAGATGATCAGGCCTATGTGCTCGCCCATCTGCCGGAGCTGGTGGTCAAGGCGGTGTCTGAGGCCGGAGGCTACGGGATGTTGATCGGCCCCCATGCGAGCAGCGCTGAAATCCTGGAGTTTGCGGAGAAGATCAAGGCCGATCCCCGCAATTTCATCGCCCAGCCCACCCTGGATCTCTCCACCGTTCCCTCCCTGAGCGAGGGTGAACTGTTCCCCTGCCATGTGGACCTTCGTCCCTATGTGCTCCGGGGACGGGGGGCCTGGGTCAGTCCCGGCGGGCTCACCAGGGTCGCCCTGCGGCGAGGATCCCTGGTGGTGAATTCTTCCCAGGGAGGGGGTTGCAAGGACACCTGGATCGTGGCGGAACAGGAGCAATCCGGAGATGCGTTCTCCCCGCTGGACCGACCAGACTGGACCGATTCCGAGGCCGCGACCATGGAGGACCTGTTGTGCTGAGTCGTGTTGCCGATTCCCTGTACTGGATCAATCGCTACGTGGAGCGGGCCGAAAATCTGGCCCGTTTTGTCGAGGTCAGTGAAGCGATGGCCCTCGATTGCCCCCCGGGCAGTGCGGAGCCATGGCTCCCTTTGATCGAGGCCACCGGCGAACGGGATCTCTTTGACGAGCTCTCTCCCGAGGGTAGGCCTTCCGAGGTGGTGTCCTTCCTGGTGCATGAGGCCCGCAATCCAAATTCGATTGTCAATTGCATCAACGCTGCCCGGGAAAATAGCCGGCAGATCCGTGAAGTGATCACCACGGAAATGTGGGAACAGATCAACGACCTCTATTGGAATCTGCGTGATCATGAGAGCTTCTGGCATCAGCCACCCCAGGAGCAATTGCGGGAGATTCGGCGAGGCTGTCAGCTTTTCTATGGCATCACTGATGCCACCCTCAGCCGCGATCTTTCCTGGCACTTCAGTCGGTTGGGTCGGATGATCGAGCGGGCCGACAAGACGACCCGGATTCTCGATGTGAAGTATTTCCTGTTGCTGCCGACCCCACAGGAAGTGGGCGGTGTGCTCGATGAATTGCAGTGGATTTCCCTGCTCCGCTCAGCCGGCGCCTATCAGATGTTCCGCCAATCCGCGGATCCCGTGATCACCCCCCGGGCCGTGGCCGCCTTTTTGTTGCTTGATCCGGTGTTCCCGCGATCGGTGCGCTATTGCCTGGATCGCATCCAGGCGACCCTGGCTATCGTCCATGGCCGGTCGGTGCCCGGTGCTCCCGACGATCTGGAATGTCTCAGTGCCCTGATGCAGGCCCGCTGGAGTTACACCCGCATTGATGAACTGATCGCCGGTGGTCTCCATGAGGCGATTGACGCTCTGCAACAAGATCTGAATCAGCTGCACACCTTGATTCATGATCGCTACTTCGTGATCTCCAACAGCCAACCGTCCAGCCCCGATCCCGCATGCGCGCTCGCCTGATCCATTCATTTCAATACAGCTACAGCGAGCCCGTCCTTCTCGGTCCCCATCGCTTCTGTCTGCGTCCCAGGCCCCACGGCTTTCAGCAGTTGCTGTCCTATCGCCTCGAGATCAGCCCCGATCCCAGCCACCTCCACGACCTCCTCGCGGCAGGGGGCGACACGATCACCCGGGCCCGTTTTCTTGGCGAAACCGACCACCTGCGGGTGGTGGCCACCTCCGAGCTGGAGACGGTGCAGCCGCCGCTTCTGGAGGCCTGCCTCGACGAGAGCATGGTCCTGCTGCCGGTGCCCATCGGGCGGTTGAACCCTGATCTGGCAAGTTATCTCGCCGGTTGGCTCCCCAATGGCCAGCACGACCATGCCGCCGTGGATCTCGCTCAGGAGGCCTGGATGGGCTGCGATCAGCGCAGCCTTGCCTTTCTGCAGCAGTTGATCGAGATCATTCAGGACCGGGTCAAGTACAGCCAGCGCCACAGCGGCCCCGCCTGGCCCGCCGGTCGCACCCTCAAGGAACGCATTGGTTCCTGCCGCGACATGGCAATGCTGATGATCGAATGCTGCCGCTCCATGGGGTTGCCGGCTCGCTTTGTGAGCGGCTATCACCTCGTTGAGCCCCCGCCGAAGCGCTACGACCTGCACGCCTGGGCTGAGGTCTATCTCCAGGGGGCGGGATGGCGAGGGTTCGACCCCAGTGGCAAGGGAGCGGTGGACGACCGCTACATCCCGGTGGCCACCTCCTCCAATCCCAATCTCACGGCAGCCATCACCGGCAGTTTCTCCGGACCGCCCGGGGTTGAGAGCACCATGGAGTGGAACATTCAGGCCGAGATCCTGGATGGCAGCGGTGGGTCGTTGGCTGCTGCCAACGATGTGATCCACAGCTCCGATCCCCTGGCGGTGCTTCGCCAGGGGTGAGGCCGGCGTCCCGGTGATTCGAGGGTCCGGTGCTTCAATCCCGGACCGTCACCAGCTGACCCCGTGCAGTTTCGGCAGGGGGGCCGTGCGGGAGGTGGTGGCGAACAGGCGGGGAATGCGGCTGCTGTTGTACACCCGGAATTCGCGAACCACGCTGGCGCCCTCCTCGCGGACCGCCTGGTTGATCACCAGGGATCCATCCGGATCGGACACCGAACGGTGGAAGGTGCCCGGAGGAATGCGGAGGATGTCACCACCGCTCTCCAGGCGGACGATGTGGAACGGGTAGTTCCAGCCCAGGTTCACCAGATAGAAGGTGCGGCCACCGCTCATCGCCAGCAGGTTGTCCTCCTGGTGTGGATGCAGATAGAACTGCCAGGCACCACTGATGGGGTCGTCGGGAGGGCTGATCGCCGGGCCGCTGTGGACCACCAGATCGCGCACGTTCGAGTGAGGCACGGTGATGTCAAAGAAACGAACCGCCGGGGTGTCGCGGAACTTCTCGTAGGGGATCAGTTCGAACATCGGGGTCTTCGCTGCGCTGCGGACCCCGCTTGGGCCGTTCGGTGTTTGTCGGGTGATGGAGGTGGTCACGGGCAGGCACCCGGCCGGGTGGCGAAGCGATACACCAGTGAACCGGCCAGCGACGACGGCCCGAGGTTGGCGCTGCTACGGATCTGGTCCCTGGGGCCAGTTTCTCAGGCGACCCCTCAGAGGGGGATCGGCATGTCGGCATCCGCGGGGGCCGGGGCACAGGCCGCCACCCGCTGCTCCACCACTGAACCGATGACCACGATGGCCGGAGAGCAGAAGTCCTCCGCTTCCACCCGGTCCGCCAGGTCGTCCAGGGTGCTCACCAGGAGCCGCTGGCCCCGCACGGTGCCCTGCTGGATCACGGCGGCGGCCGTTGAGCCCGCCAGACCCCCCGACTGCAGCTCCATGCAGATGCGCCGCAGGTTGTGCAGGCCCATGTAGATCACCAGGCCGTCGCTGCTGCGGGCCAGGCCCTGCCAGTCGACCCCCGGTCGTCCCTTGTCGATCTCCTCGTGACCGGTCACGAAGGTGACGCTCGAGCCAGCGCGACGGTGGGTGATCGGAATGCCTGCATAGGCCGGCGCAGCGATGCCCGCCGTGACCCCTGGCACCACCTCGACGTTGACCCCATGCTTCACCAGGTGGGCCGCTTCCTCGCCACCGCGGCCGAACAGAAACGGATCACCCCCCTTGAGGCGCACCACCAGCTCGTGGCGCTGCGCCAGCTCCACCAGCACCGCATTGGTGCTGGGCTGGGGCACAGAGTGGTGGCCGCGGCGTTTGCCCACGAAGTGGCGCTCGCAGTGCTCCGGCACCAGGTCGAGCAGGCTGCGGGGCACCAGCGAGTCGTAGACGAGGGCCCCACACCGGCGCAGCAGCCGATGGGCCTTGAGGGTGAGCAGTTCCGGATCCCCGGGGCCGGCGCCCACCAGGTAGACCGTGCCGGTCATGGCAGGGCCTCAAGGGTCTGGATCAGGAACTGGCGCACGGGTGGTTGCTGCAGGAGCGGGGGCAGAAGACGGAGCAGGGGGCGATGGTGCCCCTGCCACTGGTCGAGGGAGTCGGTGAGGCGGTTGCTGGCCAGGGTCAGGGGCTGCCAGACGGCGCCAACGCCGGGTGCGGGCAGCGAGGCCGGATCCGCACTGTATGGAGTGGCCAGCCCGGGTTGGGCCAGGCGGCGGCCCAGGTGCTGGATGTAGCGGCTTCCCAGGGGCCCCTCAATCGGATGATGCAGCCACAGGGGCTCTCCGCCCACCTGCTGTTCCGCCGCCAGCAGGTCGGTCAGCAGGGTTTGCCAGCGGGGCCAGGCGCCGAGAAAGGGCAGACGCCGCAGGGGCACCCCTGCGGCAGCCCCGCGTGTCTGCCAGGTGCCGGCGATGACCGGCAGATCACGGCGCACATGGCCACCGGGCAACAGCAGCAGCGGCACCAGGCTCAGCCCCTTGGCCCGGCGGGCGGCTGCCCAGAAGGTGCCATCACCCTCCGGTGGCTCCGCCGTCAGGGCCTGCAGCAGCACCGGGGCACCCCGGCGAGCGGCCAGCTCCGCCGCCAGGGCCTGCAACTCCGCGGGGATTGCACCACCGTGGCGGCCATGCACCAGCAGCACCAAGGGCGTGGGCGGAAGACGGCGGCGCAGCCGGGCCCGTACAGCGGGATCGAGCTGGCGTCCAAGCAGGTGCCTCAGGGAACGCCGCCCCTGGGGGAGGCGCGCCAGCAGATCCAGGGCCGCGGCGGCGAGCCCGGGATCGAGGTCGCTCACGAGGATGTCCAGCCCGGCGGCCAGGGGTTGGGGCGGCCAGCTTGAGAGACCCAGGGCCAGGCCGTCCAGGGCGGCGCGGCGCCTGGCGAGTGGGCCCGGCTGGAGGGCATTCAGGAGCAGCAGATCGAGATCCTGGGGCTGCCGCTGCAGACCGAGAAGGGGCAGAAGCGACAGCAGGGTGTCCGGTTCGCTGGCGGATGGCAGCGCCTCTGCCCGGGGAGCCAGCACCTGGCGCAACCGGGCTGCCACCCGGGGATCCCGCAGCTGAGCGAGCACCTGCAGCCACAGCAGTGCCTGCTCTCCTTGGGCCGTCGCCTGGCGTTGCAGCAGGGGCTCCAGCCAGGCCTGGACCGCGGCTGGCTGGCTTGCCAGCGCCGGCAGTTCCAGCATGCCGGCCATCAGCCAGGGCCGGGCGTCGTCCGCAGCATCACTGGCCAGAAGGCGTGTCACCGCGTCCCGGTCGAGGCGGCCCCACAGGGCTGCGAGCAGATCGCTGGCCACCGGGAGGGAGCCGCTGGCCAGGGCCTCGATCCAGGGCTGAAGTGGGGCGCTGCGCCGCAGGCTCTGCAAAAGGCGCCACCGCTGTTCGCTGCCGGGCGCGGCCAACTGGAGTGTCACCTCGTTTGCACCCGGGTGCGGCACCATCGCCACCGCAGTCTGCCCATTCACCTTGGCAGGCCGACCGTTGAGGTTGGCGGCGGTTCCAGGCGGCAGTAGCAAGGAATCAGTCAAGGGACAGGAGGGGATGCAATGGAAGCCGGAGCCATTGGTGGGGCACTGACGAAGCGATCAGCGAAGAGCGGTGGCGGCTTCGATGGCAGCTTCGCCGAATGCAAGGAACAACAGTTGGTGTTTCTGCTGGTGCGCCAGCTTGCGGCAGCCCAGATCGAGCTGGCCCATGCCCCGATGACAGCGCGGCTGTGGCAGGAGGTTGCGGCCCTTGAGATCGATCCGGAGCGGATCACTGCCCTGCTGTACGGGGGCCAGGACGTGACCGACCGGGCTGCCCTGGTCGTGCTCGACGAACACTGGCGTAGCAGGCACCGGCCCCAACGTCGGAGCTGGTTCAGGCGGCCGATGCTGCAGCCCGCCGGCGGGCGCCGAAACGCTCCACCAGCAGCTCCTCCAGTGCATCAGTCAGTCCGCTGAGGGGGATGCCTTTGTCGTGGAGCTCGGCCAGCTTCGGCTGGGCCCCCATCGAACCTCCAAGGAACACCTTGGCGGCCTCCACCATCTGGCCCCCATGGCGGGCCTTGGCGCCCATCAGGCCGATCTCGCCCATGTAGGGCTGGCCGCAGGCGTTGGGGCAACCTGTCCAGTGGGTGCGCACCGGGTGGGGTAGGTCCAGGCGTCGGTCCAGCTCCTCCACCACCGCCTGGGCAGTGGTCTTGGTGGGGATCAGGGCGAAGCTGCAATAGCGGTTGCCGGTGCAGCTCACAGCCTCCGCCATCAGGGGGCCCGGGGTGGGGCTGAAGCGCTGCAGCAACGGCTCAGCCAGCAGGGCCTCGAGGCGCTCCGTCGGCACGTTCACGATCAGGGCGTTCTGGGCCTCCGTAAGGCGCAGCTCACCCGTGCCGTGGCGGCGAGTCAGTTCGGCCAGCTCGGCCATCGAGGCGGCATCGAGACGACCCACCGGCACACTCAGGCCGACCCAGTGCTGGCCCTCCTGCTTCTGGGCGTTCACACCCAGGCCGGAGCGCGGCGAGCGATTCACGAGGTGGTTGCCATCGTGGGCGAAGGCTTCACCACCGAGCGCCGTCATGTCCTCGAGTACGGCAGCGCGGTAGTGCTCGATCCCCAGGGCATCGAGCAGATACATCAGACGGCTCTTGTTGCGGGCCTGGCGATTGCCGTGCCGCTCGAAGTGGCGCAGCACCACCAAACTGAACAGCGGCAGGTGATCAGCCCGCAGCCACAGCCCCAGGGGGATGGCCAGTTCGTTGCGCTGCGCCGAGAAAAAACCACCCACCATCACGGTGAAGCCCAGCTCACCATCGCGAAGCGCCGGCAGGAAGGCCAGGTCGTTGTGGAGCAGGAAGCTGTCGGGGGCGCCGCCCACGGCGATGTTGAACTTGCGGGGCAGGTTCCGTGGAGCGTCGTCAGCCAGCAGACGAGCCTGGATGGCGGCCACCAGGGGCCTGGTGTCCACGATCTCCTCGGGGTCGATGCCGGCCAGGGGGTTCCCGGTGATGTTGCGAGGGTTGTCGTGGCCTGACTGGCGACTGGTGAGCCCCGCGGCCTCCATGGCCAGCATCAGCGGCGGCATGTCCTCCAGGAGCAATCCGCGCAATTGGATGTTCTGGCGTGTGGTGATGTCGGCAGAGCCTTCGTCGCCGCATCGGTCCACTGCATCGGCCAGGATGTCCAATTGATCGGCCTTGATCACGCCGTTGGGCAGGCGAAGCCGCACCATGAAACGGCCCGGCGTGACGGGGCGGAAGAAGATCCCCAACCATTTGAGGCGGATCGTGAGATCAGCCTCATCGAGGTTCTCCCAACCCTGAGAAGCCAGTTCGGTCAGCCGCGGAGCCAGATCCAGACCGCAGCGTTCGGCCTTGGCCTGCTCAATCTTGCTGAGACGTTCCGATTCCGGCTGAATGGCGGCCCCGGCTGCTGCGACATCAGGGGCGGCTGACGCCATCGTGTCGATTTTCGCTGAGGGCTTTGAATGTGGCGAGGGGGCTGCAGGATCCGTGTCGCAATTGATACCGATGAGCCGTGCCGGGGCCACACTGTCGCCGGCGAGGCTGCGCTTCCGGGAGCTCCTGGGCAAGGTTGGTAGCGGCGAGCACACCAGCGTGGGCCTGAGCCGCGAGGAGGCTCGCGAGGCGATGGATCTGATGCTCAATCGGGAGGCGACCCCGGCCCAACTCGGGGCTTTCCTGATTGCCCACCGCATTCGCCGGCCGGCGCCCCTGGAACTCACCGGCATGCTGGACAGCTACCGCATGCACGGCCCGAGGCTCCACACCCCCGGCCGTCGCCCCCTCTGCTTCGGGGTCCCCTACGACGGCCGCAATCGCACGGCTCCCCTGCTGCCCCTGGTGGCCCTCTGCCTTGCAGCGGCGGAGGTGCCGGTGGTGCTGCATGGAGGCTCGCCGATGCCGGTGAAGTACGGCGTCACCCTCGAAGAGCTGTTTTCGACCCTCGGTCTCCCCTGGCGGGGCCTGACGCTTGCCGCTGTCCAGCAGCGTCTCGATCGCCATGGCTTGGCACTCACCCATCAACCCGACCATTTCCCCCTGGCGGAGCAGCTGGTGGCCATACGGGAGGACATCGGCAAACGTCCGCCGGTGGCCAGCCTCGAGCTGCTCTGGACGCCCCATCAGGGTGAGCATCTCCTGGTGAGTGGGTTTGTGCACCCCCCCACGGAGCAGCGGGCCTGGGAGGCCCTCAAGGCCGCCGGTGAACAGGATGTGCTCACCGTGAAGGGCCTGGAGGGTTCCACCGATCTGCCCACCACCCGGGCCGGGATCACCGCCAGGGTGCGGCACGGAAGCCAGGAGCGCCTACTGCTCCATCCCCGCGAGCATGGGGTCGAGGCCCCGGAGGTGGCCTGGGCCGGCCTGGACACCTGGAGGGAGCAGGCCCTGGATGCCCTCAGCGGCCGAGGCCCCCTGGCCGAGGCCCTCACCTGGAACCTGGGGGCGTACCTCTGGTTCGCGGAGGTGCTGCCTGATCTGCCTGCCGCCATCGTTCAGGCCCGGGCGTTGTTGCAGGCGAGATCCGGCCTGGGGGTGCTGGAGGCAATGCAGTGAGTCAGTCCCGTTGCTTCCGTTTTGAAGAGGAGTTCACGGCATCGCTGCGGTGCATCCCAATGGCCGTGCGACGCAAGCTTGATCTGGCCGGGGTGAAACTGAAGCTGGTGCACTGGGCAGCCCTGGATCGAAGCGAGCGGCAGCGTCTGCTGGCCTGGTCGGATCAGCCCGATGCGATCCAGGGGCTGAGGGAGTGGTTGCTGGAGCGCACGGCCGTGCTGCCCGAGGGGCCGGCCCGTTCGCTTTCACCTGCGATCGCCGAACCGTGGCAGCAGGAGGATCGCTGGCCTGAGGTGGTGCTGCAGGCGTTGGCCCGGCTGGGCCTTGCTGTTCCTCTCCAGGGTTGGCAGTCCCTGGATGAGTTGCAGCGCTTTGCCCTCGTGAAGCTGAGCCATCCCGGCCATGAACACCGCAACCTGCCCCTTGCGGTCGTGGAGTTCGGGCTCGCCTGACCCGCGGTGGCCCGGCCAACAATTTGTAGCGGTTGTCACCATTCCATTTGGCTGTCTGTAGCAATCGCCACCAAGGGATTGTACGGGCGTGTGGTCTTCTAGGTCGGGTTGGTCAGCTTTTGCGCCAGCACTTTTCACCGGATCGGGTGCGTCAGGTCCCACGGTGATGGTTGGCTTTCCCTGCCATTACATCGCTGAAATCCAGAGTTCTTTGCTGTTTACGGGACCATGTTCTCGTCGGCAAGAGGGGTCTGGCTGATTTCCTTGGTGTTTTTGTAGGGAAGTCATGGCGAACAACCCACTGGCCTTTTCGCATCCACCCACTTCTGTCGCTCATGTTTCAGTCTTCCCGTCGCAGATTTCTTCACACCAGCCTGATCGCCGGCGCTGGGGTTGCCGTTCAGTTGAGCGGTGCCTTCAGTCTGTTGGGCGGTCTGCCTGCCCAGGCTGCCCCTGGGGCACCCGGTAAGGCGGAAACCACATCCGTGAACCTGGGGTTCATTGCCCTCACGGATGCGGCGCCGTTGATCATCGCCAAGGAGAAGGGCTTCTTTGCCAAAATGGGGATGACAGGGGTGGAGCTCAAGAAGCAGACCTCCTGGGCTGTAACCCGTGACAACCTGGAACTTGGTGGTTCAGGTGGTGGTATCGACGGTGCCCACATCCTTTCGCCGATGCCCTATCTCCTGACCACGGGGGCGATTAGCAAGAGCCGCCGGCCGGTGCCAATGGTGATTGTGGCGCGTTTGAACACCCAGGGTCAGGCCATTTCCGCGTCCAATGAATTTCTGCCTGCCAAGCTCAAGGTTCGCGCCGCCAATCTGGGTGCGGTGGTCGATAAGAAGAACGGCACCGGCGATAAGTTCAAGGGGGCTGTGACCTTCCCGGGTGGAACCCATGACCTGTGGATGCGCTACTGGCTTGCTGCTAATGGAGTGGATCCCAACAAGAAGGCCAATCTGGTGGTGATTCCGCCTCCGCAGATGGTTGCCAATATGCAATCGGGCACCATGGATGTCTTCTGTGTGGGCGAGCCTTGGAACGAGCGCTTGGTGAACAAGAAGCTCGGCTACACAGTGCTTCAGACCGGTGAGATCTGGAAGCAGCATCCTGAGAAGGCCTTCTCGCTACGGGCTGATTGGGTGAAGAAGAATCCCAATGCCACCCTGCGTCTGATCATGGCCGTGCAGCAAGCCCAGCAGTGGGCTGACAATCCGGCGCACACCAAAGAGCTCGCACAGATCCTCGCCCAAGACAAGTATGTGAAGGCCAGCGTGGCTGATCTTCTTCCTCGCCTCCAGGGAGAGGTGGATTATGGCGATGGTCGTGTGGTTAAGAATTCACCCTTCAGAATGTATTTCTTCAAGAACAATGCCTCCTTCCCATACAAGAGCCATGACACTTGGTTCGTGACTGAGGATATCCGGTGGGGCTATCTGCCGAAAACCACCAACATCAAAGCCCTGGTCAACCAAGTGAACCGCTCTGACCTCTGGCGTGCTGCTGCGAAGGCCAACGGCATCAGTTCCATTCCCGGCAGCGATTCTCGCGGTGTTGAGGTCTTCTTTGATGGCGTCAAGTTTGATCCCAACAATCCCAGTGCCTACCTGGCAGCCCTGAAGATCAAGAACCTGCGCTGATTCCCTAGAGCCCCTGCACCGTTAGGGGTTTTCCCCACTCACTGATCCGGGGCCGCCAGGAGGCGGTCCCTTTTTAACCTTTCTGTTCGCTGAATTCATGACCACAGCGCTTGCTCCATCAAGCCGTTCACGCCGATCGCGCCTCTCGGGGCGTCGTCTGGCGTTGCGTCGTCAGATCCTCCCTCCCCTCGTCTGCATCGGTCTGACGCTCCTGGTCTGGCAGCTGTTGTCCCACTTCAATTCAGAGGGCTTCCCTGGTCCGATTCAGGTGGTCACGCAGACCTGGGATCCCTACATCAGCAAGCCTTTCTATGATGAGGGTGGCACATCCAAGGGTCTGGGTATTCAGATCTTTATTTCCTTGCAGAGGGTGGCTGTTGGCTATGCCCTTGCCACTTTGGTCGGTATCGCCGCTGGCTTGGCGATTGGACTCAACGATTTTCTGCGTCGAGGTTTTGATCCCTTGATTCAGGTGCTCCGCACCGTCCCCCCCCTGGCATGGCTGCCGATTTCTTTGCTGTTGCTGAAACAGGCTGATATGGCCGCTATTTTCGTGATCTTCATCACGGCGATCTGGCCGATTGTGATCAATACCGCGGTTGGCATCCGTGAGATTCCCCAGGATTACACCAATGTCGCCCGGGTTCTGAGGCTGCGCAAACGCAGTTATCTCCGGGACATTCTGCTTCCTGCCACTGCCCCTTATGTGTTTACCGGTCTCCGCATTTCCATCGGTCTGGCCTGGTTGGCGATCGTGGCTGCTGAGATGCTCAAGGCAGATGGTGGTATCGGTTTCTTTATCTGGGATGCCTACAACGCAGGAGGTGACTCCAGCACCAGCCAGATCATTCTTGCCATCGTTGTCGTTGGTCTGGTCGGCCTGATTCTGGATCGCCTCGTCGGCTTCATCGGTGATCGCGTCAGCGGGGGGCGTCGTTGACATGACCGGCCTGATCACCGTTGATGCTGTCACCCAGGCATTCCCCCTTCCAGGGGGCGGACAGTACATCGCCCTCAAGGACATCGATCTGACCATCCGCGAAGGGGAATTCGTTTCCCTGATCGGCCATTCGGGCTGTGGAAAATCCACGCTTCTCAATCTCCTCGCTGGTCTCACCACGGCCAGTTCCGGCGGAATCATCCTCGATGGTCGGGAAGTCACCGCACCCGGACCCGATCGAATGGTGGTGTTTCAGAACTATTCCTTGCTTCCCTGGCAGACCGTTCGCCAGAACATCAATCTGGCGGTTGCCAATGTGCTGCGTCACGCTTCGGCCGACGAGCGCCGCGAGCTGATTGATCGCAATTTGGAGCTCGTCGGTCTCACGGCGGCAGCCGATAAGTTTCCTTCGGAACTCTCGGGTGGCATGCGGCAGCGAGTGGCGATCGCCCGCGCCCTTGCCATTCAGCCCAGGCTGTTGCTTCTTGATGAACCGTTCGGGGCCTTGGATGCCCTCACCCGCGGCAATCTTCAGCAGCAGTTGATGCAGCTCTGCCAGCGGATCGGGATCACCACCGTGATGGTCACCCACGATGTGGATGAAGCCCTGCTGCTTTCCGATCGGGTGGTGATGCTGACCAATGGCCCCGAGGCACGCATCGGCCAGATCCTTGAGGTTCCCCTGCCCAGGCCCCGGGAGCGGCTGGCGGTGATGGAGCACCCGGATTACTACGGCCTTCGCAGTGAACTGATCGGTTTCCTGCAACAGCAGCGGCGCCTCCGTCAGCGGCAATCGGCGCAGCGTCAGGTGCTGGCTGCCGCCCCTGCCACCAGCGGCAGGGAGCCGTTGGCCATCAGGCTCGGTTACCTCCCCGGGTTGGACATCGCCCCTCTGGCTGTGGCCCTTGAGCAGGGTCTCGTGGACCCGGGGCTGGTCACCGTGTTGCCGGTGCCGTTCGGCCGCTGGCAGCAGCTCGAGGAGAAGCTGACTGCCGGCGACCTCGATGTGGCGATCACCTCGGCCACCACTCCCCTGGCCCTGGCCCTCGGGCTCGCTGGTCGACCTGCCTGGCCCGCGATCACCCCGATGACGGTGACCCGCAATGGCAATGCCCTGTGCCTGGCCCGGGGCTGGCTGGATCTCGGTGTGCGGGACCTCGCCACCCTCGCCACCCATGTCAGGGTGCAGGGCCGAAGTCTGCGGCTGGGTCTGGCCCAGACGGGCAGCATGCAGGATCTGCTCCTGCGGCACTGGCTCGCCCGCGGAGGCCTGGATCCCGATCAGGATGTCACCTGGGTCTCCCTGTCGCCGATGGCGATGCAGGCAGCCCTGGTTGCTGGTGAAGTTGATGGCTTCATCGCCGGCCGCTACCGGGTGGCCAGGGCGGTGGATGACGGTCTCGCCTACGTGCTGGCCACCGACCGGGACATCTGGTCGAGCCATCCGGAAAAGGTGCTCACCTGTCGGGAAGATTGGGCGATGCGCCATCAGGAGGCCCTGGTGGCTCTCTGTGCCGGCCTGATGCGGGCGGGTCAGTGGTGTGATGACGGTGCCCATCGCGACCAGCTGATGGCCCTTCTCGGTCAGCACCGTTGGCTGGGTCAGGGGTCAGCCTCGGCCCTGCAGCGTCAGTTTGATTTCGGCACCGGTGAGCGTTCCCCGGATCTGCTGCTGCTCAATCGCTACCACGCCGATCGTGCCCAGATCCCCGATCAGGCCGAAGGGACCTGGATTCTCACCCAGTTCAGCCGCTGGGGCTGGAGTCCCTTCCCGGCCAACCGGGTTGAGTTGTTGGCCCAGGTCTATCGCCTCGACCTCTGCGATGCGGCCCTGGAGCGCGCGGGTCTGCCGGTGCTGCGCCCTGAGCGTCAGCCCTTTGCCCTTGCTGATGGTGCTCGCTTCGATCAGGACGCTCCCCTGCGTTATCTCGAGACGTTGCCGTTTGCCGCCACCCCGTCGGTTGAGCAGGTGAATCTGCCGCTGGCTGCCGTTCCCTTGTCCTCTGTGCGCTGAGATGCCTCCCATGCTGGATACCCAGGTTTCCCTCCAGAACGGCAGCCCGGATCAATCCGAGCCTGCCTTCCTCAGCTTCAACGCTGTCAGCCAGGTGTTTGACACCCGCAACGGCCCCTTTGAGGCCTTGCGGGATGTGAATCTCCAGGTCAATCAGGGGGAATTCCTTTGCGTGATTGGCCATTCCGGTTGTGGTAAATCCACCCTCCTGAACATGGTTTCAGGGTTTTTGAATCCGAGCCATGGAACGGTCACCCTGCAGGGGGTGCCGATCGATCGCCCCGGGCCTGACCGGATGGTGGTGTTTCAGAACTACTCCTTGCTCCCCTGGCAAACGGTTGAGCAGAACGTTGCGCTGGCGGTGCATGCGGCCCGTGCCAGTCTCTCCAGGGAGGAGCGTCAGGCGGTGATCGATCATCACCTTGAGATGGTCGGACTTCTGGAGGCTCGCCAGAAGAAACCTTCTGAGATTTCCGGAGGGATGCGCCAACGGGTGGCCATTGCCAGAGCCCTGGCCGTGAATCCAGCTGTGCTGGTGCTTGACGAGCCCTTCGGTGCCCTCGATGCGATCACCAAGGAGGAACTCCAGGAGGAACTTCTCGCCATCTGGCGGGAGCACAAACCAACGGTTCTGATGATCACCCACGACATCGATGAGGCTCTTTTTCTGGCTGATCGGGTCGTGATGATGACCAACGGCCCTTCCGCGACCATCGGTGAAATTCTTCCGATTCCGTTTGAGCGTCCCCGCTCTTATGAGGTGATTCAGGCGGACCCCCGCTACGGCCAGCTTCGCAACCACGCCCTTGATTTCCTCTATCGCCGCCATGCTCACGACGACGCCTGAGCCGGGATTCGAGAGCGTGTCGAGGCTTGTTCCCTCGTCGCATCTGCGCATTGCTGCCGGCCACACCGTGCATCTCAGTGCCAGCACCCTCCATCACACCACCTCCCTGCATGTGGTGTCCGGGCTGGTGCGGGTGGCCTTCTCCAACGTTGAACAGGAGCCCCTCGCGGTGAAGGCGATCACCCTCGGTTTCCTGCAGGCCGGCGACCATCTTGCGCTGGATCTGCTGCGTCGATCCTGGCTTCATCTGGAGGCCATCACACCCGTGCAGCTGGCCTCCTGCATCGATCAGCTGCCGCTCGATGGTGCCAGCAGCATCTGCGATTGGACAGCCGCCTTGCTGCGCATCCACCATCTCGGTGCTTCCGAGGATCGCCTGCGGGCCCTGTTTCAGCTCCTTGCCGATCGGCTGGGACGTCGCTGCGGCCAGTGGGTGGAACTGCCGCTGCGGCTGACCCACGATCGCTGTGGGGAATTGATCGGCCATAACCGGGTGACTGTCACCCGTCATCTGTCGCGCTGGCGTCAACAGGGGCTGTTTGAACCGGGTGGCGCCGGGGATGGTGCGATGCGGGTCTCGCCACTACTGCTGCAGGATTGAACCCTCAGATCTGAGGGCTGCCGGCTGTGGTCGGGGGCATGGCCTCAAGGGTCACTGCCGTGGCTTTCAGTTCCGGCTGGCTGGAGATCGGGCAGGCCTCTGGATGGAGCAGGCGGTTGGCCTCGCAGGGGTTGGCCTGGGATGCACCCCAGTGCATCGGCAGAAACACGGTGCCCGGCCTGATGCGCTCGGTGATCCGCAGCCGAGCCGTGATCTCGGCCCGGCGGGAGCGAATCGCCACAGGCTCACCGTCCTTGAGGTTGTGGAGGCAGGCGTCCTCGGGATGCACCTCCAGAAGGGCTTCGGGGTGCTGCTTGTTCAGGCGTGGCACCAGGGCGGTGCGGGTCATCGTGTGCCAGTGCCCCAGGTAGCGGCCCACGGTCAGCACCAGGGGATAGGCCTCGCAAACCGGTTCCGCCAGGCCAAGCGGTTGATCGGCGATCAGGCGGGCCCGGCCGCTTGCGGTCGGGAAATGGCGGTCCTGATGGAGCCGTGCCTGGCCACCGCCCGGCGCCGTGCCCATCGGGAACGGCCATTGCTGCGGGCCGTGGTCCGCCAGCAGGGCATGGCTGAGGCCACTGAGGTCACACACCCGCCCGGAGGTGAGGGCCACGAATTCGTCATAGACCTCCGCGCTCGTCCGGTAGGAAAAGGCGGCCTCAAAGCCGAGGCGGCGACCGAGTTCAGCGAAGATCGCCCAGTCGGCCCTGGCCTCGCCCGGCGGTGGCCGAAAGGCCGGGCAGAGGGTGACGCGTCGCTCGGAATTGGTCATCGTCCCGCTCTTTTCGCTCCATTGGGCGGTGGGCAGCAGCAGATGAGCCACGCTGGCGGTCTCGGTGCCGGCATAGGCCTCGCTCAGGACCACCAGTGGGCACCGTCCGGCGGCGGCCCGCACCCGATCCAGGGACGGCATGCTCACCAGTGGGTTGGTGGCAGCCACCCACCAGAGCCCCAGCTCCCCCCGTTCCATCGCCTCGATCTGCTGCCATACCGTCAGGCCCGGTTCCGCAGACATCGAGCCCGGTGCCAGATGCCAATGGCGCTCAACCTCTGCTCGGTGCTCCGGGTTGGTCACGCTGCGATACCCAGGCAGGAGCTGGGCCAGCCCCCCCACTTCCCGGCCTCCCATCGCGTTGGGCTGGCCCGTCAGGGAGAACGGTCCTGCCCCGGGCCTGGCGATCTGGCCGCTGGTCAGGTGCAGGTTGATTAAGCCGGACACCGTGGCCGTGCCTTCGCGGCTCTGGTTCACCCCCATCGACCAGAGGCTGAGCGCAGCCGAGGCCTCGGCCCACCATTGGGCCAGGCAGCGGAGGTCGGACTCCTCAATGCCGCAGAGGTGGCACACCAGCGCCGGTGTCCACTGGCGCCACAGCTCAGCAACCGCCTCGAAGCCCTCGGTGTGGCCGCTGATGAAGGCGTGATCGAGACCCTGCAGCTCCAGCAGTAGATGGCCGATGCCATGCAGGAGCACCAGATCGGTGCCGGGGCGGATCGCCAGATGGAGATCCGCGGCATCGCTGGTGGCGGTGGCGCGGGGATCCACAACCACAAGCCGCACCCCGTCCTTCTGGCGCCGTTTTCGTTTCAGCAACCGCTGAAACAGCACCGGATGACACTCGGCGGTGTTGGTGCCGATCATCAGCACCAGATCGGCAAGGTCGAGGTCGTCGTAGGTGCAGGGAGGTCCGTCGGAACCGAGGCTGCGGGCATAGCCGGACACGGCCGAGCTCATGCACAACCGTGAGTTGGCATCGAAGTTGTTGCTGCCCAGGGCCCCTTTCAGAAGCTTGTTGGCGACGTAGTAATCCTCCGTCAGGAATTGACCGGAGCCGTAGATCGCCAGACCCCGGGGCCCCTGCTCAGCCAGGGTGTTCCGGATCTGTGACACCAGCAGCGTGAAGGCCTGATCCCAGCTGATCGGCAGGAAGGGCTGGTCGATCTGCTCGCGCCACAGGGGCGTTGTCAGGCGGTTGTGGTCGAGGGTCTCGGCCACGGTGGCGCCCTTGACACAGACCTGCCCGAGGGAGGAGGGGTGATGGCGGTCGCCGCGCACACTCCAGGTGCCGCCGGGCTCAGCCGCTGGTCGCAGTTCAAGCCCGCAGCCCACGCCGCAGTAGGGACATTGGGCCCGGGCGGCAGGTTCAACGGCAGGTTCTAGAGGCGGGACCTCAGTTGCTGGCACCAGGACCTTCGATCAAGGATTCATTGCATCAACTGGCCCATCCAGTTCCCTGTGGCAACGGCTACCAACGGCCTGGCCGCCGCGAGCGTCCGGGGCCCATTGACGCTCACCATTTCTTATAGGGCAGAAATTTGCCGTTCATGGTCACGACCACCCGATCCCCTTTCGGATCCGACTCCCGGTTGACCGTGAGGGTGAAGTCGATCGCCGACATGATCCCGTCTCCGAATTTCTCCTGGATGACGTCCTTCAGGGGCAGGCCGTACACCTGCAGGATCTCGTGGAAGCGGTAGAGAAGAGGATCACTGGGGACGACCGGATTGAGGGCGCCCTTGATCGGATAGGCGGTCAGCTGCTCCGCCAGGACCTCCCGTTCCGCGTCCGGCACTGCCAGGGCCTCGAGCAGGCTGCCGGCTTCCTCGGCTGTGGCCGTGGCCTGGCCGTGGATCAGGCTGGCCAGCCAGACTTCATCAACCCCCAGCCGGGCCCCCAGATCAGCGAAGCTGAGGCCCTGGCGGCGCTTGGCGGCCAACAGGGTGGCGGCGAGGGGGGAAAGGGCCATGGAGGACGCGAGCTGCGGGCGACGGAGACGGCCGGACCTTATGGAACCGTTCTCCAATCCTCGGCAGCCATCGCTACAGGCGGATGTAACGACCCTGGACGTGTCAGCTTTCCCCTTGCGCTGTTGTCTGCTCAGCGGGGGCGTCAGCCGGCGCATGGGCCGCGACAAGGCCCTGTTGCCCTACGCCGGCGGCGGTTGCTGGCTGGAACACACCCTGGAGTTGCTGGCCGGGCTGGGGGTGCCGATCACATTGCTGAGCCGCTACCCCCACCATCTGACCCTGGCGATGGAACTGGGCGCCAGGCTGCGGGCGTCGCCGACGTCTCCAGGCGCCCCATGGATCACCACCATCGCCGAGCCTCCACCGTGGGAGGGACCCCTGCTGGCCCTGCATCGCCTGATGGATCAACACCCCAACCAGCGCCTGCTGCTTTGCCCGGTGGACATGCCTGACCTGGACCTGGCCAGTCTCCAGATCCTCGTGTCGGCGGCTGCAACCGAGCCGGCCGCGATCCATCTGGCTCACGATGGCGAGCGGCTGCAGCCGCTGCTGGGCCTCTACCCCGCCGATGCCCGCCGCCGTATCCGGCTCTCGGAAGCGGTGGCGAAGGGTGAGCGGCGCCTGCAGGGTTGGCTGGCCACTCAGCCCTGCCGCAGCGTGCAGCTGGACAGGGCCCGCCTCCGCAATGTGAATCGACCCACGGATCTCTGATGCATCGCCGGGCAGCCCCACCGGCAGGGGCGGTCTGGCGGTGAAGATAGACGGGGGCAGACTGTTGCCATGACAAGGGTTTCAGCTCCCCAACCGATCCTTGAGGCCTCTTCTCTGCCCCTTCAGGATCTCCACGGCCGCCCCCTGGGGGTGTTGAGGCTTTCGCTCACGGCCCGTTGCAACCTGGCCTGTCCCTACTGCCTGCCCGATGGCAGCGAACCCGCCGGGCTACTCAGCCTGCAGCAGCGCCGGCAGGTGATTGAGGCGGCCGTGGCCCTGGGCGTGCGCAGCCTGCGGCTCACGGGTGGTGAACCCCTGCTCCACAGTGAGCTCGATGCCCTGATCGCGGCCGTGCAACCGCTGCGCCAGCAGGGACTGGCCGAGATTGCCCTGACCAGCAACGGGATGCTGCTGAGTGCTCAACGGGCTCGGCAACTGCGGCAGGCGGGGCTCGACCGGATCACCATCAGCCTCGATGGCACCACGGCCAGCAGCGTTGAACGGATGGCCGGTCTCGCCGATCGGGCAGCGGCTGAACGGGCCCTCGCCAGGGTGCTGGCCGCGATTGAGCATGCCCGGGCCGCCGGTTTTGACCCGGCCATGGGCCAGCTCAAACTGAATGCCGTGATCCGGCGCGGCTTCAATGACGATCAGTTGCTTCCCCTGGCGCAGCTGGCCCGCCAGCGGGGGCTGGAGCTGCGCCTGATCGAGTTCATGGATGTGGGCAACCGGAATGGCTGGGAGGCCGCGGCCGTGGTGCCCGCGGCCGAGATGCTGCACCGTATCGGCGAGCGCTGGCCCCTGGAGCCCCTGGGCCGAACGCCCCATGGCACCGCCAGCCGCTGGCGATACCTCGATGGCGGGGGGAGGCTGGCGGTGGTGGCCTCGATCAGTGCCCCCTTCTGCGGTGATTGCAACCGTCTGCGGGTCACCGCCGATGGGATCGCCTACACCTGCCTGTTTGCGACCCCGAGCAGTGGCCTTGATCTGGGACCCATGCTGGAGTCTGCCCAACCGGTTGAGGAGCTGAAGGCAGCGATCGGGGCGCTCTGGCGACAACGGGGCGATCGCTACAGCGAGCAGCGGGATCAACATCGCAGCGCTGTCACCACTGCCAGCGCTGGTTCCCAGGCCCCCAGCCACGCGGAGATGGCCTATCTGGGCGGCTGAGGCGCCGGTTCAGCAGCTGGTGAGCAGCTTGATGCCCGCCAGCACCAGCACCCCAGCGAGCGCCCGTCGGATGGCGGCCGCGGGCCAATGATGGCTTCCCAGTCGTGATCCCACGGCACCGGCCAGCACCACCACGGGCACGATCAGCGCCATCGGTGGGGCGATCAGCGGGGTCAGGACCATGGGCCGGGCCCAGAGCAGCCCCGCCAGTCCCGCCAGGGAGTTCAGCAGGATGAACAACACCGACACCGCCGCGGCCTGATGGGTCCTGCACCAGCGCGCCATCAACAGCCAGGGCGACAGGAAGACACCGCCGCCGGTGCCCGTGAGCCCCGCCAGCAGCCCGAGACCACCCCCGATCATTAGCAGCGCCGATGACGAAACCGGCATCAGGCTGCTGGGATCGCTGCTGCAGCGGCTCAGGCGCCAGGCCGAGCCAAGCAGCACGACACCGACCAGACGGGCCAGCCAGGGACCGGGAAGCTGTAGCCACCCGCCGGTGAAGGCCAGCGGCACCGCCAGGACGTAGACCGCCGCAAACCGCCGATCCGGGAAGTGCCCGGCCCGCAGAAAGTTCCAGCAGCCCACGCTGGCCACCAGGGCATTGAGCAGCAGTGCCGCGGGCTTGATCAGGGTGGCCGACCAGCCAGCCAGGGCCAGCACGGCGATGTACCCCGAGGCGCCGGCATGACCGACGGAGGCAAAAAGGAAGGCCACCGCTCCCAGGGCCAGCAGCACGGCGGGCAGGTCGATCACAGCCAGTGCCGGGGGTAGGCCGCGGCGCCCGGAACCCAGCGGCTGAAGGCCCAGGCCAGCAGCACCAGCAGTAAGGATCCGCTGATCACCGGGAACAACAGAAACCCCCAGCCCACATTCAGGTACACCACCAGAAAGGCCATGCCGCCCGCCGGCGGATGCAGGCAGCGCAGCTGCTGACCGGCAAGGATCGTGATCGCCACAGCCAGGGCCTGCATCAACGGTCCGCTGCCGACCAGGTGCACCAGGCAGAGACCGATCAGGGCCCCGAGGCTGTTGCCGAGCACCAGGTTGCGGGGCTGGGCCAGGGGGCTGGCTGGATAGCCGAACAGCAGCACGCAGGAGGCACCCAGCGGCGCCACGATCAGCACCTGGCCACTCCAAAGCGTTAGCAGGCCCAGCAGCAGCACGGCGCAGAGTGCCGCCAGCGAGGTCACCCCGATCTGGTTGAGCCGGAAGCTGGGCTGGTAATAGCGGCCGCGGCGCCGTTCCCTGCGGGCTGCCAGCTTCAGGCGACGCAGGCGCCTCATCCGGGCGGCTCCGTGAGCCTGGGCAGCAGCTGCACCAGGTTGCAGGGGCGCGTGGCTGAATCGAGCTGGGCGACGATCAACCGATCCCAGGCGGTCTGGACCGCATCCAGGGATCCGGGCAGGACGAAGATCACCGTGCCGTTGGCCACCCCCGCCAGGCAGCGGCTCTGCAGGCTGCTGGTGCCGATGGTTTCAAAGGACAGCACCCGGAACAACTCCCCGAAGCCCTCGATGGTTTTGTCGAGCAAGGGGGCCACCGCTTCCGGGGTGCCGTCGCGGCCGGTGAGGCCCGTGCCGCCGCTGGTGATCACCACCTGCACGGCCGGATCGGCGATCCAGCGGCTCACGTCGGCGCGGATCCGGTAGCGGTCATCGGGTACCAGGGCGCGATCGGCCAGCCGGTGGCCAGCAGCCTGCAGGCGCCCTTGCAGGGCATCCCCGCTGGCGTCGTCCGCGAGGGTCCGGGTGTCGCTCACCGTGAGCAGGGCGATGGTCAGGGCGCTGCTGTTCTCGCTGCGGCGGGTGCTGGTGTCGGCCAAGCGCGGGTGCGGATGAAGGGGTCCGGTGGGCCGGTTCTGTTCCCGCGCATGCTCTCAAAGCGCCAGGTCAGGTGATGGTTAGCGTTGCTGCCATGGACTCCAGGCCTCCGGGCGATCTTGAAGCCTCCATTCGCATCCGGCTGTTCGCAGGGCTGCGGGAGGAGGCCGGCTGGGGCGAGCGGCTCTGGTCCGTGGCTGGGCCCAGCCTCCATGGCCCCCTCACCCCTGGCCGGGTCTGGAGCGCGTTGCAGTTACCGGGTGACCCTGGGGCAGTGCGCGTGGCGGTCAATCAGCAGTTCGCAAGCCTGGATGCCCCGCTGCAGCCGGGCGATGAGCTTGCTTTTCTGCCGCCGATCAGTGGCGGCTGAGCATGAATCGCCTCGACCTTGCCCTGGAGCCCCGGTCCTTTTCTCCTCTGGAGGCCCTGGTGCACTGGCAGCAGAAGCTGGTGGACCTGGTGGGAGGTGCCCCCGCTGCCGAGCACCACTTCATCGGCCGGATGCGGGGCTGGGATGGGACTGGCCAGCCCCTTGAGTGCCTGGAACTCGAGCATTACCCCGGCATGACAGAAGCCCAGGTCGGCCGGCTTGCGGCCGCCTGCGCTGACCGCCATGGCGCCAGGGCCGTGTTGCTGCGGCACCGGGTGGGCCGGGTGCATCCCGGCGAGGCGATCGTGCTGCTGGCGGTGGCGGCCGACCGTCGTGGGCCTGCCCAGCGTTGCGGCCAGGAGCTGCTCGAGGCCCTCAAGCATGAGGCACCGTTTTGGAAGAAGGAGCTGCGGCCCGATGGATCCGGCACCTGGGTGCAGGGGAATACGCCGCTCTGAGCCCATGGGCTCAGAGCGAATCGGCATGGACCCCTCAGCGGCCTTCCTTGCGGATGCCGAATCAC
Organism: Prochloraceae cyanobacterium; assembly: GCA_040377855.1. Lineage (GTDB taxonomy): Bacteria > Cyanobacteriota > Cyanobacteriia > PCC-6307 > Cyanobiaceae > CAIXOZ01. The sequence goes on along the minus strand of JBEINY010000005.1, from coordinate 8,531 downwards.
GAACCTCAGAGGATCGGCAACCGCAGCAGCTGCGCCCAGAGTTCGGTGCCGGCAGGAAGGGCCCCCAGCTCCGCCGGAATCTCCAGCAGGAGATCCGCACCTTGGAGCGAACCCATGCGGGAGGAGGCCTGGGATCCATTCACGCGAGCCAGCAGTGCGCCATCGCTCGCCACCACGAGCTGGGCGCGGGCCAGTTCCGGGCGGCCTGCGCCCCGCTGCAGCGGGGCCTCCAACCGAACCCGCAGCCGAGGCAGCCGCTGGGGCTCCGCCCCTTCCAACCGCTGCAGGGCCGGCCAGAGCAGCTGCAACGCCGTGATCGCCGCGGCCACCGGATTGCCCGGAAGCCCGAAGAACGGCGCCCCTTCCACCCGGCCCCAGGCGAAGGGCCGTCCCGGCTTCAGGAACAGCTTCCAGAAGCGCACCTCCCCCAGCTCTGCCACCAGGGCCCGTAGCCAGTCGGTGTCACCGACGGACACCCCGCCGGTGCTCACCACCACATCACAGGCGGTCGCCAGCTCCTGCAGGGCCCGGCGCAACGGTTCCGGCTGATCCGCCACCACCCGTTGCTGGGCAACCTTGTACCCAAGCTGGGTCAGCAGAGCCGTGAGCAGCGTCGAATTGCTCTCCCAGATCTGACCTGGCCCGCGGTCCGCGCCAGGCGGCACCAGTTCATCGCCGCTGATCAGCAGACCCAGCCGTGGCTTCGCGTGCACCATCAGCTGCCGCACTCCGCAGCTCGCCAATCGGCCCAGGTCCGCCACCCCGAGCCGGATGCCGGCCGGCACCAGCTCCTCACCGGGGGCCGCCTCTTCCTCAGGGCGGCGGATCCAGGGGTTCGGGCCGCAGGCCTGGACCAACTGGATCGTGGTGTCCCCGTTCTCCTGCTGGTGCACCAGTTCCTGCGGCAGCACCCGCTCACTGCCCTCTGGCACGACGGCCCCGGTGAGGATCCGCACCGCTTCACCGGTCGCCAGAACACCCGTAAACGGCGCCCCCGCCGCTGAGCAACCCACCAGGCGCCACCGGCTGCCCAGGGCTGGCAGCTCCGAGCCGGCAATGGCGAACCCATCCATGATTGATGCTCGAAAGCCCGGCACCGCGGCCGGTGCCTTGACGGCCGTTGCGGTGATACGGCCCAGGCAGGAGGCCAAAGGCTGTGGTTCGTGGCGTTCCAGGGGGCTGAGCTCCTCCAGGATCCTCGCCAGGGCCTGCTCCAGGGGTAGCCCTTCGGCGGGGAACGGTTCCAACGATCGATCGAGACCGGTCATGGGGCGCTCAGGCGCGGGGGTTGCTGGCGTCGGGATGGCGCCACGGGCCTTGGCGTCCCCCCGTTTTCTCCAACAGCCGCACTGGGCCGATGGTCATGGCCGGGTCGGCGGATTTGAGCATGTCGTAGAGAGTGAGCAGCCCCACCTGAACGGCGGTGAGGGCCTCCATCTCCACGCCGGTGGGGCCATGGGTGCGAGCGGAGGCCTGCAGGTGCAGCCCCACCCCCTCAGCCGCTGGCTCGATCGTCACCGAAACGCCACTGAGGGGAAGCGGATGGCAGAGCGGAATCAGCTCCCAGGTGCGCTTGGCCGCCTGAATCGCCGCCACCCGTGCCACCGCCAGCACATCTCCTTTGGGGGCCCGGCCTTCCAGCACCAGCGCCAGCACCTCCGGGGCCATGCGGATCCACCCCTCGGCCAAGGCCTGACGGGCGGTGCTGGGACGATCGCCAACCTCCACCATGTGCACCTCGCCGGCGGGATTGAGGTGCGTCAGCTCCGTCATCACGGTCCGTTCTGCAGGCCCCAGCATGGCCGGCCCGATCGATAGGGCGCCTGAGGCCCTGCCGGGACCACGGGCAGAGACCTCCCATGGGATCGTGAATGCATGTTCGGGCCTCGCTGCTGTGCCCCGGCCCCGTCCGCCTGTTGCGCTTCTCGCGTTCCTCACCCTTCTGAACGACCGGCTGGGGGAGAGCAGCATTTTTCCCGTGTTGCCCTTTCTGCTGGATCGTTTCAGCGGCAGCGGCAGCACCCTGGGGCTGCTTTCCGGGTGCTACTCCGTGGCCCAGTTCGCCGCTGCACCCCTGATCGGGGCCCTCAGCGACCGCTTCGGGCGTCGCCCGGTGATCGTGCTCTCCGTCGCGGGTTCGGTGCTGGGGCTGAGTTTGTTCGCCATCACCCTCAGCCTGCCCTGGGCCCAGATGTGGCCGGCGGCAGCGGCCGCCGGTTTGCCGCTGGCCCTGCTGTTTCTGGCCCGGATCATCGATGGGGCGAGCGGCGGCACCGCCGCCACGGCCACGGCTGTGCTGGCGGACATCTCCACCCCGGAGAACCGCGCCAAGGCCTTTGGCCTGATTGGGGTGGCCTTCGGTCTGGGCTTTGTGCTCGGACCGGCGTTGGGTGGCTGGCTGGCGGAGCTGAATGTGATCTTGCCGGCCTGGGCCGCCACGGCCTTCGCAGTGCTGAACCTGGTGCTTGTGCTGACCTCCCTTCCGGAGACCCACCCGCCCGAGGCCCGGCAGGTGCTGCCCCGCAAGCGCGACCTCAACCCTGTCACCCAGCTGTCCCGGGTCTACGCCAATCCCCAGGTGCGGCGCCTCTGCCTGGCCTTCTTTCTCTTCTTCATGGCCTTCAACGGCTTCACCACCGTGCTGGTGCTCTATCTGAAGCAGGCCTTCGGCTGGACCACCGGTCTGGCGGGGGCCGCCTTTGCGGTGGTGGGTGTGGTGGCGATGGTGGTGCAGGGCGGTCTGATCGGTCCGCTGGTGAAGCGCTTCGGGGAATTCCGCCTCACCCTGGCGGGGATCGGTTTTCTGATCGCCGGCTGCCTGCTGGTTCCCCTGGCCACCCCGGCCAATTCCCGGCCGGTGGTCTTCACGTCAGTGGCGGTTCTAGCCCTTGGCACGGGCCTGGTCACCCCCTGCCTGCGGGCCCTCGTGTCGCGGCGTCTCGATGATTCCGGCCAGGGGGCGGCCCTGGGAGGCCTGCAGGGTCTTCAGAGCCTGGGCACCTTCGTTGGGGCTTCCGTGGCTGGCCTCAGTTACGACCTGCTCGGCCGCCAGAGCCCCTTCTGGCTCGGTATCGCCCTGCTGGTGGGGGTGGCGCTGCTGGTGGCGGGGGGGCTTGATGCGGAGCGGCAGCGTATGCAGCTGGAAGCAGCCTGACCTCCCCCGGGGCGGACAAGTCGTCTGCAGCACCCCGGCGCGCCAGGGTGCTGCCTAGCGTCAAGGAATGACGACGTCGGCGCCCTGACTGGGTTCCTGCGGTGGAGATGATGACCCAACCCCTGGTGGCGCCCGAGAACTACATCAACCGGGAACTGAGCTGGATCGAGTTCAACCGCAGGGTGCTGGCCCAGGCGCTTCACGAGCACACGCCGTTGCTGGAGCAGGCCAAGTTCAGCGCCATCTTCAGCAACAACCTCGATGAGTTCTTCATGGTGCGGGTCGCCTCCCTGAAGTCCCAGGTTGAGGCCGGCATCACCTCCCTCAGCGATGACGGCCTGACGCCCCAGCAACAGCTGGTGGCGATTCAGCAGACCCTCCGCCCCTTGCTTGAACAGCAGCAGGCCCATTACCGCCACTACTTCAAGGCGCAGCTGAATGAGCACGGTGTTCAGCTGATTGATTACCAGCGGCTCAATCAGGCCCAGACCGACTGGGTGGATCAGTACTTCCGCACGGCGATCTTTCCAGTGCTCACCCCCCTGGCGGTGGATCCGGCCCATCCGTTCCCCTTCATGAGCAATCTGAGCCTGAACGTGGCCGCGCTTGTCCGGGATCCCGACACCGGGAAGCAGCAGTTCGCCCGGGTGAAGGTGCCCCAGAAGCTGCTGCCCCGGTTCGTGCCGATCCCGCCGGACCTCTGCACCCACCGACCCCGGCCCCTGTTCACCGCCGTGCCCCTGGAGCAGGTGGTGGCCTACAACCTCCACCTGCTCTTCCCGGGGATGAACGTGGAGGGTCACTACTTCTTCCGCGTCACCCGCGATGCCGATCTCGAACTGCGGGACCTGGAGGCGGATGACCTGATGGAGGCCCTCGAGGAGGGTCTGCGCAAACGCCGTCGCGGTGGCGAGGTGGTGCGCCTGGAGGTCACCGATGAGATGCCGGACGAGGTGGTGGATCTGCTGCGCCACGGGATGGCCGTGGAACCGGAGGACCTCTATCGGATCAACGGCCCCCTGGGCCTCGACGATCTGATGAGCCTGCTGGCGATCCCGCTGCCGGCCCTCAAGGACCACCCCTTTCAGGGGCGCACCGCTCCGGCCCTGGCCCGGGCCCAACACAGCCGCCTCGAGGATGGCTCGATCAAGCCCGAGGACTTCGAAAGCATCTTCGCGGCGATCCGGCGCTCCGATGTGCTGCTGCACCATCCGTTTGATCTGTTCTCCACCTCGGTCGAGGAGTTCGTCAACCAGGCCGCCGACGATCCGTCGGTGCTGGCGATCAAGATGACCCTCTACCGCACCTCCAAGAACTCACCGGTGGTGGCGGCGTTGATTCGGGCGGCCGAGAACGGCAAGCAGGTGATGGCCCTGGTGGAGCTCAAGGCTCGCTTCGATGAGGACAACAACATCCAGTGGGCCCGCCAGCTGGAGAGCTCCGGAGTCCATGTCGTCTATGGGGTGCTGGGCCTGAAGACCCACACCAAGATCATCCTGGTGGTGCGCCGCGAGAAGCAGGAGCTGCGCAGTTACGTGCACATCGGCACCGGCAATTACAACTCCAAGACCTCCACCCTTTACACCGACCTGGGCCTGCTCAGCGCCCGGCCGGAGCTGGGCCAGGACCTGGTGGAGCTGTTCAACTACCTGACCGGCTTCTCCAAGCAGCAGAGTTTCCGCAGGCTGCTGGTGGCTCCGGTGACCCTGCGGCGCGGCATGGAAGCCATGATCCGCCGCGAGACCGATCACGCCCGGGCAGGCCGCGGCGGCCACATCCGGGCCAAGATGAATGCCTTGGTCGACCCGGCGATCATCGCCCTGCTCTATGAGGCCTCCCAGGCCGGGGTGGTGTGCGAGTTGATGGTGCGCGGCATGTGCAGCCTGCGGCCCGGCGTGGAGGGCCTGAGTGAGAACATCCAGGTCATGAGTGTGATCGGCCGTTTCCTTGAGCACTCGCGGCTGTTTCTGTTCGCCAACGGCGGTCAGCGGGAGATCTATCTCGGAAGCGCAGATTGGATGCCGCGCAACCTCGATCGGAGGGTGGAGGCGGTGGTGCCGATTGAAGATCCGGCCCACGGCGATCAACTCGACAAGCTTTTTGATCTTTACGCCGATGACAATGCATCGGTCTGGGACATGCGACCCGATGGTGCTTTTGTTCAGCGCCAGCCGGAGGCGGAGGAACGGCGGGTGCAAGGGACGTTGATGAGACGTTGGCGTGGAGGTCTGCGAACCGACCGGGGCTGATCAGCAGTTCGGTGTGGATCGCTGGCGATCGGCTGGAGGCCGCCGTGGTTTCGCAGCGGTTGTGCGGCCGCACGATCTCTGAGATCCGGAGGCCTCCTTCTTTTTGTCCCCGTTCACGTTTCCTGGAGCAGCGTTGTACCAGAACTCTTTTTGTTTGATACCTTCCATCGGGCGGATGAGTGCTACATTCCGGCCACAACTGCACGCATCATCGGGCTGTGGGGACTGCACCAGACAACGGACAGCAGCCCGCCGGAAGCGGCGATGGACCAAAGCGGCAACTGTCCGCTTCGGGACTGGAGTCTTCACGTGAGCGCGAACCTGAGAATATCCCCTCCTCGCACATCCGGTTGGACACCGATCTTTCAGTTCCACGCCAACCATCTCCAGCTGCCCGCGCTCGCAGGACCACCACAGATGGTGTTCGTTCGCGCACAGGTACCAGCCGCAGTGCCGGTCGGCTGAGCACCGATTCGATCGGTTGGTATCTGAGCACGATTGGTCGGGTGCCCCTGCTCACCCCCGCCGAAGAAATCGAGCTTGCCCATCACGTACGCGGCGGCAAGCTCCTGCTGGAGATTCCCTCCACCGAGCGCACTCCCCAGCAGGGTCGTCAGATCCGAATGGCGCAACGGGCCCGGGATCGGATGATCGCCGCCAACCTGCGGTTGGTGGTGAGCGTGGCCAAGAAGTATCAGAACCAGGGCCTTGAGCTGCTGGATCTGGTGCAGGAGGGGGCGATCGGCCTTGAACGCGCCGTCGACAAGTTCGACCCGGCGATGGGTTACAAGTTTTCGACCTATGCCTACTGGTGGATCCGCCAGGGCATGACCCGGGCGATCGACAACTCCGCCCGCACGATCCGGCTGCCGATCCACATCAGCGAGAAACTCTCCAAGATGCGCCGCATCAGCCGGGAACTTTCCCACCGGTTCGGTCGCCAGCCCAATCGCCTGGAGCTGGCCCATGGCCTCGGCATGCAGCCCGAGGAACTCGATGATCTGATTGCCCAGAGTGCACCTTGCGCCTCCCTGGATGCCCATGCCCGCGGCGAGGAGGACCGCAGCACCCTGGGGGAACTGATCGCCGATCCCGCCAGCGGCGATTCCATGGACAGCATGGACCGCAGTCTGCTCAAGGAGCACCTGGGGGGGTGGATGTCCCAGTTGAATGAACGGGAGCAGGAGATTCTGCGCCTGCGCTTTGGGCTGGGCGGCCAGGAGCCCCTCACCCTGGCGGAAATCGGCCGCCAGATCAACGTCTCCCGGGAGCGGGTGCGCCAGCTCGAGGCCCGCGCCATCCTGAAGTTGCGTCAGTTCACCAACCACGACCAGGCCGCCTGAGCCCTTGCCGCTTCTGATGCCCCCCTGGTGTGGACCCCTCCTGGTGGCCACCTGGCTGGCCCTGCTGGCGTTGGCGGCCCTGGCCCTGCGTCGCCGCTGGCCGGAGCAGCGGGAGTGGAGCCGCAAGTTGGTGCACATCGGTACCGGGATGGTGCTTCCCCTGGCCTGGGTCTGCGGCATCGATCGGTTCATTGCCCTGCCGGCGGCGACGCTGGTGACCCTGGCGGCCCTCCTCAACCATCGTCTGCAGCTGTTGCCGGCGATCGAGGATGTGGGCCGGCCCAGTTACGGCACCGTGGCCTACGGCGGTGCGATCACCGTGTTGCTGTTCCTCTACTGGCCGGCAAGCCCCCAGGTGGTGACGGCGGCGGTGTTGGTGATGGCCTTCGGGGATGGGATGGCGGGCCTGGTCGGGCCGCGGTTTCCCTCGCCCCGCTGGCAGGTCTGGGGTCAGACCAAGTCGCTGATCGGTACCCTCACCATGGTGCTGGTGAGCCTGCTGGTGCTTGCCCTGATGGTGCCGATCAGTGCCTCCCTGGGCCTGCCGGCCCCCGATCCGATGCTCCTGCCCGCGTTGGCCCTGCTGGCCGCGGCCCTGGAGCAGGTGGCCCTGTTCGGCCTCGACAACCTCACCGTTCCCCTCGGGGTGGCCCTGCTCTGGCAATGGACAGCGACGTTGGGATCCTGACCCTGGGGCCACCCAACCCACCGTCCCGAAGCCAAAGGTCAGGGTTCTGATGATGATGGGCCTGAGAGAAGTCTTGCCGCCACCCTTTTGTCATGCCTGACCCCCATCAGCTGGAGCTTGCCAACACGCTGCTGAGCATCGGGGCCTTTCTGGTGATCTTCCTGGCGGCGCGGGTGCTCGGGGAAATCATGGTGCGCCTGCAGTTGCCCACGATCCTTGGGGAGCTGCTGGGGGGGGTGTTGATTGGCGTTTCCGGTTTGCACCTGATCGGTCCGCCGGAGCTCCTGGCCGGTGGCGGCGACGGCCTGCTCGACCTTGTGGGCCAGATCAGTCATGTCGGTGGCGCCGATCTGCAGGGGGTCCATGAGGGCGTTTACGCCACCCTGGAGCAGGTGTCCACGCTGGGCCTCTACGCCCTGCTGTTTCAGGCCGGCCTCGAGAGCGAGCTCGATGAACTGCTCGCCGTTGCCCTGCAGGCCAGCAGTGTTGCCCTGGCGGGCGTGGTGCTGCCCTTTGCCGCTGCCACAAGCGGATTGATGTTGTTGTTCGGGGTGGATGCGGTGCCGGCCATCTTTGCCGGGGCCTCGCTCACCGCCACCAGCATCGGCATCACGGCGAATGTGTTCGGCGAACTGGGTGTGCTGCGGAGCCGTGAGGGTCAGATTGTGGTCGGCGCGGCCGTGCTCGATGACATCTTCGGCATCCTGATCCTGGCCGTGGTCGTGAGCCTCGCCGGTGGGCACGCCCTGGCCGTCGGTTCGCTCCTGAAGGTGGTGGTGGCGGCGGTGGTGTTCGTGGTGTCGGCGGTGCTGCTCAGCCGCCGGGCAGCCCCCTGGTTCGATGCCCTGGTGGAGCGGCTCAAGGCGCCGGGTGAGGTGGTTGTGGCCTCCTATGCGGTGCTCGCCATCGCCTGCGTGCTCTCCAGTGCCATCGGTCTGGAGGCCGCCCTCGGAGCCTATGCCGCCGGTCTGGTGCTCAGCAGTTCCAGCCGGCTTGAGGAGATCCAGGGCGCCGTGAAGCCGGTGACATCCCTGTTTGCCACCGTGTTCTTTGTGCTGATCGGCGCCGGCCTTGAGCTGGGGGTGCTGAACCCGTTG
>JBEINY010000019.1:0-31417 GCA_040377855.1 Prochloraceae cyanobacterium | reverse complement strand
CTGTACTTTGCCTAAAACTGGCAAGGAAGGCGGGCATAGAAAAACCCCTCTTCCCGAAACAATCACTGGACGTCGAGCTTGTCGACGGTGTCGAACTCGAACTTGATTTCCTTCCAGGTCTCGAGGGCGATGGCCAGCTCGGGGCTGTGCTTCGCGGCTTCTAGGAGGATGTCGCGGCCTTCGCGCTCGATCTCGCGACCGGCGTTGCGGGCCTTGACGCAGGCTTCGAGAGCCACACGGTTGGCAGCCGCACCAGCAGCGGAACCCCAGGGGTGACCGTGGGTACCACCACCGAACTGCAGCACGGAGTCGTCGCCGAAGATGCTCACCAGCGCGGGCATGTGCCACACGTGGATACCGCCGGAGGCCACGGCGAACACGCCGCCCATGGAACCCCAATCCTGGTCGAAGAAGTTACCGCGGCTGCGATCTTCGGGAACGAAGGATTCGCGCAGTTGGTCGATGTAGCCCAGGGTGGACTGACGATCGCCTTCCAGCTTGCCCACCACGGTGCCGGTGTGGAGCTGGTCACCACCGGAGAGACGCAGGCACTTGGCCAGCACACGGAAGTGGATGCCGTGCTTGGGGTGACGGTCGATCACCGCGTGCATGGCGCGGTGAATGTGCAGCAGCATGCCGTTCTTACGGCACCACTTGGCCAGACCGGTGTTAGCGGTGAAGCCGCCGGTGATGTAGTCGTGCATGATGATGGGCTGGCCCAGTTCCTTGGCGAACTCGGCACGCTCATACATCTCCTCAGGAGTGGCGGCGGTGCAGTTGAGGTAGTGCCCCTTCTTCTCGCCGGTTTCCTGTTCGGACAGCTTCACCGCTTCGGCCACGAACTCGAAACGGTTCTGCCAGCGCTGGAAGGGCTGCGAGTTGATGTTCTCGTCGTCCTTGGTGAAGTCGAGACCGCCACGCAGGCACTCGTACACCACACGGCCGTAGTTCTTACCGCTCAGGCCGAGCTTCGGCTTGATGGTGCAACCCAGCAGGGGACGGCCGTACTTGTTCATCCGGTCACGCTCGACCTGGATGCCGTTCGGGGGACCCATGCAGGTCTTGATGAAGGCCAGCGGGAAGCGGATGTCTTCCAGGCGCAGGTGGCGCAGGGCCTTGAAGCCGAACACGTTGCCGACCAGGGAGGTCAGCACGTTGGTGATGGAGCCTTCCTCGAACAGGTCGAGGGGATAGGCGATGAACGCATAGAAGGCTTCCTTGTCGCCAGGGACGTCTTCGATGCGGTAGCAGCGGCCCTTGTAGAAGTCGAGGTCGGTGAGGAGCTCGGACCACACGGTGGACCAGGTGCCGGTGGAGGATTCAGCGGCCACAGCGGCAGCCACCTCCTCTTTGGGAACGCCTTCCTGGCCGGTGCACTTGAAGCAGGCCAGCAGGTCGGAATCGAGGGGGACGTAATCAGGAGTCCAATACGTGTCGCGGTACTCCTTGACCCCTGCGTCGTACTTCTTGCTCATGGAAACTCTCAGTGGAGGTCGGTGGGGAATGGGATCGTCAGCGCGTCAGGCGCCGGACGACTCAGTCCTTGGAACCGACGAAGCCGGCAGTGCCATTCAGAGCGGGCTCCACTTCACGGTGGGGGCGGGCAATGATGTGGGCAGCCACGAGGCCGTCGCCCACGCGCTCACAGGCATCAGCGCCGGCACGGACGGCAGCGTTGACAGCACCGGTTTCGCCGCGCACCAGCACGGTGACGTAACCGCCGCCAACAAATTCACGACCGATCAGGCGCACTTCGGCAGCCTTGGTCATGGCGTCTGCTGCTTCGATCGCCGGGACCAGGCCCCGGGTCTCGATCATGCCGAGGGCGATGCCCATGGTTTCGTTAGCCATTGCCTTCTCCTGGAGGAGGGGGTGGAATGTTCGCCTGCAACCATGGTCGGAGGGCCTTCCTCCCGTCAAGGGTTTCGGGGCCCTTGAGCCATCACCGTTCAGCCCAGATCAGATAAGCCCAGCTGATCAGTGCGAAACAATTCGTTGACAGAGATTGATCGCCCTGGCACCAACGGGGTTGAGCCCCGTGTCAACCGCCACAGAAAGCCCGGCATCCATCACCTTCGGGCAGGGGATATCGGGCCGTTTCCGCGGATGCTCGCCAGGGCGCAGGCAAGCCACCATGGCGACAGGAACGGTGGGCCTTCCCCTGGGAGAGCCCGGCAGCACAATGATTTCAGGGAAGTGTCCAGCCCACTTCCCACCGCTCGGGGAAGGGAAAGGAGCCCAGGGAAACTCCGGCCCGAAGCTGCCCTGGACCATGGGGTTCCCAATAACACAGGGCCGGATGTTTGAGCCGGAGGGATCGGGCAGGAAACTGGCCGATGAGGGGATTCCCGATCTGAAAAGCCCCCTCAGAGCGCCTCAGCATCCGACACAAATGCGACACCGCCGTAGTAACGCAACAGCGGGCGCAGCTCCGTCCCGAGACGCTCGAGCACCTCGGGCTCACAGAAGACGATCACATGGGCATTGGCCCCGAAGCCACTGAATTCCATGGATTCCGACACCAGTTCCCCCTCGGGGCCCCTGCCAGTGACATGGCGCATCACCGAGTAACCCGGAGCTCCGGCCCGATCGATCGCCTCACACACCTTGGCAAGCTCCCGCTCATTCATGACCAGATCAAGGCGTTTCATGGCGGGTCAGGCGGCGGGGAGGGCCGGGATCCACTTCTGGATCAGGGCCATGTAAACAGGGATACCAACAATGATGTTGAAAGGGAACGTGACCCCCAGGGACGTGGAGATATAAAGGCTGGGATTGGCCTGGGGGACGGTCATGCGCATGGCGGCGGGTACCGCGATGTAGGAGGCACTGGCGCAGAGGACCATGAACAGAAGGGCATTCCCCTGGGAAAGGTGAAGGGCGATCGCCAGGCCCAGTCCGACGCCGGCATGGAGGAGGGGAGCAACCACGGCGAAGCCGATCAGGAACGGGCCCGCCCGCCTGAGGTCTTGGAGGCGTTGGGCAGCGACGATCCCCATGTCGAGCAGGAAGAAGCTGAGGGCGCCGTAGAAGAGCTTGCTGGTGAAGGGCTCCATCTTTTCCACCCCGGCAGGACTGAAGATGGCCACGAGGAAACCGATGACCAGGCTGCCGATCAACAGGAACACCGAGCTGTTCAGAAAGGCCTCATGGAGCACAGCCCCCCAGCGCATGCCTCGTTGGTCGTCGGGTTGGGCGGGGGCGGCCAGCTTGACCAGCAGCAGGCCGATGATGATCGCCGGCGATTCCATCAGGGCCAGGGCCGCCACCATGAAGCCATCCGAGGGAAGCTTGAGAACCCCTAAATAGGACTGCGCTGTGATGAACGTGACGGCACTGATCGAGCCGTAGGCAGCCGCCACGGCCGCAGCGTTGTAGATGTCCAGCTTGAGGCGCAAGATCAGGAACGAACTGATCGGCACCAGCAGGGACATCAGGATCGCCGCACCGATGGTGAGCACCACGGGGGCTCCCAGCTCACTGTGGGCCAGTTCGAGACCACCCTTGAAACCGATCGCCAGCAGAAGGTAGAGGGAAAAGAGCTTCGGCAGGGGGGAAGGAATTTCAAGGTCAGACCCCACCAGAACAGCCAGGACTCCAAGGAAGAAGAAGAGAACTGGCGGAGAAAGCAGGTTCTGCAGAACCAGGTCGGCTTGCATGGGCCCGCAGCTCGAAGGTTGGCGGAGCTTAGGGGGTCCGGTGCGAGGAGCTCCGGGGACGCGTCGTAGAAAGAAAGATGACCAGGCCCATCGGGGCGCACAGGAGCCGCGGGCCCTGACGGCGGTGCCGGTGTCGAGGGACACGGTTGATGGTGCGCAGATGCCTACAAAGCAGTGGCAAGTTTCAACAGGGTCCTTACTCTCTTTTCGAGGCAGGTACCCCGGCTTTGCCAGGGGTGGAATGTTCAACCCGTCCTGCCTCACCCAATCCCCAACGCCGCCGTCGCCCTTTGCACCTCAACCCCGTTGGTTCATTCCTGGAATGAAACCCCGAAGACATCCCTTCCAGATGGTCTTCAGGGGGATCAGATTGATGCCATTCCAGGATCAGGACACCACCTCCTCGACCTCCCGGCCCTTCTCCAGGTGCCATTTGTAGGTTCGTTGGCGGTGCCACCCTCCAAGTTGGTGGCCGACCAGGCCATCGGTCACAATGGCGCCTGCTGGTCAGGGGCCTGATGTCCGGATTGATTCTGGTCATTGCGAGTGGCAACCCCGCCAAGGTGGCTGAAATCGGATCGATGCTGGCCTCGGCAGGTCTCATCGTGCATCGACAGCCCGAGGGTCTCGAGATTGAGGAGACAGGACGCAGCTATCTCGAAAACGCTCGCCTCAAGGCGACCACCGTGGCCAGACTCACCGGCTCCTGGGCGTTAGGGGATGACTCCGGCCTCGAGGTCGATGCCCTCGGTGGGCAACCGGGCCTCTTCTCGGCCCGTTATGCACCCACCGATCCCGAAAGGATCCAACGGTTGCTCCAGGCCCTGGGGTCAAATCCCTACCGCGCCGCCAGCTTCAACAGCGCCATGGCCCTGGCCGATCCAACGGGCACGATTCGAGCCGAAGCGGAAGGGATCTGTCGGGGCGAAATCCTTCTGGAACCCCTGGGCCAGGGAAGTGGCTACGACCCGATCTTCTGGCTTCGGGAAGCCGGGGAAACCTACGCCCGGCTGGCTCCCCACCTGCGGGAGAAACTGGGAAGCCGGGGTAAGGCTGCCCGGGCCATGGCCCCCCAACTGCGGCAAGCCCTGGGGTTGACCTAACGGCTCCCCCTGAATCAGCTCCCGATGAACAGTCTCTCCTTGCTCAGGTTCTGGCCGTGCGATTGATGGCCTCCACGGCCCGCATGGCTGCCGCAGCAGCCTCCTCCACATCGCCCTCGCGACCGGCCAGGGTCAGACGACCGAACGCGCCGACAGCCTTGACATCAACCACGGTGATGTTGGATGCCTTTTCCGCCTCGTTGGCGGCAATCAGCACGTAACCGGCAGGTTCCGTTTCGAGGATGAACATGCTCATGCCAGCCTGGATCATCGAACCGCGACGGTTCTGACGGTTGATCAGCACCGCATGGTCGGGGGTGATCGCCCGGATGATCTCCGTCCAGCTCACCTCGCAGCGGCTGCGTTGTTCGATGCGGCTGCCGATCGCCTCAAGCACCACATCACCGGAGTGGAGCACATTGCTCTGGTCACGGTGATAGAGGGCCAGGGAGCCGAAGGCCCGCTCCACAATCATCTGGCCAAGGCGCACCGTGCTGGCCTTGAGGGCGATGTCGGTGACCCGGTGCACCGCCATGCCAGGAGACACCTCCAACCAGAGGCAGGCATCTCCGGGAATCGGCAGAAAACCCTGGGACACCGTGCCCATGTAGGCCGCTAGCTGGGGCTGCAGGGAATCCAGAAAGACGTAGGTCCGCAGCTCAATCGACTGCACCTGGCTGGAGGTGCGCGACATGCGGTGGCTTTCGCTGTCGGTGGTGATGACGCAGCTCGGACCTGAGCTGTCGAAGCTGATCTCGGTGCCGGTGACGGTGACCGGACCGGAGCGCCGTTGAAAGCCCCTCGATCCTGGGGCCGGCGGGGAAAGACTGCGTTCCATCGCGATGGGCATCTCCTGAGGGACGGGACGGGCTTGCCCCTCAGTGCGCGGGAAGCGCTGAGATTGTAAAGCCAGCACCCGCAGGGACCGCCCCTGACCCTTGCCTCGGGCCAGGCAAGCGATAGGGTCCGCCCAGAATGTGCTTCCCCGCCATGGCTGAGCCCAACTCCGCCAACTCCCGGTCGCGACGGCGTGGGAGCAGCGATGCCGCCCCAGCGCCGGCCACCCCTGAAGACCCCCGCCCCCTCGACGCCGCCGGCAGCGATCTGCCGGGATGGCTGACGGAAGCTGTGGGTGATGGCGATCAACCGCAGCAACAGGCCCTCGCCCTGATGGGCCTTGGCCTGATGCACCGGATGGCGGGAAACCAAGCCACTGCCTGGACCTGGCGTGAGGAGGAGGACGGAGGTCAGGCCGATGCCCAGGCTCTGCGGCAACGGCTGGAAAGCATTGACCTGGCGATCCGCACCGCCGCCCCCTTGAGCACCGCCGAGGTCACGCACCTGCTCGGGGCCCGACCGGGATCAGCCGTGGTGGAGCGCGGCGGCCTGCGGGCCCGGCGCCACAACCGCAACGTCTGGGTGCTGAGCCGTGCCGAAGGCAACCGACGGGAAAGCGGGGATCGGGATGATCGCAACGACGCCTTCGGCTCATCGTTCCACGACGGTCGCCGTCGCTTCTGACCCACGGCCCGGGCGGTGCCGCCCGGGCACCCGATTCGTGAAGCTGGGCTGGGCCAAGCATCAGCGGCACTTCTGACTGCAATCAGTCAATCAATGGCCAGGCCCGACCCAAGTCGACCCGCAGCTCCTTAGGGTTCGCGACCCAGGTTTCCAAGCTCCCTTGTCCTCATTCCCGGGCAAGGAGTTCGGTGTCCTGCCTGATCCGTTGCGCCCTGAATCCTTCGATGACCGTTCTTCTCCTGGAGACGGCCTGGCTTGTGCCTCTGTATCCGCTGATTGGCGCGGCAGCGAGTCTGCTCTGGTCACCAGGGCTGATTTCACGCACAGGCCCGCGGCCAGCCGGTTACATCAATCTGCTGATGGTGGCGATCGCCTTCGCCCACAGCCTGCTGGCTTTGCTGGCCTTGCACGGCAATTCCGCGGCCGGCAGCGCCGCCCTCTACGCGCCCCCAACCTTCCACTGGACCTGGCTGGACACGGCCGGGCTGAAGATCGGCTTCGATGGCCTGGTGACCGAACCGGCCCTGATCGCCATGACGGTGATCACCGGTTTGCACGTCCTGGTGCAGATCTACTCAATCGGTTACCTGGAAATGGATTGGGGCTGGCCCCGCTTCTTCGGAGGATTGAGCTTCTTCGAAGCTGGCCTCTGTGCCCTGGTGCTCACCGATTCGGTCTTCTTCAGCTATGTGCTGCTCGAGCTGCTGACGGTGGGGACCTACCTGATTGTGGGCACTTGGTACAACCAACCCCTCGTCGTGAAAGGGGCCCGCGACGCCTTTCTGACCAAGCGGATCGGTGACCTGATCCTGCTCGCCGGGGTGATCGCATTGCTGCCGATCACGGGCACCTGGAATTTTCATGGCCTCCAGGCCTGGGCCGCCGATCTGACCAACAACGGCCAGCCACTGCCCGCTGGCTTCCAGCTGATTCTGCTGGCCTTGATTGCCGGTCCGATGGGCAAATGCGCCCAGATCCCCTTGCACCTCTGGCTCGATGAAGCGATGGAGAGCCCCCTGCCCTCCACGGTGCTGCGCAACTCGGTGGTGGTCCTCGGTGGCGCCTGGGTGCTGCTAAGGCTCGAACCCCTGATCGAACTCAGCCCCCTAGTGCAGGGTGTGCTGGTGGTGGTGGGCGGCACAACAGCCCTGGTTGCAGCCCTGATCGCGCTGGGGCAAGTGGATGTCAAGCGGGCGATGAGCTTCCTGGTGAGCAGCTGGCTGGGCCTGTTGTTCGTGGCCGTCGGCCTCGGCGGCATCGGCGTTGCCGACCATCTACTGCTCGTCTACCCCCTGCCGATGGCCCTGATGCTGTTGTCGGTGGGCACAGTTGTGATCAGCAACGTCACCCAGGACCTCACCAAACTGGGGGGCCTGTGGAGTCGACGCCCCCTGGTGGGCATCGCCTTCCTGGCCGGGGCCGCCGGCCTGATGGGCCTGCCCCCCTTCGGTGGTTTCGCCGCCCTGCGGGAACTGCTGGAGCTGGCGAACGGGAGCTCCCTGCCCTGGCTCCTGGGAGGCCTGGTGCTGGTCACCAACGCACTCCTGAGCGCCTCGATCATGAGGGTGTTCGGGCTGATCTGGGGCGGTGTGCCCAACCCGTTCACGGCCCGCTCCCCCGAGGTGATCTGGCTGATGGTGCTGCCAACCATGGTGTTGATGGGCCTGGTGCTGCACATCCCCCAGCTCCTGGTTCACATTGGGCTCTACCAGCTGACCCCCCTGCCGGGCTGGGGTCCCCTGGGCTGGCCCCTGCTGATCTCCACCCTGATCGGCGCCGGCAGCTCGGCCTGGTTCTACTTGCGGCCCCATCCCCTGGCGGAACTGCCCTCCGGCCTCGGCGGGGTGCAGCACTGGCTTGCGGAGGACATGCACACCGAGGCCTTTTATCACCGCACGGTGGTTGCCCTGGTGGTGGGTCTGGCCCGGCTCAGTGCCTGGAGTGACCAGCAGCTGGTGGATGCCTTCAGCAGCGGCACCGGCGGTGTGGCCCTCGAAGGGGCCCGGCGGCTGAGTTTCACCACGTCCGGCCGTTCCCAGGCCTACGCGCTCACCTTGGTGATCGGCGTTCTGCTGATGGCCACCTGGTTGCTTTCCCGCTGACTCCGTGATCAATCCGGCCCCGTTCTCCTGCCTGCCATGACCCTGCTGTTGCTTCCCCTGCTGCCGCTGCTGGCCGGCGTGCTGCTGCCGCTGCTGCCAGCGGGCTCCCCCTGGGTGCGCCGCGGCACCCTGATCAGCGCCTTGCTGCAGCTGAGCTCCGCCCTCTGGCTCTGGCGCCATCCCCCCGCCGCCATCACCCTGACCTGGCTGCCTCGCCTCGGCCTGCGCCTGGATCTCGGCCTCGATGGGCTCTCCCTGCCCCTGGTGCTGCTGTCGTCGCTGCTTACGGCCATGGCCGTGCTCGCCACCCCTGAGGATCAGAGCCGACCGCGGCTGTTCTTCCCGCTGCTGCTGGCCACCAACCTGGGGCTGATGGGCTCCTTCCTCGCCCGTAACGCCCTGCTGTTCGTGCTCGCCTTTGAGCTGATCCTGATCCCCACCACCCTGCTGGTGGCGATCTGGGGTGGGCAGCGCAGAGCGGGCGCCGCGATCCGTTTCCTGATCTATGGAGCCGTTTCCGGCGTTGCCCTGCTGGCGGCGGTGCTGGCCTTTGGCTGGTTCAACCCGGCGGGCCTTGATTTCAGTTACGGAGCCCTCGCCGATCACCACCTCAGCATCAGCCAGCAGCGTTGGCTTTTAGCCCTGGTGTTGCTGGCCTTCGGCCTGAAGCTCCCGATCGTGCCGCTGCATGGCTGGCAGCCTCTCACCTACAGCCAGGCCCCAACGCCCGTGGCGATGCTGCTGTCCGGGGCCGTGTCGAAGCTCGGCGCCTATGGGCTGCTGCGGTTCGGGGTTGGCTTCCTCCCCGACGCCTGGAGTGAATGGTCGGGCTGGATCGCAGCCATCGGAGCAATCAGCGCCATTTACGGCGCCCTCAATGCGATCGCCCAGAGCGACATGCGCCGGCTGGTGGCTTACAGCTCCCTGGGCCACATGGGAATGCTGGTGCTGGCCCTGGCTGCAGCCACTCCCCTGAGCCTGCAGGGGGTCGTGGCTCAGATGCTGGCCCATGGCCTGATCATCGCCCTGTTGTTCTGCCTTGTCGGTCTGATCGAGGCCCGCACCGGTACCACCGCGATCCCGGAGCTCTCGGGCCTGCTCAATCCCCAGCGTGGCCTGCCGTTCACCCTTGGCCTGATGCTCCTGGCCCTGATGGCTGCGGCCGGGGTGCCGGGCCTGGCGGGTTTTGTGGCCGAACTCCTGGTGTTTGAAGGCAGTTGGGTGGCCTTCCCGATCCCAACCCTGGTGTGCCTGGTGGCTTCGGGCCTCACCGCTGTCTATGCGGTGCGCCTGTTCAACAGGGTGGGCTTCGGACGCCTCGACAACGATCGCGCCGACTGGATCAGCACCCGCTGGAGCGAGCGCGCGCCTGCACTTGTGCTCACGGGTCTTGTGCTGATCACCGGGTTGTGGCCAACGGGCCTCACCGGCTTCAGCGAGGCCGCCACCGCTCCGTTGGCCCTGCGCTCCAGTGAGGCGGTCAAGGTGATCGCCCTTGCTCCCATCTCTGCTCCTTCGCAGCTCCCCGCATGACCGCCACCGTCGCTTCGGGACGCATCCAGGCTCCCCTGATTCCTCCGTCCACCCACCGTTACGCCGAGGTGATTCATCGGCTGGAGGCCGGTGGTTCGATGCTGCCGGACACTCCGGAAAACCTGAAACAGATCATCGGCATCTACAAGGCCTACGCCGTGCCGATGGACTTCTATTGGCGCGATCTGCTCTACATCGCGGAGCGCGTCTTTCTCAATCCACTGCCCGCCTTCAAGTACTTCATCTCCAAGGAGTATCTCGATCGCCCCAACAGCTATGCCGGCGACAAATCCCAGCTGAGGATCTGGCGGGGCGGGGAGAAAGCCCACCCTGAGCTGCTGGCGTTCATGGACCGCGGCGAGACCCGCCGCATGCCGAAACTCCTCCATCACCTTTGGCACGACAGGGTGAACATGGAGTTTGCCGAGGCCTGCATGCAGGCCATGCTCTGGCACCAGGGCATGGGCGGACGATTCAACGACTACCTCGAAAGCGAGGCCTACCGCGCCAATGCCGATCGGGCAATCAAGGCCTATTTCAGGGGCAACCCCTTGATGCTGGGCCTCTATGGCCTGTTTCCGGAGATGTTCCTGGAACAGGTGCGCCAACTGAGCTACTACGCCAACCTCGGCCTGTTCTGGGAGGTGATGGCGCCGGTGTTCTTTGAGATGAGCGATCTCTATGACGAGGGAGCGATGACCACCGTTCCTCAGGCCATGGATTTCCTGGTGAATGGAATCTTCGCCGTGGCCGGTCGACCGATTTACCACCACCTTTATGTTGGTGACGAATGCATCGAGATCATCCCCAAAAGTGAGGGTTTTACCTGGTTGTATGAGGCGGCACTCCCGTATGTGGAAGCCGTTTTCTATCGCACATCACCCTTTCGCGGCACCAAGAGCTACAACGCCCAGGCCCAGCAGGTTCCTGACAATCAGGCTGATTTCCACTACGGGATCCTCTATGCCGACGTGTATCCCGTGGGCTCCGCTGGCATTCCACCAACCCTGTTGATGCAGGACATGCTGCATTTTCTACCGCCCTACCTGGAGGAGATTTACCGCGAACACAGACGCGGCGAAGAAGACGCCCTGGTGCAACTGGGCATCACCTTCCAACGCTCGATGTACAACGTCACCTCGGCGGTGATTCAGGCGCTTCGCTGCGCCCTGCTGTACCCGCTCGACGACACGGATCCTGACCATCTGCTGGCCAATCGCCAGTTCTTTGAAGCGCAGATGGACCGGTTCCTGCGACCGGAAGCCCGGCTCAACGACATTCAGACCCAGGAGTATCGCTGATGGCCACCATTCTCGAAACCGCCCAGGGAGCGGGGTGTTTCAGCACCTTGCTCACGGCCGTGGAGGTCGCTGGCCTGCGGTCAGCCCTGGAGGGGCCCGGCCCTTTCACGGTCTTCGCCCCGGTCGACGAAGCCTTCGCCGCCCTGCCCCCTGGCACGGTCCAGACCCTGGTGGACAACCCGCCCCAGCTGGCCCGAATCCTCAAGTACCACGTGCTGGCCGGCAGCCATCGCCAGGAACACCTGTTGAGCAAGGGCGAATGGGAGAGCCTGGAGGGAGCCCCGATTCCGATCCGCCGCCAGGAGCCGTTCGAGGTTAAGAATGCAACGGTGACGACAGCCGATGTGATCTGTGATAACGGCAT
Source organism: Prochloraceae cyanobacterium (assembly GCA_040377855.1). Taxonomy (GTDB): domain Bacteria; phylum Cyanobacteriota; class Cyanobacteriia; order PCC-6307; family Cyanobiaceae; genus CAIXOZ01. The sequence goes on along the minus strand of JBEINY010000019.1, from coordinate 19,834 downwards.
CGTTCACATCATCAACCGGGTCATTCTTCCCGGCTAGGACGGCGACGGAAAACCCCTGATCCTGCCCCAGGAGATTCCCTGGAGCAGGATGTCATCCCTGCAGGCAGAACTCTGAAGAATCAGGGCAGCGCATGATTGACCATCAATTAATTCAGCCGAAAGATGATCCAAGAGGACCATCGCTCCCGGCCCCAGCACCGATCTTCTGATGAGTAGAAATACTTGATTTCTCGCTTTTACGGATGGCGAAGTGACCTGATCCCGAAGTTTTACGGAGGTTCATCGCAAGGCGACACCTGGCCGCTTTAAGACAGAAATGATCCATGGAGCTGGCCGCATGGTCACCCCTGCCGCTGCGCCCACCGAGGCCGTCAACGGCACCCCTGCGTTGATCGAGGGGGCCGCGGGCACCGTCCCCCCCCCCTCGATAGGCCCCCAGGTCCTCAAGGAGAGCGGGCAGCGGGAGGTCTTCTGCGGACTGACCTCGATTGTCTGGCTGCACCGCCGGATGCCGGATGCCTTCTTTCTGGTGGTGGGCTCCCGCACCTGTGCCCACCTGATCCAGAGCGCAGCCGGCGTGATGATCTTCGCGGAGCCTCGCTTCGGCACCGCCATCCTCGGGGAACGGGACCTGGCAGGCCTTGCGGATGCCAACGAAGAACTGGATCGGCTGGTGGCCGATCTGCTCGAACGTCGCCCGGAGATCCGCACCCTGTTCCTCGTGGGGTCGTGCCCCAGTGAGGTGATCAAGCTCGACCTGGCCAAGGCCGCTGAACGACTGAACCGCTCCCTGGGCGGCCAGGTGCGGGTGTTGAACTACAGCGGCAGTGGCATCGAGACCACCTTCACCCAGGGGGAAGACCAGGCCCTGCTGGCCCTGGTGCCCTTGCTTCCGGTCAACGATGACCCCCAGTTGCTGATCGTCGGCACCCTGGCCGACTCCGTCGAGGATCGCCTGATGGCGCTGTTCGAGCGGCTGGGGATTCCCGTGGTTCGCAGCCTGCCACCGCGGCGCTCCACGGAGCTCCCCCCGATCGGCAAGGGCACCCAGGTGCTGCTGGCCCAACCGTTTCTTTCGGCCACGGCAAGGGCTCTCACGGCCCGGGGTGCCCAGCTGATCTCCAGCCCCTATCCCCTTGGCGTCGAAGGCAGCCGGGCCTGGATGGCCGCTGCCGCTGAGGCCTTTTCGATTCCGCCCACCGTGGTGGCGTCCGTCCTGGACCCCCTGGTGGAACGGGGCCGCCAGGCCGTCGCCCCCCACCGGGAACTGCTGCAGGGCAAGAAATTGTTTCTGCTCCCCGATTCCCAGCTCGAGCTCTCCCTGGCCCGGTTCCTGCACCGGGAGTGCGGCATGGACCTGGTGGAGGTGGGAACGCCTTACCTCGACAGGGCCCTGATGGCGGAGGAGCTGGCCCTGCTGCCGCCCGACACCAGGCTCAGTGAAGGCCAGGACGTTGAACGGCAACTGGAGCGCGTCCGCGCCAGCCAGCCGGATCTGGTGGTCTGCGGCCTCGGACTCGCCAATCCCCTCGAAGCCGAGGGCATCACCACCAAGTGGTCGATCGAACTGGTCTTCAGCCCGATCCATGGTCTTGATCAAGCCGGTGATTTGGCCGAACTGTTTTCCCGTCCGCTCGGCCGCCGGCAGCGGCTGGCCTTCTCCTGAACCCCATGGACCTGACCCTCTGGACCTATGAAGGCCCTCCCCATGTCGGAGCCCTGCGGATCGCAGCCTCCATGGAAGGGGTGCACCTGGTGCTGCATGCACCCCAGGGAGACACCTACGCCGACCTGCTGTTCACGATGATCGAGCGCCGGGACCGGCGACCTCCCGTCACGTACACCACCTTTCAGGCCCGCGACCTGGGGGGCGACACCGCCGATCTGGTGAAGCGCTCCATCGACGATGCGGTGCGCCGCTTCCACCCCGAGACCCTGCTGGTGGGGGAAAGCTGCACCGCGGAACTGATCCAGGACCAGCCAGGATCCCTCGCCGCCGGCATGGAGCTCGGCGGCGTGCCTGTGATCAGCCTGGACCTGCCCGCCTACTCCAAGAAGGAGAACTGGGGAGCCGCTGAGACCTTCTACCAGCTGGTGCGCGGCCTGCTGCGCAACGCCGCCCCGGCGCCAGGAGCTCCCAAGCCATCCCCAAGGCGCTGGAAGGACGAAGGTCGCCGGCCCCGGGTCAACCTGCTGGGTCCCACGCTGCTGGGCTTCCGTTGCCGGGATGATGTAAGGGAACTGCGGGGGCTACTGGCCGACCACGGCATCGACACGGCCGTGGTGGCTCCCCTGGGGGCGAGGCCGGCCGACCTGATGCGGCTTCCCCAGGCCGATCTCAATGTCTGCCTCTATCCCGAGGTGGCCGATCCGGTGTGCAGCTGGTTGGAACGCAGCTTCGGCATGGCGACGGTCCGCACCGTGCCGATCGGCATCGGTGCCACCACAGCCTTTCTGGCGGAGCTGAAGGAGCAGCTGGGACTGGAGCCTTCCCCGGGGGGCAGCCAGAAGACTGACGACAGCCAGAGCTCGCGGTTGCCCTGGTATTCCCGCTCGATCGACTCGACCTACCTGACCGGCAAGAGGGTGTTCATCTTCGGCGATGGGACCCATGCCGTTGCCGCCGCCCGGATCTGCTCGCGGGAACTGGGCTTTGAGGTGGTGGGCCTGGGCAGCTACAGCCGGGAGCAGGCACGGCAGGTGAGAGCCGCCGCCCAGGAGCTCGGCCTGGAAGCCCTGATCAGTGACGATTACCTCGCGGTGGAGAAAGCGATCGCCGAGGCCATGCCGGAGCTGGTGCTCGGCACCCAGATGGAGCGGCACAGCGCCAAACGGCTGGGAATCCCCTGCGCCGTGATCAGCGCACCCCTGCATGTCCAGGACGTTCCGGCCCGTTACTCACCGCAGATGGGCTGGGAGGGCGCCAACACCATCTTCGATAGCTGGGTTCACCCGCTGATGATGGGCCTGGAGGAGCACCTGATCGGGATGTTCCGCCACGACTTTGAATTTGTCGAAGGCCATCGCAGCCACCTGGGGGGCCACGGGACCACAGCCACGGCACCGGCAATGGCACAGGCTCCAGCCCCGGCTGGGGATACCGCCCCCACACCGGCGATGGCCGGTCGGACGGTGGCCACGGCGGAACCATCGATCGCGGCAGAACTGTGCTGGAGCGCCGATGGAGAAGCCAGCCTGGCCGGTATTCCCTTCTTCGTGCGTGGCAAGGTCCGCCGCAACACCGAGCGCTATGCCCGGGAGCATGGGCTGGCCACGATCACCGAGGAGGTTCTCTACGACGCCAAGGCCCACTTCAGTCGGGCCCAATGACGCCCCCGTCCCGGCGCCAACGATCGGATCCAGCCCCGGATTGAGCGATCGCATCCCGGGTCGCTCCCCGATCCAGGCCCTGGGGATCCAGGTCCGAATCATCGACAACGCTTTTACCCCAACGTTTCCGAATCCATGACCACCACCCTCCCGTCTCCCACCAGCACCTCCCGCCGTGAGGATGGGGAAGGAAGCCTTCAGGTGCACCAGGACCCTGCCCTTCATATTGAAGAAGGGGCGCTGGTGATAGCGGTCTACGGCAAAGGCGGAATCGGCAAATCCACCACCTCCTCAAACCTTTCAGCAGCCTTCTCAAAACTGGGCAAACGGGTGCTGCAGATCGGCTGCGATCCAAAGCATGATTCCACCTTCACGCTCACCAAGTCGATGGTTCCAACCGTCATCGACATTCTCGAAACCGTCGACTTCCACACCGAGGAACTCAGACCTGAGGATTTTGTTTTTGAAGGCTTCAATGGCGTGATGTGCGTGGAGTCGGGCGGCCCTCCTGCCGGTACGGGTTGTGGCGGCTATGTCACGGGCCAGACCGTGAAGCTTCTCAAGGAACACCACCTCCTCGAAGACACCGATGTCGTGATCTTTGACGTGCTTGGCGACGTGGTGTGCGGAGGCTTTGCGGCCCCCCTTCAGCACGCCAACTACTGCCTAATCGTCACCGCCAATGACTTTGATTCAATCTTCGCGATGAATCGAATCATCGCCGCCATTCAGGCAAAAGCAAAGAATTACAAAGTCAGGCTTGGCGGCGTCGTGGCCAACCGCAGCAAAGATACCGACCAGATCGATCGCTTCAACGAACGGGTTGGCATGAAGACCATGGCCCATTTCCCTGATCTCGATGCGATCCGACGCTCACGACTGAAGAAGTGCACCATTTTTGAGATGGAGCCCACCCCTGAGGTGGAAGCTGTGCAGAATGAATATCTGGCCTTGGCAAGAAGAATGCTGGAAAATGTTGAACCCCTGGAGGCGGAATCCCTCAAAGACCGGGAAATCTTCGACCTGCTCGGCTTCGATTGATCCCTGGTTGCTGGTTGCTGATCCCTGGTCGATCGTCAGCAAGACGAATGCACGAGGTTCGTTGGTCGTCAGGCTGATCCCTTGATCAGCCCATGCGGCCTGGAGCCCTGATCGCTGCCAATCTCCAGCCTGCTTCAGCAGTCAGGTCGTCCATTCACCGTACCGACCTGCAGGCCCAGCGATCGCAGGTCACCGGCCCTGCTGAGTGGTCAGGAGAGACCCACCAGGGTCATGGAGAGGTCCCAGACCCCCTGCGCCGTTTCAGGGTTGCAGGCTTGATCGGAAAGTTCCTGGCTGAATTGCTGCCCCCCCTTCTTCTGGCGGTTTCCCCAGCTCCAGTGCACCCCGGAGGTGGCGAAATCCGGGTCGGAAACCACCTGGGCCACCCGCTCACCGGCCAGGGTCTGGCTCACGTACCCACCCGTGATGTTTTTCTGGAACCAGGGGAAGATCTTGCGGAAGGCCTTGGGGGCGTTGCGGAAGAGGGGCGTATCGGCGACGCAGCCCGGGTAGAGGGAACTGAAAACGATGCCGGTGGAGCCATGGAGACGACGATGCAGCTCCTGGGTGGTGATCATGTTGCAGAGCTTGCTGTCCTTGTAGGCCTTGCCAGGCTTGAACGGCTTGGCATTGGCCATGGCGATCGGCTCCTTGAATCCGGCCCGGAAACCAGCCAGATCCCCCAGATCCGCAGGGGCCGGAATCGGGATCTTGCCGCCGAGTTCCTTGGAATTGGCAGTCACCGTTCCGAGAATCACAACCCGGCGGGAGGGATGGGCCGAGCGTTTCAGATCCTCGAGCAGCAGCTGAATCAAGAGGAAATGGCCCAGATGGTTGGTGGCCATGGAAATCTCATAGCCCTGGGGAGAACGCTCGGGCTGCTTCAGGCGCGGCTTATACACCGCTGCATTGATCACCAGGGCATCGATGGAGAAGCCGAGGGAGGCCACCAACGTCTCAACCCCCACCCTCACGCTCTCGAGATCACCGAGGTCGATGCGCAGATGGTGCAGGGGTGCTGAAGGAATGCCGAGGCTTTCGGCGGCAGCCGCGGCCCGCACCGGATCCCGATTGGCGGTGACCACCGTCCAGCCACGATCCACCAGGGCCTTGACGGTGTGGAGACCAACTCCGGAGGTGGTGCCCGTGATCAGGACAACGCCTGGATTCTGGGAGAACGGGGCAGGGCTGGTGGCGACCATGGCAGGGGCATCAGGCAGGGCCAAGCTAAGGACCGCCAGGCTGATTCCGGTTCCAGGCCCAGGCTCCTCAACAGATGGAAACGGGGGTCAGCGGGTCCAGACCACCCTCAGCCTGTTGGGTGCAATCCACTGACCCTGCTGGCGGATCAGGGCCTGTTCGCCACCGATCGCGAACAGATGATCAAAACGATCCCGGGCCTTTTCGAGCTTGGCACCCTGAATGTCGAGCACCGCGCGCAGCTCGGCATGGCGCTCCATCCGCTCCTGGTAGGCACCAGCGAGGCGGAGCAAACTGACACCCGCCACAAGAGCCAGGGCCACCTTCACCCCGAGGCCGAGGGCGCTGCAGAGCTTTTCCCTGTGCTCAATCCCAAGGGAAGGAGGCGACAGCACAGAGTCCGGTGAGGTCGGAGCACCCAAGGCCGACACGGAAGACAGGGCCGTCGTGGACGGCCTGGATCTTCTGCGCTCAGGGCTCGGCGCTGATCGAGGGGAAAATCTGGCGTTCATGGGCCGCTTCTAGCAGAGCGGCCCCCTGCTGCCAAGGGTTGTGTGGGCTCAGGCGCGGTACAGGCTTGCGCTCAGACGCACGGCCAAGACACCGGCATGGGCTGCAACCACAAGGGCAATCAGCACCTGGGACTGGCTGAGGACAGTTTGCATGGCCGGCAGATGCATAGGACTGGCGCCACCATTGTTGGCCCTTGCGTCGCTACGGTCCAGGGCTGGCGGCCCTGCTGTCACAGCTCTTGATGGCGCCCACCCCACCGTGACCGCTCTTCCCTCCAGCCTCGTCGTTTCAGCCGCCGAGATCCGCGCCCTGAACCTCTCCTGCCTGGATCCCTGGCGCCAGGCGCCTCTGGCGGACCTGCTCAGCCAGGCGGGCCAGCTGACCGTTGAACTGGAGTGGCCCCGGGACGACAACGACCCCCGGGAACGGTCTGAGATCCCGGAGTTGCGGCTCTGGAGCCTGAGGGCCGATGCCGTTGCCCCCTGGCTGCCCCTGGTGCTCGAGCGCAGCGGTGGAGATCTGGCAAGGCATGTGGCGATGCTGTTGCCCCATAGTTTCCATGCCCAGGACGGGATCCGCTTTGCCCAGGACAGTCTTGATCTCTGGGTAACCCACCGCCTTTTCCTGCTGGACGACTGGTCCCGGGCCGGGGGAATGAACTGCCGTCAAGGACTGGCCCAGATGGCGGCGGTGCTGGGGTTCGAGCTCGATCCAGCCTTTTGGAGCCTGCTCGACTAGGACGCTGTCCCGGCCAGCAGGATGGCGAGGGCGCGGCGGCCGCTGTCGAGAGCAAGCAGGAGAGCCAGGGCTCGCAGCAGCTTGACCAGCACCCCCTCGCCCACCCGGTCGAGTCGGGCCGCCGACCAGCGGGCCCCCAGGGCGGCGGTGCCGCCGAGCACCAGGGCAACGCCCAGCTGCCCCCGACCATCGGCCAGGAACTGCAGGGAGGCGACGGAGGCCGAGGCCAGCACCGCCAGGGTGCTCAGACGGATCGCCAGCTGAATCGGGATCTGCAGGACACGCACCATGAGGGGCACCATCACGAGCCCCCCTCCGACCCCCAGCAAGCCGGTGGCCAGGCCAGCGACGCTGCCCACGGCAGCAAGGCCGGCCAGGGGGGGGTCCCGAAGCTCCTCAACACCCGCCTGGGACGAACGGGGAGCAATCGTGAACACCAGCACCAGATACATCGCCGACTGCAGGGCCAGCAGCACACCCGAGGAGAGGCCGCTGCCCTGGTGGCTGAACAGGGCGCCGGTGAGGGCCGCCAGCAGGGCAATCACCAGGGCTGGCCGCAGGGGCAGCCGTCCGGCATGCAGATGGGACCAGGTACCGCCCGCCGTGGTGGGCACGATGGCGAGGGTGCTGGTCGCCAGGGCCTGATGCGGTTCCAGGCCAACCCATAACAACAGCGGTGAAAAGATCAAACCGCCGCCGATCCCCAGCAGCCCGGACAACAGCCCGGCGAGAAGCCCCAGCGGCAGCAGGGGCAGCAGACTGCCCACCATGGGGGCAACCGAGCTCCAGGTCATGGATGGGGCCTCAGGTTGCTGCATCCTGAACCCTCCCCGGCGCCCCCAACTCCCGACCGGTCCATTGCGTCCATGGCAGACCAGCCCCCCCCCTGGCGCCTGATTCCGCCGATCGAAGCCGACGGCCCCTGGCAGATGGCCATCGATCGCTGGCTGCTGGCCAGGGCCGTTGCCGGCGATCGACAACCGGTGCTGCGCTTCTACCGCTGGAGCCGACCGACCCTGTCGCTGGGCCATCACCAGCACACCCTCGACGACCACTGGCCTGAGCTGCTGAAGTCCGGAGCCCTGAGGATCGTGCGACGACCGAGCGGAGGCCGTGCCGTGCTCCATGGCGGCGACCTGACCTATGCCCTGGTCTGGCCGCAGGCGCCGGCCGGGCGGCGCCAGGCCTATGGGGAAGCCTGTCGCTGGCTCGTGGGAGGGTTTGAACGGCTGGGCTTGCCCCTGAGCTTCGGGGATGCGCCGGCCCGAAACACCTCGAGCAGCTGCTTCAGCAGCACCACGGCAGCCGATCTCGTGGAACCAGGCGGCGCCAAACGGGTGGGCAGCGCCCAGCTCTGGAGCCGGGGGTGCCTGCTGCAGCACGGCAGCGTGCTGATGGATCCGCCCAGGGAGCTCTGGCAGGCGGTGTTCGGCTGCGAAGCACCGGAGCTCGCCCCCCTCCCGGCCGCAGGAAGACATTGGCGCGACCTGGCCAACCACCTGAGCCAGGCGGCCGCGGAATGGCTGCCGGGTGACGGCAGGGAAACGCTGGAGACGTGCGTCCTCAGCCCCGCCGACTGGGAGCAGATCCGACGGGAACGGCAGGCCCACTGACCTGGCCACTGTCCTGGAGGGAACGGGCCACCTGGGCCAAGGCCAGGCCCAGGGGATAGGAGCCTTGGCGACGGGCCAGATCAAGCAAAGGATCGGGAACCTTCAACCCGAGGCCCTCGAACACCAGGACCCCGAGGTCGGGGCGCTCGAGGGTGCCGATGGGCAGCCCCGCAGGACTGAGCACCAGCAGGCGACTGACGCCGGGCTGGTCCAGCAGCAGGGCGGCCTGCCAGAGGGGCGAATCCTCACGGATGGCGGGCAGGGAATTGAGGGGCGCGAGATGGTCGGAGACCCGCTCCCGATCCCAGCTCTGGATCGGGAGATCCCGCAGGGGATCATCGAGAAGAACCCCTCGCCAACGACCTCGCTCGCACACCAGCCACCAGTCGGGAAGGGCATTGGAGCCATCCACCGCCTCCTCCAGCCGGAGGCGGCTGAGGTCCCGAAGCGAGAGGTCCCCTTCAACGACGCGAAACCGCCTCCGGGTCGCCTGACGAACCCGCCCCTCCAACAGCACCTCCTGCAGGCGCAGCAGCTGGCGCTGATTACGGGAAGCCCCCAGCCCGAACCAGCCGAGCAACATCCACCAGAGGCCACCCGACTGCCCCTGAAACAACAGAACCCCACCAAGGGCGAGAGCCACCAGGGCCAGAAAACGCCCGGAAGCGGACGCCACCTCAACCCCCCGGCGCTGGCTGCCGGTGAATCTCCAGACCAGGGCCTTGAGGATCAGACCGCCATCCAGGGGCAGACCGGGAAGCAGGTTGAACAACGCCAGCACCAGGTTGAGCAGGCCGAGTTCCCCCACCAACGCATCGACGGCGGCTGGGAGGGGAATCGGAGCGATCTTGAGCGTGATCAGGACAAGGCCCAGCACCAGGCTGACGGCCGGACCGGCCGCAGCCACCAGAAAGGCCCCCCTGGGGGTGCTGGATTCCCGTTCCACGCTGGCCACCCCCCCGAGCAAAAACAGGGTGATGCTGCGGACCTTGACCCCCTGATGAAGGGCGACCAGGGAATGGCCCAGTTCATGAAGGAGAACCGAAACGAACAGCAGCAGGGCCGTGCCCAGGGCGAAAGACCATTGACCGACGGGATCCAGGGCCAGTTCGGGTCTGGCGAAACCACGCTGGAACGCCATCGTGGACAACACCAGCACCACGAACCAGCTGGGATGGATCCGCAGGGGGATGCCCTGGATCTTGAGCAGTTGCCAGCCACCGTCGCCCAAAATTCCCCGTTCGCCCCTGGGGGCAGAAACCCGGACCATGGCCGGGAATGAATGGGCCAATCCTAGAAAGGAGCGCCTGAGTTGAAGTTACGGAGGCCGAATTGCATCTGAAGATCTGCGGGCTCATGGATCCTGCCCAGGCCCGCCAGGTGGCCGCGATGGGGGTGGATGCCATTGGGGTGATCGGAGTGAGCAGCTCTGTGCGCCATGTGGCGGTCCAGGCCAGGGCGCCCCTGTTTGCAGCCATCGCCACCGTTGCACCCGGCACCGCCAGGGTTCTGGTGATGGCCAACCCAACGGACACCGAGGTGGACATCCTCGAACGGGAGACGGGTGCAACCGTGCTGCAGCTCCATGGGAACGAATCCCCGGAGCGCTGCCGCGCCCTGGGGGATCATTTGGGCCTGCCGATCTGGAAGGCCCTGAGGATCCGCCAACCCGACGACCTGAAACAGGTGCAGGAGTACGCCAACGTTGTGGACGCGCTGCTGCTCGATGCGTGGGTGCCGGACCAGCTGGGCGGCAGCGGTGCCCGGATCCCGATCGACTGGCTCAGCAACTTCCGGCCGCCCTTGCCCTGGTGGCTGGCAGGCGGGGTCAGCGCCGAGCGCGTGCCCCAGATCCTGGAGATGGTTCAGCCCTACGGCCTGGATGCCTCCAGCTCCGTGGAGGTGTCCCCAGGCCATAAGGACCTCGCCAAAGTGCAACACCTGATCAACGCTGTCCGCGACGCCGGCACGCCTCAGACGAAACCGGTTAGCCCCTGAAGAAGTGGGACGGTTGAGGGATGGTCTGCCGTTCTCCAAGCCCCAGGCCAGGGATGATGGGGTCAAAGCTCCCTAACCCGATGATCGAAGCGCTGCCGGAAACACGGACCATGGTCACAGCAAGGGGGAAGGCCTTGAGGGGCTTCCAGGAGCTTGGGCGGTCGCTGGCGGGATGGCTGGCCGCCGCAGGCCCCCTGATGATTCCGGCGACGGCCATGGCTCAGGACCTGGTGGGCTGCCAGCTGATCGATGGCGAACTGCAATGCGTGCCGGGGCTGACCGCCAGCCCACAGCAGCAGATCCAGATCATGCGCAAGGAGATCTCCACCGATATCCAGCTGCAAGGGGCTGTACAGCAACGGATCAACAACCTCCAATCCCTGGTGATCCAGGGTCAGGCCGCTGAGGGAGGCCTGCTGGCAGCGACAGCCGTGGCCCAGGGTCAGGCGTCCCTGCCGGTCACGATCTACCACTGGTACCGGCTCACTCCTGGCCAGAGCCGCTGGCAGCTGATCAAGGGCGCCACCGGGCCGACCTACTCCCTAACCGCGGCCGATGTCGGCCAGCAGGTGATGGTGGTGGCGGTGGTTCAACAGACGGACGGACGGGTTCAGCGGGTGCCATCGGCCCCCACGGATCCCGTGCAAGGCCAGGGCATGCGCAAGCCCTGAGCAGCCAATGGCCGCCGGGCTTAACCGGGCGACCATTGGCTCGTTTCTGCGTCAGTTGGCAAAAGAATGGGGCCCCCATGGCAGAGGGCCCACCAGAAAACGTCCGGAAAGCTGCTGAGTGAATCAGCTGATCAACATGCTTTCCTGTTGCTTGACCAGCTCGAAGAACTCCTGCTTCAGGCTCGGATCATGGCGGAAATCACCCCGAACAACCGAATTGACCATGCTGGTCTGGGGCTCTTTGACCCCTCGCCACTTCATGCAATAGTGCTGGGCTTTAACCAGAATTGCCAAGCCCTGGGGCTCGCAAAGTCTCTCGATCTCATCGGCGAGGATCATCACAGCCTCCTCCTGAATATGGGGCCTCGAGAACACCCAATCAGCGACACGTGAGAACTTGGAAAGGCCGATCACTCGATCGCCAGGCTTGATACCGATCCAGCAGGTTCCGAGGATCGGAACCAGGTGATGGGAGCAGGCAGAGCGAACCGTGATTGGACCGACGGTATAGATCTCGTCGAGCTTTTTGACATTAGGGAAGCTCGCGATCTTCGGCTGGTGGTGATAGCGACCCTTAAAGACCTCATGCAGGTACATCCTGGCAACCCGTTCCGCCGTCTCTTCGGTGTTGTGGTCGCGATCAATATCAATCACCAGGCTGCGAAGCAGGTCCCTCACACGGCCAGCGACCTCGATCTCCAGCTGATCAAGCTCGCCCTCTTCCAGGAACTCGGCAATGTTGTCGTTCGCCAGATAAGGGATTCCGCCAGCCTCGAGCCGCTGGCGAATGCGCAGGCTCACCGGCAAAGGGGTAGCCGCTGGCGCCGAAAGATCACTACCAAGGCTGGACGGAAGAGTGGAGGTCATGGAAGAACTCAGAGAACGCCGGCGGCCGGCATGAGGGTCAGGTCCTCGACCACCTGGGTGGAGGGCTGCTGAGCGAGATAAAGCAGAGCTTCAGCGGCGCGCGAGGCCTCAAGCATCGCACGCCGATCAAATGAACTGTCGACGGTTTCGCTGTCCCAGAGGGGTGTATTCACCGCACCGAGGGTAAGGGTGCTCACCTGGATGCCGTGGGACCGTTCCTCCACTGCCAGGCAGCGACTGAACGAGGCAAGAGCAGCCTTGCTGATGCAATAGGCACCCCAGGATGGGAAAGCGTGATGGGCCGCATGGCTGCCCACGTTGATGATGCGACCGCCGCCCTCGGCACGCATCAACGGCACAACCACCTGGCACACCTGAAAAACACTGGTGAGATTGAGTTGAAGCAACCACTGCCAATGGGCCAGAGACATCTCGACCAGGGGGCCCGTGTATGCGGCCCCAGCGTTGTTGATCACAACAGTGGGAACCGAGCCCTGGCGGCAGAGCGAGGTGATCGCGGGCGCAATCGCCTCGGGGTCCGCCAGGTCAACGGAGGCCACAGACACCTGGACCCCGGTGGCCCGCAGGTCCTCGGCGAGGTTGTCGAGGTCCCCCTGATGGCGTGCCAGGAGGGAGAGGTTGTAACCGGCGGCAGCAAAGGCCTTGGCCGTAGCCAGGCCGATGCCCTTGGTGGCTCCAGTGATCAGGGCGACGGGCAAAGGCTCAGGGCGAGAGGCTGCAGCAAACCTTAAGAAGTCACGGCCCCTTCCGGGGACGAAGGATCAAGAAAACGCCCCATTCGCCGGTATTTCTGGTAACGACGCTGCAGAAGCTCCTGCTCCGGCAGGGCCTGGAGCTCCTCCAGTTGCTCGAGCAGAGCCGCCTTGAGGGTCTGACCGGCCTGAAGGGGAGACCAGTGGTTGCCACCGGAGGGTTCCGGCAGGCAGCGGTCGATGAGGCCCAGTTGCAGCAGGTCCTGGGCCGTGATCTTGAGGGCGGCAGCGGCCACGGGTGCCTTGGCGGCATCGCGCCAGAGGATGGATGCGCAGGCTTCCGGACTGGCCACGGTATAGACGCTGTGCTCAAACATCAGCAGTCGATCGGCGACCCCGATGCCGAGGGCGCCACCTGATCCCCCTTCACCGATCACGGTGGCCACGATCGGGACCCTGAGCCGGAACATCTCCCGAAGGTTGACCGCAATCGCCTCTCCCTGCCCCTGCTCCTCAGCCAGCACTCCGGCATAGGCGCCTGGGGTGTCGATGAAGGTCAGGATCGGCAGGCGGAAACGATCGGCATGGTCCATCAATCGCATCGCCTTGCGGTAGCCGCCAGGGGAGGCCATGCCGAAATTGCGGGCTACGTTTTCGCGGGTGTCCCGTCCTTTTTGATGGCCGAGAAGCACGACGCCCTGATCGCCGATGCGACCGACCCCACCGACGAGGGCCCGGTCGTCACTGCCGCGCCGGTCGCCGTGGAGCTCAAACCACTCATCCGTGATGACCTGGATGTAGTCGAGGGTGCTGGGCCGCTGGGGGTGGCGGGCAACCTGAATTTTCTGGGCCGGCGTCAGGGAACTGAAAATCTCATCCCTTCGCCGGGTCGCCAGGGTTTCCAGCTGCAGAAGCTGCTGGCTGACATCGACTTCAGAATCCTTGGCCAGCTGGCGGATCTGCTCGATCTGTTCCTCAAGCTCCACCAGGGGCTTCTCAAAGTCGAGCAGGGGACGGCGGGCCATGGGCGATCGGGGAAGGGGTCGAAGGACGGAAACGGTGGGCTCAGGAATCGACGGACGATGCCTCAGGCAGCCGTGAGCTGGCCGAGTCTGGAAGGATCAAGACCGAGGGCCTGGAAGCCGTGGCGAAGGGAGGCAGCCCCGATCAGCTCCATGTTCTCCAGGGTGATGTTGTTGCGACCCCAACTGAAATTGGTATGAATGCCTTCAAACTCAAGCAGCATCGCTTCTGCAAAACAGGCAAACAACTGACGCCGAGGGTTCTCCATCTCGGCAACTTCCATCATCTGCCAACCGAGATCCTGCCAGAACTCAACGATGCCCCCCTTGACCACATGAACGCCATCGGCGGTGACCTTGCTGTCGAGGTTCTTGGGGTAACCGCCATCCACCATCAGACAGGGCTTGCGGAGGTTGACCGCGTCGAAGGCCAGTCCCTGGGGCAGGCTTGCCACCCAGACAACGACGTCGGCCTCCGGGAGAGCCTCCTCAAGGGCAAGGATCCGGCCGCTGCGGAGCTCGGTCTGGAGATCCTCGAGCCGGTTCTGCTGGCGAGCCACCAGCAGCAGTTCCCCGACACCGGATCGCTGCAACCATCGGCAGACGGCACTGCCGATGTCACCCGTGGCGCCAACCACGGCCACCTTGGCCTTGGAGAGCTCGATCCCGAGCAAGGGGGCATTGCGCTCGACCTGTTGGGCGATCACCCAGGCCGTGTGGGTGTTGCCGGTGGTGAATCGCTGCCAGTCGAGGGTGGTGCTGCGGATCTGCTGCTCCTTGAGCAGATTGAAATTCTCAAAAATAATTGAAGTGAAGCCACCCAGGGCCGTGATCGCGATGTCCTGCTTCTGGGCGAGCTCCATGGCGCTTAGCACCTTGCGCCTGGCCGTCTTGAAACGGGTGAGCATTTCCGGCACGAACACCGAATCGATGTAGGCACCCTGGATGCTCAGCCCGGTCTGACTGGTGACCGTCACGGTCTCGACGAGTTGTGGCGGAGCAACGCACCACATCTCGAAATCCCCCTCTGCGTATTCGGGATAGCCCAGGGCCAGGGCCTTGCTCCTGGCTTCTTCAAGGCTGGTGGAGTGACCAATCAGGCCGAACATGCAGCGGTCGCGGGGGCTGGGAGGGTCCGGTTGTGACCGGAGATACAGTCTGCCACGGGCAGACGGTTGATCGCCCTCAGCCCAGAAGCGCTGCCGTGGCCAGCTTGGCGATCTCCCGAGAGGTGAACCCGATCTCGGTGAGAGCCTCCTGGTAGGAGGTCATGAAATCGGCCATCAGATCTTCCTTGTCCATATGCAGGGCGGCGGCGTCAGATGCCACCTCTTCGAGCATGCGGCGAACAAGGGGCAGGTTGTCCCGATTGGCCTGCTCCAGCTCCTCCCGAACGGTGCCGAGGTTGGCCTTGAGCCACTCCTGACCGTAATTGAGGTGGGTGTACTCATCCTTCACCACGCCCTCCGTGATGCGGCGAGCGAAAGGATCGGAGACTGGAATGTAGATGTGATAGGCCGAGATCGCAAACGCCTCGATCAGAATCGCCTGAATCAAGAGGCATGTGGTGACATTTCCAGCGGCAAGAGCCTTCTGAAAGTTGTCGTGCAGTGGGGTGAAGAAGCGCTTGGCAAAGGACATGTCGGCCTGAACGCCGAGATTGTTGCCGCAGGCGGTGAACCCCTTCATGTGCTTGAGCTCCATCCGCGCCAGCTTGGTCAGTTCCTCGGCCTGATCGGGAATGAGGGTACCAATGGCGATGTAGTTGTCATGAGCTTCCTGCTCCCCTTCAATCACGATCGCATTGATGCGGCTATAGGCGTCCTTGTAGGTCTCGGAGGCGAAATCAGGCAGGCCGTCCTGAGCAAGCTCGGCATGGCCCGGGGACAGGGTTTCAAGGGTCGGCATCGGACCACGGTTTGGACACATCCAGTGACTGTAACCATTGCAGGCAGAAATGCGTCGACCTGCGGCGATCAATGATCGTGGCGAGGAGGCCAGTCACTGGCGATCAGGGCCTCCAGCCGCTCGCACCAACCGCTGACAAGCCGTTCGTGGAGCTGGGCCCCGAGGGCCGCGTCAGCACCCCTCGGATCGCCCACAACCCCACTGCTACTCAGATCCCGGGTGAACCAGGCGGTGGGCAAGGCCCCCTCGAGGCTCCAACCGGCTGGAGGGGCCTCAGCCAGAACCCCACCGACGGGCCGCTCCGGTCCGACAAGCTCCGGTGCCAGATGGAGCATCAGGCTCGTTTCAGCCAGTCCGGCGTGGAGGCCATCCTCAAGTTCCGGGGAAGGAATCAGGTTGTCGAGCCCCTGGGCCGCACTCCATAGGAAGGTGGGAAAGACCCCCAGGCGCGGCTCAAGCTCCCGGAGCTCCCGGGCTGCCACCTGCAAAAGGGCTATCTGTCCTCCGTGGCCGTTGAAGAGCACCAGCCTCTGGAAGCCGGCTGCGGCGAGATCCCGTCCCACCGTCTTCACCTGGCCGATCAACAGATCGGCACCGAGGCTGAGGGTGCCTGGGAAGCCCCGGTGCTCCGGGGAGAATCCTGGAGTGGTGAGCGGCAGCCTCCAGATCGGCAGATCGGCAGGCAACCGGCCCAGAACCGCATCCAAAACACGATCGGCAAACAGACCATCGGTGCCCAACGGCAGGTGGGGACCGTGCTGTTCAATCGCACCGATCGGCCAGACCACCGTGCTGCCGGGCCTGGCGGCGGCCCGCTCCACCGCCGGCCAGGCCAGCTGATCCAGGCTTCTGATCGGGGAAGACGGTGATGGTGCCATCGACGGCCCTGGGGGTGCTCCCTAGAGTGTGGTGCTGTCAGCTCGTTTGTGGTCATGGCCGGATCCGGCAACCCTGCCCCGCGTCAGCCCCAGGCCCCAGCGCAGCGCCCCATGCCACCGTCTGCATCCAGGCCTGAACCGGCGGCATCCAGGCCCCAGCCGCCCAGTCGCCCTCCCCAGGTCCTGCAGATCAACCGGCGGGACGAGAGGGAACGGCTTGAGAAAGAAGCCAGCGAAGCCCGGGCAGCCGCAGACGCGGCCCTGGCGCGGGTGGCGGAACTGGAACAGGCCGCCGCGGCAGCGGCAGCCAACCTGGGCGCCCCTCCCCAACGCAGCAACACCGCCACCACCTCCGCCACCGCCTCCGCCTCCACCACCGCCTCCGATGAGGAGCGTTTCGGCATGGGCGAGCTTGAAGGGCTCACCATGGCCGACCTGCTTGGCCCTGAGAGCGGTCGTCAGCGGCGCGGCGGCAGCCCAGGTCCTTCAGGGTCTCGCCCCGCCGCCGGCGAGCGCCCGTCCAGTCCGGCCCGCACCGTCGACGACTTCGATTTTGATGAGGAGGCCTTCCTGGCAGCCCTCGACGAAAACGAGCCAGTGGGAACCACCGGCGAGGTCGTCAGCGGCGAGGTGATCGGGATTGAAAGTGATGGCGTTTACGTCGACATCGGCGGCAAGGCCCCCGGGTTCATGCCGAAAAAGGAATGTGGCCTCGGGGTGATCACCAACCTCAAGGAACGCTTCCCCAGGGGCCTGAAGATCGATGTGCTGGTCACCCGGGAGCAGAACGCCGATGGGATGGTGACCATCAGCGCCCGGGCCCTGGCCCTACGCCAGAGCTGGGAGAAAGTGCGCCAGCTTGAAAAGGCAGCAACCGTCGTTCAGGTCAAGGTCAATGGCTTCAACCGGGGCGGCATCACCTGCGACCTGGAGGGCTTGCGCGGCTTCATCCCCCGTTCCCAGCTTGTGAACGGCGACAACCATGAGGCCCTGGTGGGCAAGACCCTCGGGGTCACCTTCCTGGAGGTCAATCCGGAAACCCGCAAACTCGTGCTGTCTGAGAAGAAGGCCTCAACCGCGGCCCGCTTCCAGGAGATGGAGGTCGGCCAACTGGTGGAAGGGCAGGTGGTATCGGTGAAGCCCTACGGCCTGTTCATCGATCTGGGAGGGGTCAGCGGCCTGCTCCATCAAAGCGCGATCACCGCCGGTGCCCTGCGCGACCTGCGCGAGGTGTTCAACATGGGCGATCGGGTGCGGGCGCTGATCACCGAGCTCGATCCCGGCAGGGGCCGCATCGCTTTGAACACCGCCCTGCTGGAGGGCCCCCCCGGAGAACTGCTGGTGGCCCGTGACCAGGTGATGGCCGAGGCGGAAGAGCGGGCCAACCGTGCCCGCACCGTGCTCCGCCAGCAGGAGCAGAACGCGGGATGATTCAGGCCGTGTCCCCGGACTGGGAACTCGATTTCTATTCGCGCCCAATCCTCGAACCGGATGGAAAGAAACGCTGGGAACTGCTGATCTGCTCCACCCCGGATCTGGCCTCCCCAGCGACGACTGACTTTCGGTATGTCCTGCCCTGTCCCGCCAGCAGTGTCAATTCCAGCTGGCTGAAGCAAGCCCTCACCTCAGCCCTGGCCATCGCCGCAGACCAGGGCCTGGGGCAACCCCGCCGGCTGCGCTGCTGGCGGGCCTCGATGCGAACGATGGTGCAACGGGCCGCCGAAGGCCTCGGACTGGAGCTCGTGCCGAGCCGGCGCTGTTATGCCCTGGTGGAGTGGCTTCAGGAGCGGGAAAGGAGCGTCTATCCCCTGGAAGAGGGCTACATGGCCGGTCCCCTGGCGCCTGGGCCCTTGCCGATCCAGCCCCTGGCCCTGCCCCTGCCCGAGGCTGCCCGGGGTGAGAGCTGGAGCTGGGCAAGCCTGCCGGTGGGCGCCCTGCGCGAAGCGGCGGAATGGCCGCTTGGTTTCAATGGGCTCGTGCCGCTGCCCCCGGAGCTCGGCGACGAGGTCGTCGTGCCAGGCCTGCGGCTGTTCGGCGGCAGCAGGTCCCTGGCGATCGCTGGCTGGCTGGCTGGCCTCGAACCGGTCCGCCTCGAGATCAGCGGGCGACAGCTGGTGCTGGAGGCGGGCCTGGAGGATCGTTGGTTTCTGGCCACCCTGGCGGACGAGGAGGCTGAAGCGGCTGCCGAGGCCTTCGGCAGCTCGATCGCCAACGCCGCCGGCCTTCAGTTCATTGCCGTGCAGGCCAGTGAAGCGGCCAGCAGCCTGGAAGGCTTCTGGCTACTCCGATCCCTGCCGGATGGCTGACCACTCCACCGAACCCTTCAACCGTCCGGACGGGACCTTCAACACCCTCGCCGGCTGGACCTGGATCGGCTGCTATGGAGGCTATTTCCTCCAGTGCGACCAGCTGGCTGACTTCGAGCATGGCTTCTTTACCCGCCTCTGGCAGGGACGACCACCGGAGGTGCTGGCCGGCTATCTCAGTGCCGGCGTCAGCGTGCATCGCACCCGCCAGGTGCATGGCAACACCGTGCTCCTGGCCTCCAAGGCCGTGGCAGAACCCTGGCCCGAGGCCGATGCCCTCGTCAGTGATCAAGGCGGTCAGAGCCTCTGGGTCTGCGGGGCCGACTGCACACCGGTGCTGATCGCCGATCGCGCCAGCGGCCAGGTGGCCAGCTGCCATGCCGGCTGGCGGGGCGTGGCCTCCCGCATCCTCCCCGCCACCATCGCCATCCTCTGCCCCGACCCGGAGCGCCGGGGCGACCTCGTGGTCGCGCTTGGACCGGCCGTGAGCGGCCACCAGTACCAGGTTGAGACCGCCGTAGCGGCTGAAGTGGCCCAGACCATCACGGCCTTGGACCTGGCCGCAGACAAGGATCTGGCCCAGATGAAGAGCAGCGGCGTGGTGCTGGATGATCCAGCTCCCGATCACCTCCGCCTTGACATACGCCGGGCCGCAAGGCTCCAGATCGAAGCCTCTGGGGTGCCCAGGGCAAACATCCACACCTGCCCGCTCTGCACGTTCTCCGAGCCGGAACTGTTCCACTCCTGGCGCAGGGATCAGGTGAAAGCGGTGCAGTGGAGTGGCATCGTCTCCCAGGCCGGAGAATTTTCTGAAGACGTTGAATCCCTTGCCTGATCGAATTCAATCCCTCCATGCCTGCCGACCCACGTCCTGATCAAACCGTTCCGCCGATCAGTGGCAGCCTGAGGTGGGTGCCTTTTATTGGACAGTTCCGGCCCCTGACATCGTTAACTCCGGGCGGGAGGAACAGGGTTCGATCTCAGTGTAGACCTCATAGGGAGTTCTGCCTCCCAGAGAGCTGTGTGGCCTTACATG
>JBEINY010000067.1:0-11157 GCA_040377855.1 Prochloraceae cyanobacterium | reverse complement strand
GTGTCGAGAATCTTCTGGGTACCCGTGTAGAAGGGGTGATTGCCACTCCAGACATCCACATGGATCTCCGGTTGGGTGGAGCCGGTGGTCATGACCACCTCCCCATTGCAGAACACCTTGGCATCGGGATACCAGGTGGGATGGATGTCGGCCTTGGGCATGGCTGAAAGCAGCTGCTGAACAGCGGGGGGAACAGGAGGGGGACGTTGATGCGGAAGGAATCCGATCAGCGCTTGGAGAACTGGGGAGCCTTACGGGCTTTCTTCAGGCCGTACTTACGGCGTTCCTTGGCGCGGGGATCGCGGCTCAGGTGGCCTTCGGTCTTAAGGGGCTTGCGGTTGTCCGGGGACAGGTCGCAGAGGGCACGGGCCGCACCCTGCTTGATGGCATCGGCTTGGCCGGTGAGGCCACCGCCGCGCACATTCACCAGCAAGTCGTACTCGGTGCTCAGGCCGAGGGTCTTGAGGGGGGCCTTCACCGCCGCCAGGTAGACGGGGTTGTAGTTGAGGTAGTTGTCGCCAGGGCGTCCGTTGATGGTCACCACACCGGTGCCGGGAACGACACGCACACGGGCCACGGCGGTCTTGCGACGACCGGTGCCCCAGTAGACGACGCGGTTGGATGCGGTGCTCATTGGGCGGCGGTGGCGGGATCGAGGGCTAGAACCTGGGGACGCTGGGCGGCGTGGGGATGCTCAGCACCCTTGTACACCTTCAGCTTGCGGAAGAGCTGGCGACCGAGGGCGTTGTGGGGAAGCATGCCCTTGATCGCCTTTTCCACGATCCGCTCGGGAAGGCGCGCCTGCAGGTGGGCGAAGGTTTCGGTCTTCATGCCACCGGGACGGCCGGAGTGGCGGCGATACACCTTGTCGGTGAATTTGTTGCCGCTCACCTTGATCTTGTCGGCGTTGATCACGACGACGAAATCACCGGTGTCGAGGTGGGGGGTGTAGCAGGGCTTGTTCTTGCCACGCAGCACCTGGGCAACCTCGCTGGCGAGTCGACCGAGGGTCTGATTCTCAGCGTCCACCAGGTACCACTGGCGTTCGAGGGAATCGAGGGAGGGCAGAGGAGTCTTGTTCATCGCACCGGCAGGCCGGATCAGTGAGGGCCCATCCGGGGATGGGGCAGGACTGGGTTTCAGGGACCCTACAACGGCGACCTTCGGCCCCCTCAGGAGGGGGCGGTGGTCGATGGAGTGGCTTCCTGACGCAGAGAGACGCTGTCGGATGTCCGTTCTCCCCCGGCAGCGTTCAGGCCCTGGAGGCTTCCTGATCGGAAGGCCTGGGGGCTGGTCGGCTCCGGCGGCGGGTCCGGCAGCACCATTTGATACCGCGGTTGACCATCGTACCAGACGTGCTCCGGGAAGACGGGTTCGGGGTATCCCACCCGCAGCAGGCAGAGGCCCTGGGGAGGCGCCCCATCTTTGATTTCATGGCGGCGCCGCATGCGCCAGCGGTCCTCGAAGGTGTCGAGTGAGAGCCGTCTTTCCCCCACCGCCACGAGTTGGCCCACCACCAGTCGCACCATGCCGTAGAGAAATCCGCTGGCCTGGAGTTCGATCCGGATCAGGTCCCCTTCCCGTTGCACCAGCACCTCCTGCAGGGTGGTGCGCGAATGGGGGCGTCGGCTGCCGGCTCGCTCGAAGGCCCCGAAGTCGTGGTGGCCGAGCATCTCCCTCAGGGCCTGTTCCATCAGCCTCTCCTCCAGCCGACGGTGGTAGCGATGCCAGCTCCAGCGCGAAAGGAACAGGTTGGGCGTTCGGGCGTTGTGGATCGTGTAGCGATAACGCCGGTAGGTGGCATGGAAGCGGGCATGCCAGTCGAAGGACACCTGGCGTGCGGCCAGGACCCGCACGGTTGGCGGCAGCCGGCCATTAAGCGCGGCACTCCAGCGCTCGGCTGGAATCGGTCCGGTGACATCGACGTGCACCACCTGGCCCGAGGCGTGGACGCCGCTATCGGTGCGTCCCGCGGCCACGACCTTGACCGGGTGACCGGGAGCGAGGGCGGCGATCGCCGCCTCCAGGGTCCCCTGGACGCTTGTCTGGCGGCTCTGACGCTGCCAGCCACAAAAAGCGGAGCCCTCGTACTGGATGCAGAGAGCGATCCTGCGGACCTGCTCGGGCATCACGGACGGGGGCTCCGGATTGACATGGTGGGTTGGGACTGTCGCTGGGACCGGCAGGGCCGAGATGGTCAGACCAGCTCGATGATCGCCATCTCAGCGTTGTCGCCGCGACGGGGGACGGTGCGGATGATGCGGGTGTAACCGCCGTTGCGATCGCCGTAGCGGTCCTGGGCCTTGTCGAAGAGGGCGTGAACCAGCTGCTTGTCGAAGATGTAGCCGATGGCGCGGCGGCGGGCGGCCAGGCTGCCTTCCTTGGCCAGGGTGATCATCCGCTCCGCTTCAGAACGCAGGGCCTTGGCACGGGCCTTGGTGGTGGTGACCCTCCCTTCGCGGATCAGCTGGGTGGTCAGGGACCGCAGCATCGCTTTGCGTTGGTCGGCGGGGCGTCCCAGCAGGGGGACTCGGCACTGGTGGCGCATGGTGGGACGTCAGGCGGTAGGCGTAGGTTTTGGGAACGTTGAAGAGCCTGGCTTGATCAGGCGCTGGTGCGGCTCTGGGGCAGGGAGATGCCGATGCGCTCCAGGGCTTCAATCACCTCATCGGCCGACTTCGAACCGAAGTTCTTGATCTCGAGCAGGTCTTCGTAGCTGAAGCCCATCAGGTCGGACACGGAGTTGACCTGGGCCCGCTTGAGGCAGTTGTAGGCACGCACCGAAAGGTTCAGTTCCTCGAGGGGAATCTGGGCCTCGGCGGAGGGCTCGGGCTCCAGCCCGGGCTCATCCACCATGGTGAGGGTGGCCAGGGGCTGGAACAGGGTGATCAGCTGGTTTGCCGCCTGGGCCATGGCATCGTCGGGGGTGACGGAGCCGTCGGTCTGGATTTCGAGGCGCAGGCGTTCCCGGGCCGAGCCGCCTTCGCCCACGGCTGTTTCGTCAACCGTGTAGTTGACGCGCCGTACGGGCATGAACACGGCGTCGATCTGGAGCAGGTCGATGGCGGAGGTGTCCTCGTTGTGGCGATCCACCGGGCGGTAGCCGATACCACGCTCGACGTGCACTTCCATCTCGAGGCTGTGGCCTTCGGCCACGGTGGCGATCGTGCGGCCGCCGTCGATGACCTGGACCTGGGAGGAGAACTGCAGGTCCGAGGCCGTGACGATCGCAGGTCCGTTGGCCACCAGACGGCCGATCTCGAGCTCGCGGCTGCGGCTGTTGACCGAGACTTCCTTGCAGTTCAGCAGGATGTCGAGCACGTCTTCGCGCACACCGGGGATGGTGGCGTATTCGTGGTTCACGCCGGCGATCCGCACGGCGGTGATGGCGCTCCCCTCAAGGCCGCCCATCAGCACGCGACGCAGGGCGTTGCCCAGGGTGATGGCCTGGCCTCGGTCGAGGGGACCGATGACGAAGACGCCGGTCTGGGAGCGATCGTCGGCAATTTGATGCTCGACCCGATCAA
Source organism: Prochloraceae cyanobacterium (assembly GCA_040377855.1). Classification (GTDB taxonomy): domain Bacteria; phylum Cyanobacteriota; class Cyanobacteriia; order PCC-6307; family Cyanobiaceae; genus CAIXOZ01. Next base: position 7,630 of record JBEINY010000067.1, on the reverse strand, counting down.
TCTGGTATTGCAACACGGTCTGGGAGCTCGGAAGGGATAGGGATGTCCGCTGGGGACAGCGCTGGGGTCGGACCCTCAGACCCGGCGACGCTTGGAACGGCGGCAGCCGTTGTGGGGAAGCGGGGTGACGTCGCGGATCAGGGTGATTTCCAGTCCGGCCACCTGCAGGGCACGGATCGCCGTTTCCCGACCGGATCCAGGTCCACGCACCAGCACTTCGATCTGGCGCATGCCCTGCTCGAGGGCCCGACGGGCAGCGGCTTCCGCTGCCGTCTGGGCGGCGAAGGGGGTGCCTTTGCGCGCGCCCTTGAAGCCACTGGCTCCGGCGGACGACCAGGAGATCACTTCGCCGGCCGTGTCGGTGATCGACACGATCGTGTTGTTGAAGGTGCTCTGGATGTGGGCCACGCCGTTGGGGACGTTGCGCTTCGCCTTTTTGGGGCCGGACTTCTTGGCTGGCTTCGCCATGGCAATAGGCCTGCGGGACGCAGGAGGTGATCGGGGGAACAGGAAGGGGTGGAGCGCAGGGGCCCCGGGGTCGGCTTACTTCTTCTTGCCGGCCACGGTCTTGCGGGCGCCCCGGCGGGTGCGCGCATTGGTCCGGGTTCGCTGGCCGCGCACCGGCAGGCCGGCACGGTGTCGGCGACCGCGCACGCAGCCGATGTCCTGAAGACGCTTGAGGGCCATGCCCTCCTGGCGACGCAGGTCGCCTTCCAGGGTGAAGCCCTCAGCGGCACCGCGCAGCTTCTGCACGTCGGCGTCACTCAGGTCCTTGACCCGGGTATCGGGGTTGACTCCGGTTTTGGCCAGAATCTTTTGAGACGTGGTCAGGCCAATGCCATACACGTAGGTGAGGGCGATCTCGATCCGCTTGTCGCGGGGGATGTCGACGCCTGCAATCCGAGCCACGGAAATAATCGTTCAGGTGATCAGGGGGTGTCTCCGGGGCTCTGGGAGCCCTGGGGACAATCGATGCCTTAGGCGGGTTGCCTTAGCGGGCACCGGCGGTCTCGTTAGGACCTCTCCAGGAGGAGGGTCGGCTCGACGTTGCCGGGATCAGCTCGGGCCGGCGCCAGGGGGCGCTTGAAACAGCTAGGGGGTCAGCCCTGGCGCTGTTTGTGCTTGGGGTTGGAACAGATGACCATGACTTTGCCGTGGCGACGAATCACCCGGCACTTGTCGCACATGGCCTTGACTGAGGCACGCACCTTCATGGTGGTGGGCTCTCCGAATTTGCAAACCGCCAACTTATCACAAGGGTCAACCCATCAAGTTGGCGATCCGCTCTGCAATCGCTTCCACGGGGCCCGTGGCCTCGACGGCCTCCAGCAGCCCCAGGCTGCGGTAGCGGGCGATGAGGGGTTCCGTCTGCTCGCGGTAGACGGTGAGGCGATGGCGGATCACTTCTTCGTTGTCGTCGCTGCGGCCGCGGGAGAGGAGGCGCTGGATCAACTGGCCGTCATCGAGTTCCAGCAGCACCACGAGTTCGATGCTCTGATGGAGTTCAGCCAATAGCTCATCGAGGGCCTCGGCCTGGTCGGGGTTCCGAGGAAAGCCATCCAGGAGCCAGCCCCCCTGATGCTGTTCAAGCCGCTGCCGCACGATCGCGAGCACCAGGGCATCACTCACCAGTTCGCCCCGGGCCATCACCGCCTCGGCTTCCTGGCCAAGGGCACTGCCTGCCTTCACTTCCGCCCGCAGCAGATCACCGGTGGAGAGATGGAGGAGACCGTGGCGGCTGGCGAGTTGCTGGGCCTGGGTGCCCTTGCCGGCGCCGGGGGGGCCGAGGAACAGGAGGCGCTGTTTCATCGCGGGAGGTGGGATTGGGAAGAGCTGGGGTGAGAGGGGACGACGATGGCCTGGCGGTTGAGGACGACGGGGCGAGTCCTATTGGCGCACCATGCCTTCGTAGCGCTGGGAGATGACATAGGTCTGGACCTGCTTGGCGGTGTCGATGGCGACACCCACAAGAATGAGCAGGGAGGTGGCCCCAAGGCCCTGGAAGGTCTTGACGTTGGTGGCCCCCTCCACGGCTGAGGGGATGATCGCGATCGCACCGAGGAACAGGCCGCCGAGCAGGGTGAGACGGTTCTGAACGTTCCCGAGATAGGTCGCGGTGGCGGAGCCCGGACGCACCCCTGGGATCGCCACCCCGGTTCGTTTGAGGTTGGTGGCGATGTCGGCCGGGTTGACGGTGAGAGAGGCGTAGAAGAAGGAGAAGCCGCAGATCAGGGCGAAGAACACCAGGGCATAGAGCCAGGGGGTGTTGCTGCTCGGGCTGAGGTAGCCAGCCACCTTCACGAGCCAGTCGGATTTGGTGACGTTGGCGATGGTCAGGGGCAGGAAGATCACCGCTGACGCAAAAATGATTGGCATCACCCCCCCAGCGTTGAGCTTCAGGGGCAGATAGCTCTGACGAGCGGAAAGCTGGCCGGTGCCGCCCACCTGGCGCTTGGCGCTGACGATCGGAATCCTGCGACTGCCTTCCTGCACGAACACGATCCCGATGATCGTCACCAGGAAGACGAGCACAAGCACGATGATGCCGCTCACGGTGCTGCGATCACCGGTCTTTGCCAGCTGGATCGTGGAGCCGAGGGCCTTGGGCAGGGTGGCAACGATGTTCAGGAAGATCACCAGGGAGGCCCCCTGGCCGATGCCCCGCTCCGTGATTACCTCACTGATCCACATCACCACCATGGAGCCTGTCACCAGTGCCAGGGCGGTCTGGACCACGAACACCGGCTCGGCGATGGCGGCTTCGTGATACGGCCGCAGGATCAGGGCGAACACCGTGCTCTGCAGGATGCCCCAGCCCAGGGCGACATAGCGGGTGATCTGGGCGATCTTGCGGCGGCCGGCTTCCCCTTCATTCTTCTGGAGGTCCTCCAGCTGGGGAAGGGCTGCCGTCAGCAGCTGGATGATGATCGAGGCGTTGATGAAGGGAAGGATCCCCAGGCCAAACACTCCGAGGGTGGAGATGCCACCACCGGTGAAGATGTCGAGGAAGCCGATCAGCTGGCCGCCGTTGCGGATGAACTCCTGGAAGGCTTCCCGGTTGATGCCAGGCACGGGGATGTAGATCCCCACGCGCACCAGGATCAGCAGCCCCAGGGTGGTGAGCACCCGGCTCCGCAGGCTGGTGGACTGGATCAGCTGGCTGAGAATCTCACCGGCGCTGGGGTTTCGACCCCGACTGACGAGCATGGCAACAACGGAGGGGAGAAGGGCAGCTTGGCATTGAAAAGAGCCGTTCATCCGGCCCCCGGGCCAGGATGAACGGCTCAGAGCCTGACGGTTTTCCGGCTGGGTGAGGGGAGCGCCAGGCGGCGGACCATCGGATCAGGCGATCAGGTCGCAGGTCCCACCTGCGGCTTCGATTTTGGCGCGGGCACTGGCGGTGAAGGCGGCGGCCTGCACGGTCAGTTTCACGGAGATCTCACCGCTGCCGAGCACCTTCAGGGGGTGTTTGGGGCTGGTGATGATGCCGGCCTCTTCCAGGGACTCGCGGTTGACGGTGGAACCGGCTGTGAGGCCGGCCAGCTTCGCCAGGTTCACCACGGTGTACTCCTTCGGGTTCACCAGCGGGAAGTGCTTGAGCTTGGGCACCCGGCGGTAGAGGGGCATCTGGCCCCCCTCGAATCCGGGGCGGGTGGGTCGGCCGGAGCGGGACTTCTGGCCGCGCATGCCGAAGCCGCAGCTGGCGCCCTGGCCGGCGGCGATGCCGCGACCCTTGCGCAATTTGCGACGACGGGCCCCGGTCTGGGGCGTGAGGGATTGGAGATTCAGGGTCATGGCGGGGCTCAGGAGTAGATCTGCTCGAGGGAGATGCCCCGCTCCTTGGCGGTCTCCTTGTGGGTGCGGAGGCCCGAGAGGGCTTCCATAGCGGCGCGGGCGTTGTTGAGCGGGGTCTTGGAACCGAGCCGCTTGGCCAGCACGTTCTTGATCCCGGCCAGCTCAAGCACCGTGCGGATTGAGCCACCGGCGATCACACCGGTACCAGGGGCAGCCGGCCGGATCAGGACGCTGGCGGCGCCATCACGGCCGTTGCTCAGGGTGGGGATGGAGTTGTGACGGGTCAGGGGCACCTTCACCAGGTGCTTCTTGCCATCGGCCACGCCCTTGCGAACGGCACCGATCACATCGCCGGCCTTGCCGACGCCCACACCCACCTGGCCGCGTTCGTTGCCGACGACAACGATGGCGCGGAAGCTCATCTTTTTGCCGCCCTTGACGGTCTTGGAGACCCGGCGGATCTGCACGACGCGTTCCTGCCATTCGGAGTCGCGTTCCTGACCGCGACGGTTATCGCGGCCCCGGCCACCGCCACGGCGATCACCTTTGCCCTCGCCCCGGCCGCCGCCACGGCGTTCCTGCTGGCCATCGGCCGCTGCGGGAACGTCGGACGCTGCCGGGATGTCGTTGGATTGAATCTGGTCGTTGGTTTCGGTCATGGTGAGAGCAGGGATCAGAACTGAAGGCCCGCTTCCCGGGCGGCATCAGCCAGGGCCTTGACCCGGCCGTGGTACAGGTTGCCGCCGCGATCGAAGACCACCTGCTGGATGCCCTTCGCCAGGGCACGCTTGGCGACCAGCTCACCCACGGCCACGGAGGCATCGCAGGTGCTGCCGATCTTGAGGCTGACGCGCAGATCCTTGTCGAGGGTCGACGCGGCACAGAGGGTGGCCTGGGCGTCGTCGTCGATGACCTGGGCGTAGATGTGGTTGTTGGAGCGGAACACCGCCAGGCGCGGGCGCGCTGCGGTGCCGGAGAGTTGCCGACGCAGGCGGTGGTGCCGCTTCTGGGTCTGCTGTTTGCGAGAAAGAGTGGACATGGTTGTACAGAGTAACGACGCTCAGGCAGACCTCATTTCTTACCGGTCTTACCGGCCTTGCGGAGAATCCGCTCGCCCTCGTACTTAATGCCCTTGCCCTTGTAGGGCTCAGGGGGACGAATGGCCCGAATCTTGGCCGCCTCATTGCCGACAAGTTCCTTGTCGGCACCGGAGACCAGCACGGTGGTGTTGCCATCAACGGCGAAGGTGACGCCCTGGGGGGGCACCATCTCCACCTGATGGCTGTAACCGGCGCTCACCACGAGTTTGGTGCCCTGCAGGGCAGCGCGGTAGCCGACGCCGACGATCTCGAGCTTGCGGGTGAAGCCCTGGCTGACGCCCTCGACCATGTTGGCGACGAGGGTGCGGCTGAGACCGTGGCGTTCCCGGGACCGGCGGCTTTCCGTGGTTGGGGTGACCAGGAGGGTGTCACCCTCCTGGGCGACAGCCACGCCATCCGGAAGGATGCGGCTGAGTTCACCCTTGGGGCCCTTCACCGTTACGGCCAGTCCGTCGATGGAGACGGAGACCTTGGCGGGAACCGGGATAGGTGCTTTACCAATACGAGACATGGATCAACCTCCCAGGATCAGTAGACGTAGCAGAGCACTTCGCCACCGACGCCCTGCTTGCGGGCGTCACGGTCACTCATCACACCCTTGGAGGTGGAGATGATGGCCACGCCAAGGCCCCCGAGGACCTTCGGCAGTTGACGGGTGTTCTTGTAGATGCGCAGGCCCGGCTTGCTGACCCGCTGCACGGAGCGGATGGTCGGGTTGCGGTGCTTGCCGCTGTACTTGAGCTCGAGCACGATGTGCTTGAGCACGCCATCACCGTCTTCGCTGATGTCGGCAATGAATCCTTCCTGCTGAAGCACCCGCGCAATGTTGCGCGACATGCGGGAGGCTGGAATCTTGGTGGTCTGGTGACGCTTTTCACTCGCATTACGAATGCGGGTGAGCATGTCGGAAATTGGGTCGTGGTTGGCCATGGTCGTGTCCGAGGAGGGCTCAGTTGCTGCGGAACGGCATTCCCATCTCGCGGAGGAGGGCCCGGCCCTCTTCGTCGTTACGGGCGCTGGTCACGATGGTGATGTCCATGCCCCGGATGGCGTCGATCTTGTCGAAGGAGATCTCTGGAAAGATGATCTGTTCGCGGATCCCCAGGGTGTAGTTCCCCCGGCCGTCAAAACTCTTGTCGCTGACCCCGCGGAAATCGCGGATCCTTGGCAGGGCCAGGTTGATCAGGCGCTCCAAGAAGGCATACATGCGTTCACCGCGAAGGGTGACCGCCACGCCGATCGGCATGCCCTGGCGGATCTTGAAGCTGGCGATGGCCTTCTTGGCGCGGGTCACCACCACCTTCTGACCGGTGATGGTGGCCAGTTCGGTGATCGAGGCTTCAAGGGCCTTGGCATTCTGGGCAGCTTCCCCGAGTCCGCGGTTGACGGTGACTTTCACCACCTTCGGGACTTCGTGGATATTCGTGAGATCGAGATCCTTCAGCAGCTTGGGCTGGATCGTCTCCCGATAGCTCTGTTTGAGTGACATGACGGGGGGGAGGGGGGTGCGCTTCTGGACTGGGTCAGAAGGCGGACAGGACAGGAATGGGTGGGAACGAGACGACGTTCAGAGAGGAATCGAGAGATTCACCGACGAGGCCGCAGCGCGGGTGCGCGAGGGACGTCGATGATGTTCAATCGAGAATCTCGCCGGTCTTCTTGAGACGGCGCTTCTTGGTTCCGTCGGCTTCAACCACGATGTCGACGCGGCTGGCGACCTTCTTGGCGGTGGAGTACACCATCACATTGGAGGCGTGCAGGGAGGCCTCTTCGGTGACGATGCGTCCGGTTTCCCCCTCCTGGGTCGGCTTGACGTGGCGGGTGCGCAGGTTGATGCCCTGCACGATGACGCGGTTCTCGTAGGGCAGGGTGCGGAGCACCTCACCGGTCTTCCCCTTGTCCTTGCCGGAAATCACCTGAACGGTGTCGCCTTTGCGGATCCGCATCTTGATGCGAACCAACGGTTTGGCTTTAGGCGTAGCGGTTGCCATCTCAGATCACCTCCGGGGCGAGGGACACGATCTTGGTGAAATTGCGCTCGCGCAGTTCGCGGGCGACAGGACCAAACACGCGGGTTCCCTTGGGGTTGTTGTCATTCCCCAGGATCACGGCAGCGTTGTCGTCGAAGCGAATCGAGTTGCCGGTGTCGCGGCGCAGGGTGGCACGGGTGCGCACCACAACGGCCTTGACGACATCGGATTTCTTAACGCCCATGTTCGGCATCGCATCCTTGACGGCGGCCACGATCACATCGCCCACGTGGGCGTAGCGACGGTTGGTCCCCAGCACACGGATGCACTGGATGCGCTTGGCGCCGCTGTTGTCAGCGACGTTCAGGAAGGTCTCTTGTTGGATCATTGGTCGTCCCTCCTCAACCGGCGTTTGTGGTGAGAACCTCGGCCACAGTCCATCGCTTGGTGCGGCTGAGGGGACGGGTTTCGGTGATGCGTACGCGATCACCCACGCGGCATTGATTGCCTTCGTCGTGGGCTTTGTAGCGGGTGGTGCGGCTGACCGTCTTTTGATAGATGGGATGGGGGAAGCGGTTTTCCACCGCCACCACCACCGTTTTGTCCATCTTGTCGCTGACGACGGTGCCGACCCTTTCCTTGAGTGCCATGGGGTTCGAGGGGGGGGTCAGGAGGCGGTGGAGCGCTTGCGCTCCTGTTGCACCGTCAGAAGCTGGGCCAGCTTGATGCGGGCAGCCTTGAAGCGGTGCGGCTGTTCCAGGCGGC
>JBEINY010000052.1:0-14732 GCA_040377855.1 Prochloraceae cyanobacterium | reverse complement strand
TTACCCGCCAACCGAGCCGCAAAGCCAGCGCGGCCCAACCCCCTGCCATGGCAGGGGGTTGGGGGCTCCTACCCGCCTACGTAATTGACGCGAGCCGCCTATGTAGTTGACACCGAGCACTGAAAAGGCCCTCCCATGGGAGGGTTGATCACCGATGCGGTGCTTTCATGCCCACCTATCGCGTTGCTGCCGCAGGCCTGGAGGCCATGCAGGTCAACGTGCCCGGCTGCAGTGGAGATGCTCTCAGCCTGGCACTGGGGCCGCTGGGGCTCAGCGACTTCAGGGTCGAGCGGCGCAGTCAGGACGGGCGCCAATGGTTTTTTCAGGCAACCTTCAAGCCCGGCGGCATCGAGGCACCGGCCGCCGGGCTTGTCACGAGGTTGGTGAGCGTCGATCGCATTCTCGACTGACGCCATGGGAGCCCCGCAATGGCCCACGGCCTCTGCGCAGTTGTGGATCGCCTGCCTGGCCTGCAACAGCCCTGCAAGAAGCTGGTCCTGGAGGGGACACCAGCACGGTGCCCGCCTCAGCCCCCAATCAATCGCGAGCTGGTACGGAAGATTAAGTTCTTTATGGTTTTTACTTGCCCCAAGCCTGAGCCCATCGCAGCAGTCAATACTTTCTTTCGTTTGCTTCCTGTCTGCTCAATGACCCTGCCTGTTCTGGCCACCAAACCTCTCACCAGCAACGCCAGGGTCAGCAACTTTCTTGCAGCCAGCGAAGAGACCTCTCGCCAGATTGGTCGGCAGGCCAGTCAGCTTGATGGAGCTGCCGCCGATGCCCTGATCGAGCAGGCCTATCGCCAGGTGTACTTCCACGCCTTCAAGCGCGACCGCGATGCGATGCTCGAGTCGCAGCTGCGCTCCGGCCAGATCAGCACCCGCGAGTTCGTGCGCCAGCTGCTGCGCTCGGAGAAATTCCGCAACGACTTCTACCGCTGCAATAGCAATTACCGCGTGGTGGAACAGGTGGTTGGCCGGGTGCTGGGCCGGCCGGTACACGGCCAGCAGGAACGCATCGCCTGGTCGATCGTGATCGCGGAGCAAGGGCTGCCGGCCTTCATCGATGCCCTGATCGATTCAACGGAATATCTGGAAACCTTCGGGGAAGACCTTGTGCCCTACCAACGCGCCCGGGTGCTGGCCGGCCAGTCGGTGGGCACAATCCCCTTCAACCAGCAAGCCCCCCGCTACGACGCCTACTGGCGTGACACCATGGCCGTTCGCGCTCCCGGGGTCGGCAGTGGCAGCTGGGCAGGCTGGCCGCGTCCGGCTTGGCTGGTCAACCAGCCCACCCCGGCTGTGCAGAACGCTTGGCGGTATTTTGTGGCGACTGGTGGCTTCGTGCTGACCGGACTCGTGCTCTGGATAGCCCTGGCGATGTTGAGTACGGGAGCTAAGGGCTAACCCGAGTCTCAGGTTTCCCGATGCGCAGCCGAGACCGCAGTACGCGCGGCTCCGATACTGCTGGTTTGACGTGACAGCGCAAGCAGGCCTGCCGGTGCCGCTGGCGCTCACAGGCATCAGCATTGCCTGACCCACCCGCCCTCAGGCCACCACTGCCTCGGTGCTGCCGCTGCGCTGGCGGCGGGTGAGGAAGCCGAACAGCACCTTGCCGATGGCAGCAATCAGGTTGCCCTCCAGTTCCTGGAACATCGTCATGTTCAGGTGGAAGGCGTGGTTGGCCTCCGCCACGATCCGATCGGCCGTGGCCTGATCGATCGGCAGGGCGTCAAGGGTGGCGCGGTAGTCGGCCTTGAAGCCCTTTTCGTCGGGAATGGCGTCGAACGCGTAGAAGCGCAGGCCGTCGTGCTCGCCGAGGTTCATCGCCTTCTGGGCGATGGCCTTGAGGATCTGGCCGCCGGAGAGGTCGCCGATGTAGCGGGTGTAGTGGTGGCCCACCAGCAGTTCGGGCGACTCCTGGGCGATCTGATGAATGCGAGCGACATACTCCTGGGCGGCCGGGGTGGCCTTGACGCTGTTGCGCCAGCCTTCGCCGAAGTAAAAGGCCAGGTCCTGCTCCAGGCTCTCGCGCCGGTTCAGTTCAGGGAAGCCCACCGGGCCCACCACCGGATGGCCGGCGGCTCGCAGCTTGCCGATTTCCTGCTCCATCGCGTCATACACGAAGTAGAGGTCGGCCACCAGGGTGCGGTAGCTGGCCTTGTCCACCACGCCCTTGAGAAAGCAGCTCACGAAGCCGGTGTTTTCGGCCATGGTGTGGGCTTTCTTGGTGCCTTCACGCAGCTGGGAGGCAAGGGCAATGGTCATGGTTGGCGATCAGGAGGTCAGTCGTGCCGGTAAAGCACGTCGTCAACTTAATGGGCGCAACAAGTACGGGCCTCTTTCTTTGCAAAGAATTGCCTGTCTTCACAGCGCGACCAGCCCCCTTGATACTCACGACTCCCATGACAAGAACGTTCTCCGCAGAGTGTGACGTGTTTGCCAAGGTGGTCGTCCAGGCCGATGCCCGCGGCGAATTCCTGAACGCTGGTCAAATCGATGCCCTCGCCGCCATGGTGGCTGAGAGCAACAAGCGTATGGATGCCGTGAACCGCATCACCTCCAACGCTTCCAAGATCGTCACCAGCGCTGCTCGCGATCTGTTCGATCGGCAGCCTGCGCTGATCGCTCCTGGCGGCAACGCCTACACCCACCGTCGCATGGCTGCTTGCCTGCGCGACATGGAGATCGTTCTCCGCTAGATCACCTACGCCGCCTTCACCGGTGACGCTTCCGTGCTGGAAGATCGCTGCCTGAACGGCCTGCGTGAGACCTACCTCGCCCTCGGCGTTCCTGGCGCTTCCGTGGCTGAAGGCATCCGCAAGATGAAGGACGCCGCCATCGCCATCGTCAACGATCGCAACGGCATCACCCCCGGCGACTGCTCCGGTCTCGTCTCCGAAATCGGCACCTACTTCGATCGCGCAGCTGCTGCTGTCGCCTGATCCTCGGTTTTTCGTCCGGTTCACACTCCTTCCTTCATCACCATGAAAACCCCCCTCACCGAGGCCGTTGCTGCTGCCGACTCCCAGGGTCGTTTCCTCAGCAACACCGAACTGAACGCCGCTTTAGGTCGTTTCGAGCGTGCCGCCAATGCCCTGGCTGCTGCCAAGGCCCTCACCGCCAACGCTGACCAACTCGTGAACGGCGCCGCCCAGGCCGTTTACAACAAGTTCCCCTACACCACCCAGATGCAGGGCAGCAACTACGCCTCCGACGCCCGCGGCAAGGCCAAGTGCGCCCGGGACATCGGCTACTACCTCCGTCAGGTCACCTACTGCCTGGTCGCTGGTGGCACCGGCCCCATCGATGAGTATCTGATCGCCGGTCTCGATGAAATCAACCGCGCCTTCGAACTCTCCCCCTCCTGGTACGTCGAAGCCCTGAACTACATCAAGGCCAACCACGGCATCGCCGGCGATCCCGGTGTCATCGCCAACAACTACATCGACTACGCCATCGCTGCCCTCGTCTGATCCCCAGACCCCTGGACAGCTGGGCCCCCTCTCAGGGGGCCCTTTTTTTGTGCCATCCTCCCCACCACCCCGGGCACAGGGCTCACCCCTCCCATGTCAGTCCGCCCTGGGAGGGCCTGCGATGGGACCGGCAATGGCAGCATCAGGACGTCAGATTCCTGCCCGTCGGCCATGGCCGAATCCCCCCAGCCCGGATCCGGTGCGCCGATCACGGAGGCCGAAGCCCTGTCGCGCCTGCGCCAGAACGACAACCAGGGCGACCAGTACTACGCCGCCTGGTGGTTGGGCCGGATGCGCAGCCACCATCCCGACACCGTGCCTCTGCTGCGCAGGGCCCTGGCCCAGCGCCACCGGGGCTCCCCCGGCAGTGGTGTCGAGCACAACGCCGTGGCCCGCAATGCCGCCAGAGCCCTGGGCAAACTCGGGGCCCCGGCCGAGGCCGCCATCCCCGACCTGCTCATCACCCTGGAGGATGACGACGACGGCCTTCGCGAAGCGGCAGCCCGGTCGCTCGGGGAGCTGAACTGCCAGGAAGCCGCCCCTGCCATTGCCCGGAGGCTGGCATCGGGGCCTGCGGTGGCAGGGGCCCGGCGCCCGGACAGTCCCCGGCTGGTCGAACCCTGCGAAGCGATGCTGGAGGCCCTCGGTGCGATCGGCGTCGCCAGTCCTGAGGTGCAAGCCGTGATCGAGCCCTTCCTCAACCATGACCGACCATTGATCCGCAGCGCCGCCTGCCGGGCCTTGCTGCAGCTCAGCCGCGATCCACGCTGGGCCGAACCGCTGCTCGAAATGCTCCGGCATCCCCAACTGCAGGTCCGCCGGGCGGCCCTGATGGACCTCGGGGCGGTGGGTTGGCGGCCCGCCCTCGAGCCGATTGCCCGCACCCTGGCCGAAAACAGCCTCAAACTGATCGCCCTGAGGGGCCTGGTGGAGAACCACCCGGCCGACGGCGAGACCACCATCAGCCCCGAAGCCGTTCTTGCCGTCATGGACGAGCTGCTGTGACCACGACCCCCATCCCCTCCCTGACGGCCCTGATCGAAGCGGTGGAGCGCGCCGATAGCGCTGATGAGATGCTCCGGGCCACGGTGGCCCTCGCCGCCGAAGCCCGTGCGGAAGCCGCCGGAACCCTGGTGGAGGTGCTGCGCTTCAACAATCCCGGTGCCGCCGTCGCTGCCGTTGAGGGCCTGATCACGATTGGCCAGGCCTCGGTTCCGGCGCTCCTTGAGCTCGATGCGAGCAACTACGGAGCCCGTGCCTGGGCCGTACGGGCCCTGGCCGGCATCGGAGCCGTCGAGGGCCTGGCCGTGCTGGAGGACGCCCTGGCCACCGATGTCGGGCCGAGCGTTCGCCGGGCTGCCGCCAGGGGCCTGGGCCAGCTCCGGCTGGAAACCCTGGCTGAGGCGGAGCGCTCCTCCACCCTGCTGCGCTGCCTGCAGGCCCTCGAACATGGGGCGGCCGATGGCGAATGGGTCGTTCGCTACGCGGTGGTGGTCGGTCTGGAGCGCCTGGCCCTGCCAGAGCCCCCAGGGCAGGCGGAGCGGCTGGCCGTGCTTCCCCGGATCCGCGAGCAACTGGCATCCCTGGCGGCCCTCCCCAGCGAGGACACCCCGGTGGTGCGGCTGCGGGCAGCCCTGGCCCTGAAGCGGGTTGGGGCCGATGGCTGATCGTGCCGCACCAATGGCGCCACCGACCCGGGTGCTGTTTGTCTGTCTGGGCAACATCTGCCGCTCACCGGCGGCGGAAGGATTGTTTCTGCACCTGATCGCCCAGCAGGACCTGCGAGAGGCGTTTGCAGTGGACTCCGCCGGCACGGGCGGCTGGCACGTGGGCAAACCAGCCGATCGCCGCATGATTCAGGCCGCTGGGGCAAGGGGTGTGGTGCTGCCGAGCCGGGCCCGCCAGATCACGGCCCTGGATCTCCAGCAGTTCGATCACATCCTCACCATGGATGCAGACAACCTGGCGGCAGTGCAGCGGCTGGCCGGGGGACAACCGACCCGGGCCCGCATCGAACCGATCACGCGCCACTGCCATCACTTCCAGACCCTGGAGGTGCCAGACCCCTACTACGGAGGCGCCGAGGGCTTCAACGAGGTGCTCGACCTACTGGAGGATGCCTGCACCGGCCTGCTCGCCCACTTGCTGGAACGACGGCCCCGCGCCGGCAGCTCACAACCACAGGATCCCGGCGATCGGGGCTGACCGCCCCCTCAGCCGGATGCCCGCGCCGGTCCCAACCAGGCCTCCTCGGGCACCTGCTCCCGGAACAGGTCAACGAGCCGCTGGATGACGGCATCCACGCCGAGGCCATCGGTGATGAGTTCGTGGGCATCCTCTGCCTGGCGCAGGGGGGCCACGGCGCGACTTGAATCGAGATGATCCCGCTCGGCGATCTGGGACTCCAGCTCCGCCAGGGGCGGCACCTCAAAGCCCCTCTCGGCGAGATCGGCCGCCCGGCGACGGGCCCGCTCAGCCACGGTGGCTGTCAGAAACACCTTGAGCTCAGCATCGGGAAACACGGCGGTGCCGATGTCCCGGCCTTCTGCCACCAGCCCCCCCCGGGCCCCCAGGCGCTGCTGCTGGGCCGTCAGGGCAGCACGCACGCAGGGATGGGCGGCCACCACGGACACCAGGGCTGTGACCTCCGGGCTGCGGATGGCGGCGGTGACATCGTGGCCATTGATCAGCACCTGCTGCTCGCCGGAGTCGATCGCTCGGCTGAGCTGAAGATCGAGGTCCTCCAGCAGGGGGGCCACCGCCACGGGATCCGCGGGATCAACGCCCCGCTGCCGCACCCACCAGGTGACGGCGCGGTACATGGCACCGGTGTCGAGCATCACCAGCCCGAGCCGATCAGCAAAGGCCCGGGTGACGGTGCTCTTGCCGGCTCCAGCCGGTCCATCGATGGCAACAATCGGGGCGCGGGTCATCAGAAAACGGTGATCGATCAGGCGGGCAGGCCCGCAGGTGACGGCGACGGCGAGCAGGGAGATCCCTTGCAGGTGTTGACGTGGCCTCAGCGTATGGGGTTCAACCACCTCCACGTAATGGGGCTCCAAATCAGCCTCCAACAGCTGCCCACGGATCGCCTGCTCGAGCTCCGAAACAGGGATCGCGTCGGAAATCCCCTGGGCCGCCGCGGCCAGCACGGCCGGCAGGGAGGAAGCTCTGCGACGCTCGTTCGGATCGAGGTAGCGGTTCCGGGAACTGAGGGCCAGCCCATCGGCCTCGCGCACGGTGGCCACACCCTCGACCGTGACGGGCAAAGCCAGATCCCGGATCACCCGCCGCAAGATCACCAGCTGCTGCCAGTCCTTCTCCCCGAGCAGCAACCGATCGGGCTGCGCCAGGGCCAGCAACCGGCAGACCACCGTGGCGACCCCGTCGAAATGCCCGGGGCGCTGGCGGGCACAGAGGGTTTGCAACAGCTGGGTCGGCGGAGAGACGCGGGTCACCCCCTCCTCCCCCAGGGGATAGAGGTCGTCGACGCCTGGGGCGAACAGGGCATCCGCTCCGGCCTCGGCCGCCAACCGGGCGTCGGCCTCGAGCTGACGCGGGTAGCGCTCAAGATCTTCGCCGGGGCCGAACTGCAGCGGGTTGACGAAGACACTGACCAGCACCAGGGGCCGGAGACCGCTCCTGGGCTGGGCCGCCCGGATGACCAGTTGCTGATGGCCCCTGTGCAGGGCGCCCATGGTGGGCACGAAGTGCAGGGGGCGTGATGGTTGAGAGAGGCGCGCCTCCCGACTCCACGCTGTCAGGGCCGTGCTGGTGTGGAGCAGGAGCACGACAACACATCAAAAAAGCCCATCCCCAGAATGGCGGATGGGCCGGAAAGGTTGGATCGGAAGGCCGGCGAAACCAGGCCAACCCGTGCTTCAGCGGAGCACTTCAAGGCGAACCTGGGCCACACCACTGGAGGCAACCCCAAGCTCGGTGGCGGCTCCATGGGCCAGATCGATGACCCGGGAGCTGTGGAAAGGACCGCGGTCGTTGATGCGGACGACGGCACTGTTGCCGTTCAGGAGGTTGGTGACCCGAACCCTGGTCCCAAAGGGAAGGGTTCGATGGGCAGCGGTGAGGGTGCCGCGGCGAAGGACTTCACCGCTGGCCGTACGGTTGCCATAGAAGCCTGGGCCGTACCAGCTGGCCTGCCCCATGCTCACCTGAATCACCCGGGGCTGCTGGGGAGCGGCAATGGGAAGACCGGGAGTCGGGAGAACCGAATCCTCCTCCGGGGGAGCTCCTTCCTGGGCGCGGATGGCGAGGTCTTCAGAAGCAGAAGCTCCAGAGCCGCTGACGGCGATGGATTGGGGACCCGTGGATGCCAGGCCCGCATCGGCCAGAACAGGAATCAGGGCGCTACTGCCGGACAGAAGGACGACGAGAGCGCCGAGGGGAAAAATGCTTTGCATAACAATCGGAACCCGCCGCCATTTGGCAGCTGCAACCCAAAAATGGGTGGTTTACCGAAGACGAAACGATTCCCTCATTGGGGGAAAGGGAGATGCGAATCGGTTGGTGGAGTTCCTATCGAGAATTGACGACGGGGCAAACCTAAACGCCAAAACCAAGGGAATACAGATGCAATGCGCACACAATCCACTGATCAGAAATCATCATCATCCCCAGGGGAGCAGGCCAGCACTGGCATTGCGCCGCGAAACCCTCGGGCACGCGATCAGCGAGAGCAATCGGTGGCATAAGCCAACCTGATCAAACCGTGGGCCAATGAAGCAAGCGTCCACCCTTGACGTACCCCGTGGGGGGTGGTTGCGTTCATGGCAACCGAGCCCGGCGTCGGCTGCCATCGGAGGATGGGGAGCCAATGCAGCGCAGGGGCCGACGCGATGGATTACCGGACAGCAGGGGTGGATGTGGAGGCAGGGCGAGCCTTCGTCGATCGCATCCGCTCCAGCGTCGAGTCCACCCGCCGACCTGAGGTGGTGGGCGGCCTTGGCGGCTTCGGGGGGCTGTGCCGGATCCCGACCGGCCTGCAGCGGCCCCTGCTGGTGGCCGGCGCGGATGGCGTTGGCACCAAGCTGGAACTGGCCCAGGCCCATGGCCAGCACCATGCCGTCGGCATCGACCTGGTGGCGATGTGCGTCAACGATGTGATCACCAGCGGCGCTGATCCCCTCTTCTTCCTCGACTACATCGCCACGGGCAAGCTCAGCCCCGAAGCGATGGCGGCGGTGGTGGAGGGCATCGCCGACGGCTGCCGCCAGAGCGGCTGTGCCCTTCTGGGGGGAGAGACCGCCGAGATGCCTGGCTTCTATGCCCCAGGCCGTTACGACCTGGCCGGGTTCTGCGTGGGCGTGGTGGAGGAGGAAGCCCTGATCGATGGCCGGGCGATCACAGCCGGCGATCGGATCGTGGGGGTGGCCAGCAGCGGGGTGCACAGCAACGGTTTCAGCCTGGTGCGGCGGATCCTGGAGTTGGCGGGCACCGACGCCAACGACCGCCTGCCCGACAGCAACGACGGGGTGATCGAAAGCCTGCTGCGTCCCACCCGGCTCTACGGCTCGCTGGTGCGGGCCCTGATCACCGCCGGGTTGCCGATCCGGGGCATGGCCCACATCACCGGCGGCGGGCTGCCTGAAAACCTGCCCCGTTGCCTGCCGCAGGGGTTGCATGCCCGCATTGATCCCGGCAGCTGGGCACGGCCCGCACTGTTCGACTGGCTCCAGAGCGCCGGCGACGTGCCGGAAGCCGATCTCTGGAACACCTTCAACCTCGGGGTGGGCTTCACCCTGGTTGTGCCGGCCGCGAGCCTCGACGCCACCCTGGCCGGGTGCTCAGCCGCCGGCCATCAGGCCTGGCCCCTCGGGGAGGTGGTCAACGGCCCAGCTCCCCATGGAGCCCCCCTGGCGGGTCTGCCGAGCTGAAGGAGGCCCGCAGCTGCCGCTGTGGTGCCGCCGGTTTGCATCAGAGCTCCCCGGGCGAACGCCAACAGAACGGCGACTGCCTAGGGTGCTGCCCTGCCTGATCCTGTGGTGGATCCGACAGGGCCGATGGCATCCCTCCATCACCCTTGGACGTCGGTCCTCTCTGTGTTGTGACCTCCCTGGTCTGAATCCGTCGTTGCGTCGTACTTGATGTTCACCCGTCCGAATACTCCCAGTCCCGCTGGTCGAATCACCCGACGCCGCAGTTCGGCAGGCCCGACACCACCGCTTCGGCCGATCCGGCCACGGGAGATGGCGCCGACCCGCAGCACCGTGCGTCCCACCTTCCTGACCCTGCGGGATCACGGCAAGGTGTTCGTGGCCGACCTGCCGCGCCTTTCCGATGGCCAGCTGGCCAACGTGCAACGGGAAGCCCGGGATGTGCTCGAGAGCCTGAGCCGGCGCCTTCAGGAGCTCGACACCCAGATGTCCCTGACGCCGATGGAGCAGGACACCCGCATCCGGGCCTCCACCAAGCGGGATGTCACCGAACGCTTCATCCGGGCGGTGGAGGAGGAGCAGGACCAGCGCCGCAGCAACCCGGCCCTGCGGGCAGCCGCCGGGGAATCCCTGGCCCGGGCCTTTCTGGAGCTCGCACGTCACCGTCTCAGCGGCGCCACCTTCGACTCCCTGCTTCAGGAGGCTCTGGCCGCCTGTGAACCCGAGATCAGCACCGGCGAACCCCCTGAACCGACCAGCGACCATGAAGCCCCACGCAACGTGGTGCCCCTGATCCGACCGCACCATCCCGGGGAGCTGCCCCAACCTCGTCCGGCGGCCATGCCGGTGGTGCTCACCCCCGACCCCAGTGGCCTGATGCCCTGAGCCGGCCCGATCGGGTTCAGGCGCTCTGGAAGGGATTGGCCGGCATGCGCACGGTCAGCGCCCGGCTGAGGCCATCCAGGGCCTCCCGTTCTGCCGGTTGCAACGACCAACTGCGGGCGGCGGCAGCCGACTCCACCTGGTCCACGCGCCGGAGCCCGACGATCGGCACGGCACCGTGGGCCCGGACCCAGTTCAGGGCCACCGCCGCCAGATCCGGTTTCTCGTCCCGCAGGGCCCCATGGCTGGCAGCGATCTCCGCCATGCAGGCCAGCAGGGGCGTGAGGGCAGGCCTCAGCCTTGATGCCAGCAACCGCCGGGGAGCGGCACCCTCGATCGGCATGGCCGCCGGACGGGTCAAGAGCCCCAGGGCAAGGGGGCTGTAGGCGAGGAGGGTGATCCCACGATCGCGGCAGACCTCGATCAGACCACCGGGTGCGAGGGCTTCAGGGGCCAACAGGGAGGCCTGCACCTGCACACTCGCGAGGACGACACCCCGGTCGGCCAGGCGCCGGTGAACCCGGCCGAGGCGACGGGGGCCCAGGTTGGACACCCCGAGGCTGGTCACCTCGCCCCGCTCCAGCAGATCGGCGAGCCCCTCAAGCAGGGGGCCCTCCTGCCAGGGGGCGTAGCGGGCTGTGCTCCAGTGAAGCTGCACCCGATCGAGCTTTCCCTGCAGGCGCTGCCGGGAGGCCCGAAAGGCTCGATCGAAACCGCGGCGGCCCAGGCGCCACGGAAAGGGGGCCAGCTTGGTGGCCACGGTGAGCGGGCGACGACGTTCCTGCGGCAGGGCGGCCACGAACTGACCAAGAAGGGATTCGCTGCGGCCCTGGAAGCTGCCGGTGCCGTAGGAATCGGCGGTATCGAAAAGGGTGAAACCGAGCTCGACTGCCCTCTCGAAGGTGGCCTGCAACTGGGAATCCAGGCCCGGCTGGTAACCCCAGAGGAACTGGTTACCCCAGGCCCAGGTGCCCACGGCGATGTCCGGGGATGGTGGCCGATCCGGCAACCGGATCGTGTCAGCAGCCATCACCCCATCTCGCGTCGGATCGGCGGCTCGCCATGACAGGGTCAATCGAAGAAGATGCCATCCATGATCAATCGGCCATGAACGAGACCAGCCCCACGGCAGCCCCCCAGCCCAGGGACCAGGCCCTTGACCAGACGGGCGAGACCATCCTCTGCCACCATTGCGGCCGCACCGCCAGCAACGGCATCAGCTGTGAGGGTGCCTGCGTGGCCGATTCCAACTACTGAGATGGCCGCATGCAAGCAGGAGAGCCCCCGCAACAGCGGGCGGGTCGCCAAACGGGAACGACGCCCTGGCAAGCCTCGAACCTCCAGGATCACCAAGGGCCTGGCCCTGGTGATCCCCCTGGGGTTGGCAGCGACGACAGGGGTGAGTGCCCGAGATGATTTCGGCCGCTGGCAGGGGGGCCTGCAGAACTGTCAGATCCGCCAAGAGGGCCAGAACGGTTGGCACTGCCAGCGTCTCGAGGTGGTGCAGACAAGTGATCAGGTGCTGAGCCTGCGTTTTGTGCGCAGCCAGGACAGCCAGCTGGACCACCGACGCTTGCAGCTGATCGGGACCGTGAAGGAGGGGGAGGGTCTCGACTGCAACCCCAACGGCTGCCAGCTGACCCCCCAGCTCAATCTGGTGGTCACGGGCCTGTCAACGATGCAGTTTGACGGCCGCGGACTGGCTCGAGCAACACCGCTGGGGGCCGTGGCCAGGGGAACCTGTCAGTGGCTGAACCGCCAGCTGCGCTGCCGGTTCTCCGCCGGAGCTGGCGGAGCCTGGACGATCCAGGCCAGCCTCTGAGCTCAGGGCACCAGGGTGGTCCAGGAGAAAGCCAGGCCCAGGCCGATCAGCAGACCGGCCACCAGGGTCAGGGCCTGATCGGACGCGAGGGATCGCCAGCGCCGCACGACGGTGAGGGCCAACAGCAGCAGCAGAGACTGACTGACCAGCAAACCGACGAGGTAACAAGCAATCGGGGTGGTTTCCCAACCGATCACGGATGACGAGAGCGCGGCTCCGTGAAAGGCGTAGAGGGGGATCAGGACCGGGGCAGGCAACTTGCGGGCCACCACCAGTCCTGTCGCCACGAGGGACAGACCCACCAGGAGCTCCACCCCGGGGAACTGGGGCAGCCCCAGGCCGAGGGCGTTGCCGCCCAATCCGGCCGCCAACAGGGCCAGAACCCATCCCCAGGGACGGCTCAACGCCACCAGACCAACGGACAACAGGAACAGCAGATGGTCTGGACCGAGCAGGGGATGGCCAAGGCCGCTCAGGAACCCAGCCAGGGGGCCTTGGCTGAGTTGAAACAGGCCCATCAGATGGTGGGCGGAGGCGGGAGCCGGCCAGAGCAGGGCCCCCAGGGCAAGGGCCGATGCCGTCAGGGCCGAACCGACGATCGTTGTCCGGGCCAAACCGCCGGCGCCCTCCGGCGCCTGGGAACGGGAGGGGGGTGAACCTTCCTGGAGCGTGGAGTGCAAGGCCATGGGAAAGCCCGGTCCGCGCCGGGATGCAGAGGGAAGGATGGGGGGAGTGTTCTGACTGAGGAGAGCCGGAGGAGGCTCCCCATCACAGTTGCGGGACAGCGACGGACTTGGGAGTGACGGGGAGGACCCCGACCCGCACCGCTCTTTCCTCCTGCGACCCACGGAGCATGGGTGCCATCGCCCCCACTATGGTCTGCCGCTGGCGACGGAGGCCAGGAAGGCAAGGTTTCTAGAGTGGATTGGTGTTAGCAGGGCACCATGCGGGGCGCTCCCAAGGATTCGAGCACGCTGTTCAACATGATCGACGGGATCTTCGCCGTGGCGATCACCCTGTCTCAGACAGCCATCCCAATCACCGTGCACAAAGGGGGGCCTGAACATCTGGCGCTGATTGCAACCACATTGCTGCTCATCGCCCTGACGATGATGCTGCTCTGGTTGAAACTGCGGACAATTGTGCAACTGAAGGGTCGACTTCAGAACACCGACGTGGCCTTCATTGCCATCATTCTGATCGTGGCCGTTATGATTCCGCAAAGCGGAAAACAGGCGATCAACGGCGGGCAGCTCGAAGGCAGCATCTGGCAGTGGAGCCAATCGCAATGGGTGAATGTGGAATACCAGGGCCTGCTGCTGCTGGTGGAAGGCGGATTGCTGCTCCTGTCCTGGCGCACCATGGGAACCGCGAATGCCCTTGCCTACCCAAGGTCGCTGCGTCGCTGGATCCTGGGGGTTTAGGTCCTTGGCTTCTCATGCCTGACATTCGTGATACTGATCGACAATATCTGGCAAGGAATCAATGGCCTTTATATGTATGCAGCACCGGCTATCCTTCTGGTGGAAGAAATGCTCTGCCTGGCCCGAATGAAACGATTCAAACGGCCTGGCGATGACCGGAAAGAGCCCGGGGATGGCCCCAGCCAAGGACACTGATCGATCACCCAGGATGGTGGCCGCTGCATCGCCACCACCGCGGAATCTCATCACTATCGAATGGAACCAAGTCGAGGAAATCAGGGCTGGAGAACGAACACGAATTCAGTGGAGCAGGGTGATTGATTCCTGGCACTTCTGCGGTGGAGGCTGATCCGAGCTCCAACCCAGACAGACGATCAATGAAGAGATCAACGGTGCTGCCAGCTTCGCTCCAGGGACCGCCTGAACAGATCCACCCGGCTTGAACGCCCCAACAGATGCTGACGGATCAGGGTGATGAAGCGCCACAGCTTCAGGAGCAAGGCGATCAGAAACACAGTCCAAGGCATCCACAACCCGACATGCTGGGCCATCACAGCTCGCCCCCCTGCATGGGCTCGGTAGGCGAAGCACAAACGAGCACAGGAAGGTTGAGCCCAGCCCTGGAACAGGGGGTGTTCACTTGAACTACCGGAAATTTCAGGGCCGACTCAACCATCACTTGCCAGGGCGGAAGAAATCCTTCGAGTCATCCAGGAATTGTCAGCTTGTGAGTCGGGTGCCCTAATGTCAACCCAAATCCCTGTCGACGTCCATCCAAGGGTAGGCCAATACCCGTTGACACAGCTCAGCACCCGAACACCATGAACGTCCGGCCAGGTCAGCCCAAAAGGGTGAGACCAGCCATCACCCATCTCGCATATATGGACGCGAACAACAGGGCCGGTGCTTCCACTGGCCTAGGCAATGGGAACTGCGATTGCCTTGGCTTACAGATTCGACAACGCCCTGGGGCATTGAAGACATGAGCGCAAATACTGACACCAAAAAAGGGAAGCCAAGCCGGATAACGACTGCCTCCGACTGCCCAGTTCAACGATGGGAAATCATCTTCTTCATCATCGTCTATTCACTGCTTTGCCTGCAGGTCTTCTATTACTACATCGACATCGGACCGCTCTCATCCATTCACAGGGCGATTGCCATCTTTGCATCCTTTGATTCATTCATCTTAACTCACATTTCGCGCATCACCATTCCCGTCTTTGCCCCCACCCTGG
>JBEINY010000111.1:0-5278 GCA_040377855.1 Prochloraceae cyanobacterium | reverse complement strand
CGGCCCCGACTCGATCAAGGCCTTCCAGGAGGCCCTGGCCGACTGCAAGACCGTGATCTGGAACGGCCCCATGGGCGTGTTCGAGTTCGACAAGTTCGCCGCCGGCACCAACGGCATCGCCCATACCCTGGCCGACCTGAGCGGCAAGGGCTGCTGCACGATCATCGGTGGCGGTGATTCCGTGGCAGCCGTGGAAAAGGTGGGAGTGGCCGAGAAAATGAGCCACATCTCCACCGGCGGTGGTGCCAGCCTCGAGCTCCTCGAAGGCAAGGTGCTGCCCGGCGTGGCCGCCCTCAACGAGGCCTGATTCCGTTCAGCGCAGGGGGACCGCCGGGGCCCCCTGCCGAAGCGAATCACCCTGGCCTGGACGCCCCTGGCGCCATCCATTCCTGCGGGGATGCGGCGGCAGGGGCAGGCCATAGCCGCGCATCAGGGCTTCGATCGAAGCGTGATGGGCCTGCTTGAGAGAACGACGGCGGCCGTGCTCCTGCTCCTGGCAGGCCTGGATCGCAGCGACCCCCTGGGCCCGTACCAGGCATTGCTCCGCCGAAGCCAGCAGCGCCAGACGGGCCGAGGCGTCGCGGGTTTCAATCGTGCGCAAGCTGGCGAACAGGGCGCGGCGCTGGCGACCATCCAGCTTTTCCCAGGCCTGGGCCTTCTGCAGCCTCAGGGCCTCCCTCGCAGGGGGCGGTCCGGAGCCTTCTGCCGACGGATCGGGACCATCACCAGGCACGATGCCGGCCTGGGCCCCGGCGATGGCACCGGCTCCGGCCAGGCCAAGGGCCAGGGCGACCACAAGAGGGGCTTGAAAAGCCCAAGGCCGGCGACCACCCGCCCCGGGGACAGTGGCGCGGCGCCCACGGAAGAACGCAACCATGGAAGGGGATTGAGAAGAACCCCACCACCGTCGCCCCCAGCTCTGACAGCGCCGTGACCGTCTGCGGTCACAGGTACGACAGCCAGACGGTCAGGGGGTCAGCTGGGCCCGGTCACTGACGACCCGCACCCGCTTGCTGAAGCTGATGATGCCCTTGGGATGCACCAGCACCAGCGCCCAGGTCTGGGCACCGGGACTGGCGGGCGCCTGAACGGTCTTGAACAGCCCACCGCCGTAGAGCGGCCCCATCGGCAGGATCGGAGTTTCAAAGGTTTTCACCTGTTCAGGCGTGAGGGCAATCAGCCCGCCAGCGGTGATCGCCCCCTGCAAGGGCTGATCGACGATCAGGTCGACGTCGTAGCGCTGCCCGGTGAGCACCGCATCCGGCACCTGGAGCCTCACCGCCAGATCACCGTTGGTGGTGCTCACCACCGACTGCTCCCGCAGGATCTCTTCACCGCTGATGCGGCCGCCGCTCCAGGCCAGGGCCAGCTGCTGATCCGCCTCCAGGGAAAAGGCGAAGGGGGCCTGGTTGCGGCTGCCTGTCACACGGAGGTTCACCGTCGCTCGGCCATTGGCCAGGGTCGGGCCTGGGGTGACGCTCCAGCGGGCATCGGGGAAACGGCTGCGCAGGGCCTGCCGGCGTGCGGTGATCGCGCCAGGATCAAAGCCCGGTGCCGGCTGCAGCAGGGCCTCCAGGGCCCCATCCCCAGGGGCGTTCAAGGCAGCCTCCAGGCTCTGAAGCAGGGGGCTGGCCTGGGCTGGGGCCTCCGGGCTGGCCGCTCCCGGCTGCTGGGCCTGCACGGCCAAGCCAGGCATCCCCAGCCAGGCTCCACAGCCAAGGAGAACGGAGAGGAGGGCGCGATGCAGCATCGACTCAGCCGCAGGGCTCGGCATGGATCGCTTTTAAGTTAGGCGCCTCAGCTCCGCGCGCCGTCCCATGCCCAGGCTGTTGATCGCCGCCAGCGGCACCGGGGGCCATCTCTTTCCCGCCCTGGCTGTGGCCGAGGCCCTCGACCCCTCCTGGGCCGTGCAATGGCTCGGGGTACCGGATCGGCTCGAACGGCAGCTGGTCCCCAGCCGTTATCCGCTGCACACCGTGCGGGCCGGTGGCCTGCAGAGCCGGGGGCTGCGCAAGCTTTGGGATCTGGTGCGGCTGGTGCGGGCCATCGGCACGGTCCGGCGCCTGATCCGGCGGGAGGGCATCACCCTGGTGTTCAGCACCGGTGGCTACATCGCCGCCCCGGCGATCCTGGCGGCCCGCTGGTGCGGGGTGCCCGTGGTGCTGCACGAATCCAACGCCGTCCCCGGCCGGGTGACCCGGTTGCTCTCTCCCTGGTGCAGCGAGGTGGCGATCGGCCTGGCCGCCGCCGCAGGCCGCCTGCCGCGTTGCCACCCCAGGGTCACCGGCACACCGGTGCGACGGGACTTTCTCAGGGACGCCCCTGCGCCGGACTGGCTGCCCGCAGGCACCGGACCGCTGCTGGTGGTGATGGGGGGCAGCCAGGGGGCCGTGGGGCTCAACCGCATGGTGCGCCCCCTGCTGACCAGGCTGGCTGCCGCCGGGGTGCGCGTGGTGCACCTCACCGGCAACCACGACCCGGACAGCGACGCCCCATTACCGCCCGGCTGCGTGGCCCTACCGTTCACCGATGCGGTGCCGGCCCTGCTGCAGCAGGCCGATCTGGTGATCAGCCGGGCCGGCGCCTCCAGCCTCAGTGAGCTGGCCGTGTGCGGCACCCCCGCCATCCTGGTGCCCTTCCCCCAGGCCGCCGACCGGCACCAGGAGGCCAATGCCGCCGCCGCCGCCGCCCTTGGCGCCGCGGTGATCGTGCACCAGCATCCACCCCAGCAAGGGCCCCTGGAACGCACCCTGTGGCGGCTGCTCGGCCCCCGGCTGCGGGGAGCCCCACCATCGATTGATCCGCTCCAGCGGTTGCGGGCCGGCATGCAGACGCTCGCCGTTCGCGATGCCGACCGCCGCCTGGCAGCCCTGCTCGAGAGCCAGGCCGACCGGGCCGTGGGGGCCAGGGGCTGATCGATCAGCCCTGGGCGGTTTCGATCGCCAGGGCCCGCAGCAATCGCCGGTTACCGGCCCGGTCCTGGAGGCCGATCCGCAGCCAGCACTCCCCCAGGCCCTCAAACGAGCGGCAATCGCGCAGCAACACCCGCTGGCGGCACTCCAGTGCCCCGCGAAGCGGCTCGAGGGAACGGGGACTGCCGTCGGGGTGCACGCCCTGCACCAGCAGGAAGTTCGTGGCCGAAGGCAACACCCGCAGCCCGGTCAGGCCGGCCAACCGAGAGGCGAGCCAAGCGCCCTCGCGCCGCACCCAGGCCTCCACCCGTGCCTGCCAGCGGGCCATTGCGGTCGGGTGGCTGAACAGGTGCTCCCCCAGCGCCGCCGCCGGTCCGTTGACCGGCCAGGGATCACGCCAGGAGGTCCAGCGCGCCAGGCGCTCCGGGGCAGCGATGGCATAGCCGAGCCGCAACCCGGCGATTCCGTAGAGCTTGGTGAGGCTGCGGATCACCACCAGATGGGGATGGGTCGCCACCAGGGGCAGCAGGGATTGCCGCTCCCCATCAAGGGTGAGGGGGAGGAAGGCCTCATCCACGATCACCAGGTCGTGACGGGCCAGCAGGGGCTCCAGGGAGCTGCGGCTCCAGAGCTGGCCGGTGGGGTTGTGGGGATTGGTGATCCAGAGCACCCCTCCCGACGGCGCCCCGGGAAAGGACTGGGGGAAAGCCCCAGACCAGCGAAGCGGCAGCGGCAGGGATTGGCAGGCTCCGTCCCAGGTGGCCAGGGCCCGGCCGTAATCGGCAAAACCTGGGGCACAGAGCTGGCTGATGCCGGCGGCGGCAGCATCCCGGGCCGCCCAGGTGAACAGCTCCGCCGCCCCATTGCCCGGCAGCACGGCGGCGGCATCCACGCCATGGTGGGCGGCGATCGCCCCCCGCAGGCCCGCATAGCGGCGATCGGGGTAATCCCGCGAAATCCGGGCCCCACAACCGGCCCAGCGGGCCGACCAGGGGGGGCCGAAGGGCACGAGCGAGGCACTGGCATCGAGCAGGGCCCCGGGGCGACAGCCGAGGCGCTCCGCCATCTCCTGGCGGTTTCCGCCGTGGCGGGAGCTGATCACAGGGAGGAGCCCAGGGCAGATGCCGATTCAAGCGGAACCCTGCCACCCATCGCCCCGCCAGGGCGCCTTCGCCGCAGCAGGCCCTGGGCCCCGGGGGGTGGAACGCGGTAGAACAGCCCCATCAACAGCGTCGCCATGGCCCCTGGCAGCCAGCCATCGCGATCCCCTGCCGGGATGCCCGGGCGCCGCCCGCGCCGGGGGCAGCGGCCCGGCCCCTGGGCGCCCTGGATCAGCCGGGCGGGGATGGCGGCCCTGATGGCGATGACGGCCCCCCCGGGGCTCGGGATCCCTGCCGTTGCTGCCCCCCGGGCCAGCACGGCCGCGCCGGGGGGCCAGGAGGCCCTGGTGCGCCTGCTGGAAACCGGCCGCTGCCCCGGCTGCCGGCTCCAGGAGGCGGATCTGGTCCATGCCGACCTGAGGCGGGTGAATCTGGAGGGGGCCGATCTGCGCCACGCCAACCTCAGCCGGGCCCGGCTGGAGGGAGCCAACCTCAGGGGGGCGGATCTGCGGCAAACGGCCCTGCAGGGGGCCCAGCTCCAGGGAGCCGACCTGCGGGGCGCCCAGATGGGAGGCACCGACCTGCGGGAAGCTCAGCTCGACGGAACCGCCCTCGACCCCCGGCAACTGAGCCTCAGCCACTGGCAGGGAGCCAGGGGCCTCAATCCGGCCCTGCTGACCTACGCCGATCTCCACAACGCCGGCGTTCGTGCCGCCCTGGGGGGAGCAGCGCCGGAGGCCGAACGCTGGTTCAGTCAGGCCATCGGCCGCCAGCCCGAGGCGGCGATCAGCTGGGTGGCCCGGGGGGTGAGCCGCAGTGAGCAGGGCAACCTCAGCGGGGCCGCCCAGGATTTCCGTGCCGCCGCCCAGCTGCTGCAAGCCGGGGGAGACGCCGAGCAGGCGAAGGTGCTGGTAGCAGCTGCCAGCCAGCTCGAGCAACGGCCGAAGGCGGGCGAGGGCGGCAATGGGGTCGGCTCCCAGTTGCTGGGCGGGGCTTTGGCGGTGTTCCAGTTCCTGGCACCGATCGCCGCCAAGGCCCTGATTCCGATGGCCCTCTGAGGCAGGGCCAGAACGCCACCGACCCCGGCAGGCTCAGGGCCTCCCGCCCCCCCCGAGGAGCAGGCGGGAATCCTGGCTTCCGGGCTGGAAGCCATAGCCGTAGGTGCCCCCCTGGTCGTCGTTGATGATCCGCGGCGTCACCAGGATCACCAGCTCGCGCTTCTCGCGCTTGTTGCCCGAACTGCGGAAGAACTGACCGATCAGGGGG
>JBEINY010000071.1:0-10643 GCA_040377855.1 Prochloraceae cyanobacterium | reverse complement strand
CGGGGTGGTGCAGCTCCTGTTCGTGCTGGCCGTGGCCCTGATGATCGGCGCCCAGCCGACGGCCTACAGGAATGTGGTGATCCTGCTGGTGCCGTCCTTCTACCGGCGCCGGGCCCTGGTGGTGCTCGAACTCTGCGGCAATGCCCTGAGCAGCTGGATGGTGGGGGTGGTGATCAGCTGCTCCTGCGTCAGCCTGCTGTCGGCTATCGGCCTATCCCTTCTGGGCGTCAAGCTGGTGGCGGCCAACGCCCTGCTGGCCGGCGTCCTCAACATCATTCCCAACATCGGCCCCACCCTGAGCACGGTGTTTCCGATGGCCGTCGCCCTGCTCGATTCCCCCTGGAAAGCCCTGGCCGTTCTGGTGCTCTACATCGGCATTCAGAGCCTCGAGAGCTATGTGATCACCCCGTCGGTCATGCACCACCAGCTGCGCCTCCTGCCCGGATTGACTCTCCTGGCCCAGTTTGTGTTCACGGTCCTGTTCGGGCCGATCGGCCTGCTGCTCGCCCTTCCCCTTGCGGTCTGTGTGCAGGTGATCGTGCGGGAAGTGCTGATCCGAGACATCCTGGACGGATGGCCCCCGCTGCGCCCCGCCCCATGAGCAGTCGCACCGTTCTGAGTGCCCTTGGCCTGGTGGCCCTGGCCCTGGTGGCCTGGGAGTTGCGCTGGGTGCTGTTGGTGCTGTTCGGCGCCGTGGTGATCGGTGTTGCCCTCGATGTGCCGATCACCCTGCTGCGTCGCCTGGTTCCCCTGAATCGACCCACGGCCCTAGCCCTGGTGCTGGTGGTGGTGATCCTGCTCGGCACCAAGGTGGGGGATCTGCTCCTGCCGGAATTGGTTCAGCAGGTGCAGGAGTTCATCCGCCTGGTACCGACGATGCTGCAGCAGCTCGGGGACAGTGCCGCGGCGCTGCAGCTGAGCAGCCTGGAGGGGCAGATCTCCAGCTGGGCCACCTGGGACAAGATCCAGCCCCTCGGCTTGCAGGTGCTGGGCCTGGCGGGAGGTGCCGCAAATTCCACCCTGCAGCTTCTGCTGATGGGGTTGCTGGCGGTGCTGCTCGTGCTCGATCCCCGCAGCCATCAAAGGCTGCTGGTGGCGATCACCCCCGGCTTCTATCGGCCGCGGATGCAGCAGCTCCTCCACAACTGCCGCCAGGCCCTGGGGGGCTGGCTGGGCGGCATGACCGTCTCCGCCGTCAGTGTGTTCCTGTGCACCTGGGCCGGCCTCGCACTCCTGAAGGCACCGCTGGCCCTGCTCAGCGCGCTGGTGTGCGGCCTGCTCACCTTCGTGCCGACGGTCGGACCCACGGTGGGCACGCTCCTGCCGGTGCTCGTTGCCCTCAGCCAGTCCCCGACCCTGGCCCTGCAGGTGCTGGTGCTGCGCCTCGTGATTCAGAACGCCGAGGCCTTCCTGCTCACGCCGGTGTTGCTCAGTCACACCGTCAACCTTCTGCCCACCGTGGCCCTGATGGCCCAGCTCTGCCTCGGCACCATCCTCGGGCTCCCCGGGGTGCTGCTCGCCCTGCCCCTGGTGGTGGTGATGCAGGTGGTGTGCAGCCAGATCCTGGTGCACGACATCATGGATCAATGGCAGGGATCGCCGGCCCCGTCCACTCAATCCGGCGGCGAGAGCGGCTGAGCACGGAATCTTCTGATCAGGGAAGGTTCAAGCAGCAGCACGGTCACCGCAAGGAGATGGGCTCGGATTCCGGCGATGAGGCTAGCCAGGGTGAAATGATCCGCAAGCAGCTCAAGTTCAACCCGAAGATCCAGCAGGGCGAGAACCCCCAGCACAACAGGAATCAGGGGGAATGGCCTCCGGGGCCGGGGACGCCAGGGATCAATCGGCACGGGATGGATCCGAAGACGGGCCTGAGAGCACCGGCAGCAGGGTCGGCGCGACGCCGATGCTCGACCAACTACCGACGACAATGCCGGTGGTGAGGGCAATCGCGAACCAGAACAGGTTGCTCCCCCCGAAGAAGATCAGGCCGAGGAGCGGCAACACGGTGGTGAGGGAGGTGTAAAGCGAGCGGGTGAGCGTGGCATCCACCGCCACATCCACCTGCTCAGTGAGGGGCAGGTGGCGCAGGGTGGTGCGCTGCTCGCGGATCCTGTCAAACACCACGACGGTGTCGGTGACGGAATAACCGGCCACGGTGATCAGGGAGACCGCAAACAAGGAATCCACCTCCACCCCCATCAACAGACCCAGCCAGGCGAAGAGACCACAGGTGATCAGCACGTCATGGCCCAGGGTGAACAGGGCCAGAAAGGCAAACACCCGGTCGTAGCGGGCCGTGATGTAGAGAGCAATCGCGACGAAACTAACCAGCAGGGAGATCAGGCTGCCCTTGAGAAGCTGATCCCCCAGGGTCGGGCCGATCGTGCCGATCGACTGGCCGGCCGTCTCGAACGGACCGGCCGTCGGCACAAGACCAGTGATCACGGCACTGCTCTGGGCCGCCGACAACGCCGGTAGACGCAGGAGGAGGGCACGACCGCCATCCAGAACCTGCACGGATGCAGCCGCCAGGCGAGGCGCCGCCTCGCCGGTGGGCTGGCTGGGGAGCTTGAGGCCCAGGAGCTGTTGTTGAACGGCCTCGGCGGTGAGATCGGTGCACTGACTGCTGCACTGCCGTTGGAGCTGAATCTGCGTACCGCCGGTGAAATCAAGACCGGGCCGCAGGGGCGCGTGGATGGCGGGGTTGACCCAGCAGAGGATCAGACCGATCAGGCTGAGCAGGCAGGCGAGGCCGGATCCGCCCCAGGCCAGACGGCGATGGCGGCTGATCCGGAAACGGGGGGACGGACTGAGCACGGAGACGGGAGGGGCGGATGGATCAGGCCTGGGCAGCGGGCAACTGCGCCTGGGGAAGGAAATAGGTGGGTCTGCGCAGGGGGGCGTAGCTCATCAGCAGGCGCAGCAGGGCCCGGGTGCAGGTGAGGGCCGTGAACAGACTCAGCAGCAGGCCGATGGCGAGGGTGACGGCAAAGCCCTTGACCAGTCCGGTGCCGAGGGCGAACAGGGCGATGCAGGAGATCAGGCCGGTGACATGACCATCGAGGATCGAGGAAAAGGCCAGGGAAAAGCCCGTGTCAATCGAGCGGATCAGGGTGTTGCCAGCGCGCAGCTCCTCCTTGATGCGCTCGAAGATCAGCACATTGGCATCCACCGCCATGCCGATCGAGAGGATGAAACCGGCAATGCCGGGAAGGGTCAGGGTCACCCCCACCAGGCTGTAGGCCGAGAGGTTGAACAGGGCATAGAGAGCCAGGGCCACCACCGACGCCAGACCCGGCAGTCGATAGACCACGGCCATGAACACCGCCACCAGGGCCAGCCCCGAGAGGGCGGCAGTGAGGCTGCGGCGGATGTTCTCGGCCCCCAGGGAAGGGCCGACGGTGCGTTGCTCGATCACCCTGATCGGCAGGGGTAGCTTGCCGCCGGCGAGCTGAACCTCCAGTTCCCTCGCTTCATCGGCGCTGAACCGTCCGGTGATCGAAGCACCGCCGCCGGTGATCCCAGCCGTCTTGAACTGTTCGCCGACGCTGGCATCACTGATGGAACGGCCATCGAGAATGATGCCCAGCAGGCGGTTGGTGCCGGCAATCGACTGGGTGAGCTTGGCGAAGGCATCGCCCCCGGCCTGGTTGAAGGTGAGACCGACACTCCAGCTGTTGCCGGTCTGATCGGGCTGACGGCTGGCACCGGTCAGGTCGCGGCCGGTGAGGCTCGCTGGCTGATAGAGGCCAGCGATCCGACGCTCGATCGCTTCCTGCAGGAACTCCAGCTTGCGAAGGGTGGGAGTGCCGGCAGGAACCACCACATCGAACCGCTTCAGTTCACCGTCGATGGTGGCGTCATCGAGATCGGCAGGGGGAGTCTCCGGCTCAGGGATGCTGCCGTCGGTGTTGATGACAGGCCGGCGCTGGGCAATCAGCGCCTTGACCGTGGCCTTGAGCTTGAGCGCATTGTTCATCTCTTCCTCCGTCCCGGCTCGTTGGGCGCGGAACTCGAGCAAGGCGGTCTTGCCGAGCACCCGGGCTGCTTCACTCGGGTCCTGGGTATCGGGCATCTGGAGCATCAACTGATCCGCACCCACGGTCTGGAAGGTGGATTCAGCCACGCCCAGACCATTGATGCGGCGATCGAGCACTTCCTTCACCGCCTCCAGCTGCTCAGGGGAGACCTGTTTGATGTCACCGGAGGGCATCACCTGCAGGGTGAGCTGACTGCCGCCCCTGAGGTCAAGACCCAGCCGGGGCGGGGTTGTGAAGGAATACCAGCCCGACAGGATCGCGAGCACCACGATCACTGGGAACATCCATTGCTGACGCGCCATCTCAGAGAAGCCCTGCAGTCATGGTCTTGGCAGCTTCCACAATCTGATGGGGCTGAATGATCGTCAGATTTTCGAGATTGCCGTTGTAGGGGGTGGGAATGTCCTGGGAGGAGAGCCGGACAGGCCTGGCGTCGAGATCATCAAAACAATGCTCCGTAATCAGGGCAATCAACTCGGCACCGATGCCGCCGGTTTTCATGCACTCCTCCACCACAATCACCCGGTGGGTCTTGCGGATCGAGCGACTGATCGTCTCCATGTCGAAGGGCTTGAGGCTGATCAGATCAATCAGCTCGACATCGATACCATCGGCTTCCAGTTGCTCCACAGCCTTCAGGCAGTGGTGGCGCATGCGGGAATAGGTGAGGATCGTCACGTCCTTGCCCTCCCGCACCACATCGGCCTGATCAAGGGCGCAGATGTAGTCCCCTTCCGGAATGTTTTCAGAGAGGTTGTAGAGCAGGACGTGCTCAAAGAACAGCACGGGATTGTTATCCCGGATGGCAGCCTTCATCAGCCCCTTGGCATTGGTAGGGGTGCTGACCGCCACGATCTTGATCCCCGGAACAGCATGGAAATAGGCCTCAAGACGCTGGCTGTGTTCAGCCCCCAGCTGCCGGCCGACCCCGCCGGGACCCCGCACCACCGTCGGGATGGTGTAGTTGCCACCGCTGGTATAGCGAAGCATCCCCATGTTGTTGGAGATCTGGTTGAAGGCCAGCAGCAGGAAGCCCATGTTCATGCCCTCCACGATCGGGCGCAGGCCCGTCATCGCAGCGCCGACAGCCATGCCCGTGAAACCGTTCTCGGCGATCGGGGTGTCGAGAACCCGCAGCTCTCCGTACTTCTCGTAGAGATCCTTGGTGACCTTGTAGGAGCCGCCGTATTGACCGACGTCCTCACCCATCACGCAGACGTGGGGATCCCGGGCCATCTCTTCATCGATGGCATCACGCAAGGCGTTGAAGAGAAGGGTCTCGGCCACGGCTGGGGAAAGCCGGCTGGGCCGGCACTGTGCGGGCGCAACCCGGCCTGACCGGGGGGCTCCCTTGGTAGCCGCCAACTTATCGCAGCTTCCCTTTCAGGCCGATTCAGCCCCCGGCCGCCAGGGTGGAGAGCATCAGCACCGACAGCAGCAGACCAGGCAGCAGCAAGGTCACCAGCAGGCCCAGATCGTGGGGGGTCATGGCCGAGGCAGCCGGATTGTCTCAGCCAACGCTAGGTCGATTCCTCGGTGCCGGAGCGGAACAATGAGCGCACAAACACCAGAAACAGGCCCAGTCCCACAAAGGCGAAGGTGAAGGTCGCGAGGAAGGTCATGCCGACCACGAGGGTCTTCACCGCCGTGGCGATGCTCTGGGCCATCCGCGCGCTGTAGTGGGGAGGGTGGGCGCCGTAATAGCCCACGACGCGGCCACTGAGCAGCAGGCAGCCCCAGGCAAACAGGGCACTGGTGAGCGCTCCTGAGAGAAAGCTGAGGGGACCCTTGCGGGGGGGCTGGCCGGCGGCGGCGTTGCCGTCGCTCAGACCCTTGTCCCCGGGCGCTGCAAGCGCAGGCAACCCAACCGGCCCAGGAGAAACGGGGTCCGCACCGGCGGCGGCAGGGATGTCGTCGCTCATCGGGCGGCGGAAACTGACTCCAGGCTGACACCTGAGGCCATCGGCCTGCAGCACCAGGCCTCGAATCCCGCGACCTGCAGCGGGCCAGCCAGCTGGTTGGCGGCGCGTTCGGCGGCCGCCGGCTCCTCGAACAGGGCAAACAGGCTCGGCCCCGATCCGCTCATCGCCACCGCCAGCGCACCCGGGGCCTGCTGGAGCAGGGCCAACCCCTGACGCACGCTCTCCACCTCCGGCTCCACCACGGTCTGGAGGTCGTTGCGAATCGGCGGCAGCGCTCCCCCGCCGGTCAGGGCCGTGACCAGGCCGCCCTGACGCAGCTCACAGCGGCGTTGCTCGAATGCAGCCTCGCCCTGCAGATAGCCGGCTCCATGACGCTCACGGCACCGGCCATAGGCCCAAGGGGTCGACACCGAAACCGACGGGTTCTTGATCAGCAGCACCCCCAGCGCCAGGGCAGCCGGAGCCGTCTGTGGTTCCAACACCTCCCCGCGGCCAAAGCAGAGCTGGGTGCCGCCCTCAACGCAGAAAGGAACATCGGAGCCCAGGTCGGCCGCCAGCGCCAGCAGGGACTCCCGGCCCATTCCAAGGCCCCAGAGCTGATTCAGGCCCACGAGCGTGGCAGCGGCATTGCTGGAGCCCCCCGCCAGACCGGCACCGATCGGAATACGTTTGCGCAGAAGAATTCTGGCCCCCAGTTCCGGCAGGCCGGACCGGCTGCGAAGCAGTTGCGCCGCCCGCACGATCAGGTTGTTGCCATCGGTGGGCAGGTCGGACTGGTCACAGACCAGCTCAATGGCGGCATCGGCCGTGGGGCGCAGCTCGAGCGTGTCGGCCAGATCGATGGCCTGCATCACCATCGCCAGTTCATGGAAGCCATCTCGCCGCAGGCCCAGCACCTCCAGATGCAGGTTGATCTTGGCGGGGGCGGTGACGATCAGATCAGCCATGGGTGGCAGGTGGGGCGTCGGGCGCCATCGCGATGCGGCGATTCAAGCCCGTCGCCAGGGCCACCCAGCGCTGAGCCGGCAGCTCCTGGGGACGCTGATCCAAGGCGATGCCGACCTCCTCGGCCAGCTCCCCCAGGGCATCGGCGCCCAGCAGTCCGGCCAGGCTGTTGCGGAGCATCTTCCGGCGGGCCGCAAAGCAGCGCCGCAGCAGCTGCTCGACCGTGCGGGCCAGGGCAGGATCGAGCCGTTCCGCAGCCGGCAACGGCTCCAGTCGCAACACCTCGGACATCACCTTGGGTGGAGGCGAAAAAGCCCTCGGTGGCACGGCGCAGATGGCGCTGCAACGGGCCAGCAGCTGCATGCGAACGCTCAGGGCACTGAAGGCGCTGCTGCCGGCGCGGGCCCGGATCCGTTCCCCCACCTCCTGCTGCACCAGCAGCACCAGGGCCTCGTAGGGCTCGGCCACGGGACGATCAAGGCGACCGACCAGGCGCTCCAGCAGGGGGCCGGTGATGTTGTAAGGGATGTTGGCCACCACCTTGCCGCCAATCGGCAGGGGCACCGCCAGGGCATCCCCCTCCACCAGGGTGAACCGTCCATCGACCGCAAAGCGCTGGCGCAGCCCCAGCACCAGATCCCGATCCAGCTCAATGGCCGTGACGGCCGCCACCGGTGTCGCCAGCAACCGTTCCGTCAGTGCTCCGCGACCGGGGCCGATCTCCAGCACCCGCTCTCCGGGGGCCAGGGCGGCGGCCGCAACGATCCGATCCAGGACGCCTGCATCCGTGAGCCAATGCTGGCCGAAACGCTTGCGGGCGCGATGGGCGCCGAAGGTCATGGTCTGATGCCTCGCAGGCACCAGATTGCCCGGCGGCCGCACCGCCCCCTGCCATTCCGCACCCTCAGCCCCAGAGGGTCCGACCGCCGCGATCGAGGCGGATCCAGCGCACGGGTCCGGCCATCGGCGGCAGCGGCACCACCGCACACACCCATTCCACCGGCCAGACCTGCAACGCCGGCTGGTCGGCCAGCCAACAGTTCCAGGCCCTGGCCAGGCGATGACGCTTGCCGGCGTCCACCGCCAGAACCCCCCAGCCGTCCGGTCCGCATCGCTGCCGTCCCTTCACCTCCACAAGCAGCAATCGACCCGGCTTCGAGACCACCAGGTCGAGCTCCCCCCATCGGCAGCGCCAGTTGCGTGCCTGCAGGCTCCAACCCCGGCCGAGCAACAGCCGCAGGGCCCGCTGTTCCGCCAGGCCTCCGGCCAGGGGCGGATGGGGATGGCTCGGCATCGGCGTGGCGGCGGTGTCCCTAGGGTTCCACCAGCCGTTCCGTTCCCGTGTCGCGCCGTTCGCGCCCGCCTGGTGCTTCAGTCCATCGCTTCCGAAGCCTCGCTGCCTGGTGGTTAGCCCCCCTGGTTCTGGCGGGCCTGCTGGGCTGGGTCACGCCTGCCCTGGCGGCCATGGATTACGCCAAACAGGTGCTGATCGGCGCCGACTTCCATGGTGCCGACCTCCGGGGGGTGACCTTCAACCTCACCAACCTGCGCGATGCCGACTTCAGCGGTGCCGACCTGCGCCTGGCCAGCCTGTTCGGAGCCAAGCTCCAGGACGCCGATCTGAGCGATACCGACCTGCGGGAGGCCACGCTCGATTCCGCCGTCTTCCATGGCACCCACCTCGATCGGGCTGTGCTGGAAGACGCCTTCGCCTTCAACACCCGTTTTGAGAGCGTCAGCATCGAGGGGGCGGACTTCACCAATGTCAGCCTGCGTGGGGATGCCCTCAAAACCCTCTGTGCCGTGGCCAGTGGTACCAATCCGACCACCCACCGCCTCACCCGCGACACCCTCAACTGCCCCTGACGATGAGCTTTGACGCCCGCAGCCTTGAGCGGCTCCAGGCGCTCGGTCGCCAGCTGCCCAAGCCCCTTCCCCGCCCCGAGCCCGCCCAAGGGACCCCCGCCCGTCCGCAGGAGAAACAGCATGCGATCGAGCGCGAGGAGGATCCCGATCAGCTGTTCCGCGAGCTGATGCAGGCCAGCCCCGACGGCACGGTCCCGCCCCATCTGCTCGATCGATTGCGGGAGCTCGAGCTCGACCGCTCCGCCCATGCCGCGGCACGCCCCTCCCAGGCCCCGGGCCCGGCTGGCAGCACACCGACGGCAGCGGCTGGCCGCCAGGGCCGGGGGCGCGGCAGAACCACCCGACCATCGCGCCCGCCTGCCGCCAGCGCCGACGACCAGTCTCTCTACGCCGCCTTCGAGGATCTGCTCCACCTCGAAGCCGATGAGCAGGCCGACCTGCCCACCCCTGCGGACGATCGCCGGCGCCGTCCACCCCAGATTCAGCTGCAACCGAAGCCCACCCAGCGCCTGGCCCAGGAAGGCCGTTGACATCCTTCTGGCCATCCCGGCGGGACAGGCGGGGCACTGAAGGGGGCAGCGACCTGCTCCAGCTTGGGCACCGATGGCACCCTCACCCTGCTCGTACCCCGGCGGCATCTGGCACGGCACTGGCTGCTGGCCGGTGGTGGCGATCCAGCCGACCTGGCCGAGCGACTCTCGCCCCTGGGCTCCCGCCAGGCTGAGGGAAGCAGGCTGACCCCTGCACCCCCCAAGGACTCAGGTTCCCAGGAGCCCTTCGGCGACGCCCTGCTGCGCTGCCTCGCCACCGCCCAGCCCCTCGTTACCGTCCCGCCCCTGGATCCCAGCCTGGCCCTGCAGGCCAACCCCGTTTTCAACGGCGCTTCCTTGGCCAGCTCCAGCTTTCACACCCAGCTGACCCTCCAGCGCTGGCACCGCGGTCCCCTCTGGATCGCGATCTGGCGTTGCCATGGCCCCCTCGGCTGGCAGCGCCGATGCGGGCCGATGTCGCTGATGGCGTTTCTGGGCCATCCATGGCAACGACCACGGCGATCGGGTCCACAATCACCTTCAGCGGTGCCGCTGATCTCCTGCCATGGCCCCTGAAGTCCCCGGGCAGCCACCTGTGGCTGCGGCGGTTCAACGGCCGCAGGCCGATCAAGGGGCGCAAGCCCTGCCGGCTTCATCCCCCTGGCCCCGGATCATCCCCTGGCTGGGGGTGGTCACCAATGGCCTGGCCCTGCTCCTGCTGCCGTTCTGGTGGTTGCAGGATCGCCACCTCCGCACCGCGAACCTGGTGGTGGGCCTGGCCGCCGTGCTGCCCATCGCCGCCACCGGGCTGGTGGGCTCCCTGGCCGAACTGCGCCGCTCAGGCTGGGGGCGCATCGTTTCGATCGTGGCCCTGGCCCTTTCCCTGGCCGGGGAGCTCAGTTACGGCATCACCCGCCTGGCCCTGGTGGCGGAGGGGCGGGGAGTCCTGGCGATCGCCTGGGGCCTGAGCTGGATCCTCACCCTGGTGCTGCTGCTGGAACGCTGCCTGCGTCCCACCACCAAGACGCCCCCCTGAGGGCTCCGGCCCTGAGGGCACCTCGGGCAAGGACATGCCCCGGCCGCCACAACCGACCCCGCCACGCCAGTACAAATGCACTACCGTGGGGTCTGATGGTGTCCTGGTGCGGCCCTTGACTCCCCCCTGCACGGATCCCGTGGGCCCAACGGATCTCGTGAACCCAACAAATCCAGTGAACCCAACGGATCCCGGGAACCCAACGGATCCAGCGAGCGAAACGGATCAGGATGACCAGACGGGCATCGATCTCAATGAGCTGCTGATCCGCAACCCGGAGATGCATGTGCTGCTGCGGGTG
>JBEINY010000104.1:0-6441 GCA_040377855.1 Prochloraceae cyanobacterium | reverse complement strand
TGGGGCGCCCGTCGCGGAACGCGATCTCGGGGTCTGGCTCACCACCGTCGACAGCCAGGTGCTGACCAGGGCAGATCGAGCCCTCGCAGCCTCCCGCTGGTTGGCCGATCAGGGCATCGGGCGGGTGGCCATCCCCCTCTACACCGATGGCCTCCTGCTCTGGAACGCCAACGACCGCCAGAACCGTCTTGGCATCCCTCGAACGACCCGCACCCTGACCGATCCCGAACTCCGGCAGCTCCTGCTCGACCTGCGGCAGCGGCGGATCACCAGCGTGGGCTGGTTCGAATACGGCCTGATGGCCCCGCCATCCGCCCCCTGGCTGCACGGCCGGGACGCGTTGCTGCTGCAGGACCGCCAGGGCCGGAACCACTGGCTGGAGATCGGGGGAAGCCAGCGGGTCTGGCTCAATCCGGTCGCGCCCCAGGTACGCCGGCTGCTGGTGGATCTGGTGATCGACGCCTGCACCCGGCTGCCCCTCGACCTGATCCAGCTCGATGACCACTTCGCCTGGCCCGTTGAGCTGGGCTACGACCCGACCACCCTGGCCGCCTGGCGCCGCACGCGCGCCGGCCGCCTGGATCCCTCCCCGCTTCCCGATGCACCGGCCTGGGTGAGCTGGAGAAGCGATCAGCTCACCGCCCTGCTCGGAGAGATCCGGGCCGGCATGGCTCGCCGGTGTCCAGGCGTGAGGTTGTCGATCGCCCCCCACCCGGAACCGATCAGCGGGGCCTTGTTCCTGGCCGACTGGCCCCATTGGGTGCGCCGCAGGCTGGTGGATGAACTGGTGGTGCAGCTCTACCGGGATCGGCCGATCGATGTGGCCGAGGCCCTGGATGAGCGATCCCTCCAGGAAGCTGCAGCAACGGTCCCGGTGCGGATCGCCCTGCTGGCCGGCCTGCGCACCCAGCCCAAAACCAGCGCGGTGCTCCGGCAGGAACTGGAGCTGGTCAGAGGCCGCGGGTATGGAGGAATTGATCTGTTCTTCTATGAATCGATGCGCGACAAGCGCGATGCCTGGGTGATCCCCTGAGGCGATGGCTGATCGCCTGCCTCAACTGAGGGCGAGCTGGGTGATGACCAGCTCCAGGACCAATCGCAGGGCGGCCCCGACCAGGCTGGCGATGATCAGACAGATGGTGGCCACCCAGCTCCAGGCACTGGTGGTGAAGCTGACGGCCAGCACGAGATGGCCCCGTACCAGGCCGGCCACGAAACCGAGGCCGATGCCCACCAGGCATTCGGCGATGCCGAGGTTTGTGGCTGCGAAGCGCGCCTGAGCCTGAACAAACCGATCATCGTCGGTGGTGATGCCCTCCGGGGCCTCGCTGCCGGCGGCCTGGTCGGCCCCTGCCGGCCGGGGCTCTCCGCCGCGCACCATGGCGATCAGGGAGGCAATCGGGGGAGCGATGAAATGATCAGCCGCCGCCCAGATGGCACTGAAGATGATGAAAAAAAGAAACGTGCTCACGGCTTCTGTTCAGATCCTCGGAAGAGATGGCTATTCAAACGCTCGCACCCTCGAGGTCGAAGCATCCCAAGGGGCTCGAGAAAAAGGTGGTGGATCTGGGGTGATGGATCTGGGAGAACAAGCGGTCGGATGGGCGATGGGTGGAACAGGAACGGTGCCATCCACTTCTTGTGGAACCGCCGATCGAGCCCAGGCCATTCTCCAAAGACCTGGCGCCTGAGAGAATCCAGCCCAGACAACAGCTCTCCATGACCGCGGCGGTGACCCAAACCTTCGATTTCGCCGCCTATCTGGAGGCTGCCCGGACCCGGGTGGAAGAGGCCCTCGACCGCTCCCTGCCCCCGGAACGGCCGGAATCCCTGCGGGAGGCGATGCGCTACTCCCTGCTGGCCGGCGGTAAGCGCCTGCGGCCGATTCTGTGCCTGGCGGCCTGCGAACTGGCCGGTGAGGACCCGCAGCTCGCCGTTCCCACCGCCGTCGCCCTGGAGATGGTCCACACGATGTCGCTGATCCACGACGACCTGCCGGCCATGGACAACGACGACCTGCGGCGGGGTCGGCCCACGAACCACAAGGTCTATGGCGAGGCGAACGCCATCCTGGCGGGCGATGCGCTGCTCACCCGCGCCTTCGAGATGGTGGCCCTGCGCAGTCCGGGCGTTCCGGCCGAACGGTTGCTGGCCGTGGTGGCCGAACTGTCCCTCGCCTCCGGTGCCCCGGGGCTGGTGGGTGGTCAGGTGGTTGATCTGGAGTCAGAAGGCCGCTCCGTCGACCTCGAGACCCTGGAATACATCCACCTCCACAAGACCGGCGCCCTGCTGCAGGCCTGCGTGCTCTGCGGCGCCCTCGTCGCAGGAGCCGAGCCGGCCCTGCTCGATGCCCTGCGCACCTACTCCCGGGGCATCGGCCTGGCGTTCCAGATCATCGACGACATCCTCGATGTCACCGCCAGCAGTGAGGTGCTCGGCAAGACCGCCGGCAAGGACCTCACCGCCGACAAGACCACCTACCCCAAGCTTCTCGGCCTGGAAGAATCGAGGCGACGGGCCGATGCCCTCGTGGACGAAGCCAAGACGGCCCTTGCCCCCTGGAGCGAGAGGGCCCAACCCCTGTTGGCCCTGGCCGACTACATCACGAGCCGCGATCGATGAGCCCCCTGGTTTCCCTCCTGGCCAATGGTCCCCTGGCCTGGGGCCTGGCCGCCTGTGGCCTCGCCCAGCTCTCGAAGTTGGTGATCGAACTGGTGGTCCATCGCCGCTGGAGGCCGGCCGTGCTGGTGGAAACCGGCGGGATGCCCTCAAGCCATTCGGCCCTGGTCACCGGCACCGCAGCAGCGATCGGCTGGCAGCAGGGCTTTGATGCCCCTCTGTTTGCCCTTGCCAGTGCCGTGGCCTTCGTGGTGATGTACGACGCCAGTGGGGTGCGACGGGCTGCCGGCAGGATCGCTGGCCGGGTCAATGCCCTGCCGCCATCCCTCTGGGGAGACCAGGAGGTTGAGCAGAAACCGCTCAAGGAAAGCCTGGGCCACAGCCGCACCGAAGTGCTGGTGGGCAGTCTGATCGGTCCGGCCATCGCCCTGGTCGGCCTGGCCCGGTTCGGATCGCCCTTGCAGATCGCCCAGGGCTTCGGCTGGCTGCCCGCCCTGCCCCTGGCCTGAGGGCCCCCGCGTGCCCCAGCCCTCCTTGGATGGTCTGCAGGCCGATCTGACCGACGACCAGAACCGGGCCCTGGAGGCCTTCGCCGGCTGGCTGGCTGGCCGCAGCAACGGCCAGCCCTTTGTTCTCAGCGGCTACGCCGGCACCGGCAAGACCTTCCTATCAATGCGATTGCTGGCGCTGGCCGAAGCGGCGAGCCTCTGCTGGACGGTGGTGGCGCCGACCCACAAGGCCGTGGGGGTGCTGCGGCGCCACCTGGAACTGGCCCGCCTCAGCCCCACCTGGTATCCCTCCACCATCCATCGCCTGCTGCGACTGCGGCTCAAGCGCGAGCGGGATCTGGAGCGGTGCGAGGAAACGGATCAGACCGCCTTGGCCCTCGAGCACCTCGGCCTGGTGCTGATCGATGAGGCCTCCATGGTCGACAGCAGCTTGCTGGACATCAGCCTGCGTTGTGCCCATCCGTTCCGCACCCGGCTCGTGTTCGTGGGGGATCCGGCCCAGCTGCCGCCGGTGGGCGAGGCCGAAAGCCCTGTGTTTCAGATGGAACGTGCCCATCGGGCCCATCTGGAGGAGGTGGTGCGCCACCAAGGTCCGGTGCTGCGGCTGGCCACGGGATTGCGCCATGGCAGCTTGCCCTGCCGCCGGCCCCC
The DNA here is from genome assembly GCA_040377855.1 of Prochloraceae cyanobacterium. Lineage (GTDB taxonomy): Bacteria > Cyanobacteriota > Cyanobacteriia > PCC-6307 > Cyanobiaceae > CAIXOZ01. Next base: position 2,662 of record JBEINY010000104.1, on the reverse strand, counting down.
GCTCCTGCCGACGATCCGGGATCACCAGGGACAGGTGGCCCTGCTGGAATCAGGGCCCTGGCTGGAGGCCGCCCAGGAGGCCCTGCGGCGCAGCGTGCTCACCGACAATCCCGACCTGGCCAGAATTCTCTGCTACACCAACCGCACCCTGGAGCGGCTGGTGCCGATCGCCCGCCGGGCCCTGCATGGGGAGATGGCGGATCAGATGCCGGTGCTGCCCGGTGAGGTGCTGATCAGCCGCCAGGCCGTGATGGCCCCCGCCTGCCGCGAGGGGGAGGAGGCGGGCGAGGACCCCGACATGGTGCTGGGCTCCAACCGGGAACTGATCGTGCGGGATGTGACCCCGGAGCGCTGCGACCTGGCTGATTTCGGGTTGTCCGCAGGTCTCGACGGACCTGCCCCAGTGATCGAGACCCTGACGGCCCAGGTGGAATCGGGCGAGAGCCAGCTGGCCCTGCGGCTCCTGCCCCCGATCGGAAGCCCGGACCGCCAGCGCCTGGAGGCCGTGCTGCTGCACCTGCGCAACGGAGCCCGGGCAGCCGGCAAACAGGAGGGACGGGCCCTCTGGCGCCGTTACTTTCTGGTGCGGGATGCCTTCGCCTCCCTCGGTCCGGCAGCCGTGCTCACGGTGCACCGCAGCCAGGGCAGCACCTTCGGGGAGGTGTTCGTGGCGGCGGATGTGTTCTGGCCCAAGGATGAGGTCCTGCGGCGCCAGCTTGTCTATGTGGCCGTGAGCCGGGCCAGCCAGTCAGTCACCATCTCCGCCCACGCCGGCACCGGGGCCGACCGTCAGCGCTGGACCGAGTGGTTCCAGGAGGGTGGGCCGCTGGCACCCCCGGCCCGGATCCAGAAGCCGCCGTTCAGCTCAGGCGCAGACCCGTTACCCCCTGCCAGCCCAGATAGACCGCCAGAGCCAGACTGATCAATGCCACCAGCCGATTGCCATTGGCATAAAGCAGTAGGCGGCCGTTGTTGAGGAGCGGCAGAATCCGCTCCCGACCCAGGAGCAGGGCCAACACCGGCATGGCCAGCAGCAGGCTGGCGAAGCCACTGAACAACGCCAGGTCGATGGATTCGCCCCTGCGGCCCAGGCCGGCGGCGAGAAGCGCGGCGGCAGCTTTGGCGAACAGAAACAGGTCATCCGGACTGATGACTTCGATACCGGCGCTGACGGCAAGCAGCAGCGGCAGGGGCATGGCCGCGAAGCGATCGAGCTGGCTGGCCCAACCGGGCACCGCCCCGTTGCCCTCCTGATGCAGCAACTCCTTGAGGCCCAAGGCAATCAGGGCACCGGCCGCCAGCAGATCAAGGCCGGTGCGGTGATCGCTGCCCTCGTGCATCGTCAGCAGCAGACCATGGCCGACGCCGAGCATCAGCAGCACCATCAGGGCCGTGGTCGCAAACCAACCCAGCACGAACAGCCCAGCCCGACGCAGGGGATGGTCGCCGAGAAGCAAGAGCAGCACCAGGCCAAGGTGAAGCGGACTGAATCCCACGCCAAGGCCGTAGGCAGCCAGCTCACTCCAGAGGGAAACGGATCCGATCACACCACGTTCAGGACACTGGGGGCATTCCAGCGCACGATCGTCCGCTGCTCCTTCCCATGGCCCAACCCGACCAGGGGCTGGGCGCAGCGCCGATCGGTCACCGCTGCAGTCGGGGCCTGGCGACCTCAGCGCATCTCAAACCAGTCGGTGCCCATCGGCGTCAGTTGGGCCGTGGTGACACCGAGCACCACAGCGCGGCTGGAACCCCGCTCACACCAGAGCCGCAGTTCGTTGAGGCGATGGTGGGGCCCTTCCGCCTCCAGCTCGACCGTTCCATCAGGACGATTCCGCACCCAGCCGCCGAGGCCCATGCGTCTGGCCTGCTCACAGCACGCCTGGCGATAGCCGACCCCGTGCACCTGACCACTGACGATCAGATGCCAACGCTCCTTGGAGGTGCCACTCCGATGGTCCTGGCGCTCGACCCAGCGTTCCATGGACCGGCGGCTACGGCTGCGGCGACCAGGCGCCGGGGGATCTCCGGGCAACCAGCCCAGTGGAGATGCAGCCAGCTGGCGTGAACGTTCGGCGCTGTCCATCCTTCCTCCTGCAAGGGGACTCCCCACCCTTCAAGCTGCCACAGGGACCGGCTTGCGGCCAATGGGCATCGTTGCCTGTTGCGGTGCGCGGAGGAGTCGAGCAGTTGCCAGCGGTGGAATTCATGGCCCCAGCGGCGCTCTCCGCGGCGCAGCACCAGACCATCCCCCAGGGCCAGACTGCGGCGATACCCAAGGCTCAGCCCCCCTCGCCGGGCCCGGAAGGGCAACACCCCAGCCATCGGTGTCCCCTCCTCGCCAGCCTCGGCGTCCGGACCCGCCAGGTTGTCGCCGAGCAGGAGCAGCCCCCCGCATTCCGCATAGATGGGCAGGCCGGCAGCGGCAGCGGCTGCCAGATCATCGAGGCTGCGCCGGCTGGCAGCCAGGCGGTCCAGATGCAGCTCCGGGTAGCCCCCCGGCAGCACCAGGGCCCGACAACCCGCAGGCAACGGTTCATCGGCGAGGGGGCTCCAGGGCACCACCGTGCCCCCCTGGGCCTCGAGCAGCTCCCGGGCCTCGGGATAGAGGAAATGGAAGGCGGCATCCTGGGCCACCGCGATCGTCAAGGGAGGGCCGGGC
>JBEINY010000128.1:0-3781 GCA_040377855.1 Prochloraceae cyanobacterium | reverse complement strand
TCATCGGCCACGCAGCACTTCACGTGAAACACGCTGGGGCGCTCACGGGTGAGATCGAGGGAGCGAGGATCGAAAAAGCCGCGCGGGCGGGGCCTGCCCGGATCCCAGAGGTGCCGCCAGGTGTCGTGCACAAAGGCCTGGCGCAGCTGATCGGCCAGCACAGTGCTGCCCCGTGGGCGCGGGATATTGACCACCATGCGGGCCTCCAGCTCTGGGTTGGCCTCCAGCTGCTGCTGCATGCGATCGAGCAGCTCGGTGATGAAACCGCCCCGCCAGAGGTTGAAGGTGGTGATCAGCAGCCGCTGCCGGCTGCGCTCCACCATCTCGCGGATCAACACCGCCTGATCCCTGGTGATGTCGCCCGCTCCCCCGTGGGGCCCCGACCAGACCAGCTCGGCCTGGCCACTGCCCTGGTTCTGGCGTTGCTCCAGCAGCAGGTTTAGCGTCAGCTCGAGGCTTGCATTGCTGCCCCCGCGCCGGCACCACCCCTCCAGCCAGGCGAGGAGGGCCTGCCTCAGATCGGGCCGATCACTGGCGATCTGGTGCTGGCTGAGGGCTGCCTCGCCAGGGGTTGCGGGTTGGGACCGCAGGCAGGCCGCGAGGCGCTGGAGTTCTCCGCTGGAGAGGGCCAGCAGGGGCTCGCTCACGGCAGCTCGGCGGGGAAGAAGGCGGCGTCCGCCACATCCAACGTGGGGACGACGAAGGCGCGATCGAGGAACTGGTTGCGCTGCTCGCAGCTGGTTTCAGCGATCAGCAGGCAGCCGTGGCAGGCGGCGCCGTGGCTATAGCGCTTCTCCAGATCACTCTCGGGCTGATGCATCGAGCAGAAGGGATCGTTGGAGCACAGTCGGCCCCGCTCCAGGGCGGTCGCCACCAGCTGCTCAATGCGATCGGCCAGCGACACCAGCCCGCCGAGGGTGCCTTCTGAGCCGCTGCCGCTGGTGTAGAGCAGGATCCCGTAGCCGTGGCCGGGGAAGCTATAAATCCGCTCCTTGATGGCGGAGGCGCCATAGCCGCACTCCAGGGCCGCAGAAGTGATGAGTAGGTGGGCCAAGCTGTGCAGCATCAGGTAGGCCTCGCCGGGCCAATCGTATTCATTGGCCTTCAGGCCGTGGTCGCTTTTCCAGAGCTTGCAGGCCTCACGGTGCTTGGAGCTGTGCTGCTTCACGGCATCGGCCTGTCGCCAGGTCTTTAGCGCCGATTCGCTGACGCCGAGGAAGAGGCCTTCGCCGAAGTTCTCGATGGCCGGCACCCAATCGAGTTCCTTGTTGTTGATTTCGGCGCGTTTGGCACCGATGGCGTGCTGGTCGATTGGATCGCCGTCGACGCCCTTGACGATCGGCTCCAGCCGGGTGAAGCCGATCAGCGCCATCACCTCGCGCAGGCGATGCACCTTGAGCACCCGGTCGAAGCGATCGGTGAACCAGCTCGGTTTGCCGGTGAGCGGCAGGATCTCGGCGTGAAAGGTGCTGGCTGGATCGGAGGATCCCAGCGCACCAGAGGGGGCATAGAGCGCCTTGATCTCCTGAAGCTTCAGCGCCGGCTGCTTCTCGGTGCGGGTGTCGCCTGTGCTGCCGCGCACGGCTGAGAGCACAGCCATCACATCCGCCAGCTCTCGATCACGCAGCCGGGCGGCGACCTTTTCGGGCATGAACTTGAGGGCTGATTTGAGATCGCTCTCGTCGTCGACCTTTTCAAAAAAGCTCAGGTGGGAGATCAGGTGCTGCCGCAGTGGATCTTCTGCCTCAGGAATCGAGATAGCGCCCACCATCTCCGGGAAGTAGGCATTGCTGGCCGATCGCACCAGCAGGCGGTTGTAGCGGGGTTTGCCCTTCTCATCGGCGCAGGCCAGGGCATCGGTGCTGAAGTTGCCGAGCCAGGGGCGGTGCCCACGGCACTGGCCGAGCAGCGAGGCGCCGTTGTCTCCTTTGGTGCTGGCCAATGCCTGCCGTTTCTTGCACTTGGGGCAGCGCACGTAGATCTCGTTGAAGTCGTTGCCCGCGCCGGCCTCATCGAGCCAGAGATCCTCCTGGCAGTTGCTCCTGGCGCCGCCATGGGCGAAGCGATCCCAGTCGATGTCGCTGAGGTGGCCGTTGGCGCAGCACTGCACGAAGCGCACCGGCACCACATCCAGGTCTTGTTTCGTGCCACCAGGTTCCCGCCAGGGAAGCTTGTCTTTGACTAGGCGCTCCTTGTGGATCAGCGGGCGGGTGCGATAGCGCTTTCCGCTTTCATCAATGAAGGGCGGGAAGGGATCCTTCTTGGGCTGGGCGACGAACCAGAGCGGGAACTGCGGTGAGCGAATACCGCTGCTGCTCTTGAATTTCTGGGCGAAGTCGTCGTCTTCGCTGGGGGGGCGTTTGAGCAGCAGGGTGCCCACGCCCAGCAGGCCGCGCAGCTTGGCGATCAAGCGGGGCTCATCGATGTAGCAGCTGTCGTCGTCGCGGCTGTAATGCCAGAGATTGAGCCCACCGATCACCACCGAGCGATCGGGCAGGTCCACCATGGCGCCGGGGCCATAGGTGGTGATCAGCTGGCCATGGCGCACTTCCCCCACCGGGTGATTGCTCGTGCCTCGTGATGTGGTCATGGCGATCAGTCTTGGCTGGTGGTCTGCAGGCGGTCTTTGAGCAGCAGCGCGGAGGGTTCCACATCACGCAGGCTGCGGTTGGCCTTGAACTGCTTCTCGCGCTCGTCTTCCAGCTCCAGCAACTGGGGATCGAGGGGGGTGCGCAGCAACGGCGGCAGCACGCCGTCTTCCCGGCCGTATTCCATGCGGCCATGGCGCTGGGCGATGGCACACCAGTCATCGACGATGTGGCGCACCTGCTCCGCCACGGAGGTGGCTTGGGCATCGGCATCCGCGGGTGCATGAACGAGGGCAATCGCCACCCGCCGCCTGAGCGCTTCCGCCACCGCTTCTCGCACCTCCGCCAGGGCCTCCACATCTCCGGCACGGCTGGACGGAGTGAGCTGATCGCTGAGGTGCCGGGCCAGGGCCACGGTGATGGCGGGCAGGCCCCGCTCCAGGGCCCGCTCAGAAAAGGGCGTCACGCTGGTGGCTTCCACGTCGCGGTAGAAGACGTCGTGGCTGTGGGCGAAGTGCTCGTAATGCGAGCGATCGCGGGGGCGGTTGGGATTGAGCAGCACCACCACCAGCCCCGGCTTGTCGGAATCGCGGCCGACGCGGCTGCTGGCCTGGATGTATTCAGCGGTGGTCTTGGGTTGGCCGAGCATCAGCATCAGACCCAGCCGGGTGATGTCCAGACCCACCGAGATCATGTTGGTGGCCAGGGCTACATCCACACGTTCCCTGTCGTCAAAGCTGCGGGCCAGGCGGTCTTTGGTGGTGCTCACCTCGGTGGTGGACACCCTGGAGGTGAGCTCCATGGGGATGTTGGCGATCTTGCGGTTGGCTGAACGCTCGCTGCTGTCGCCGATTCGTTGGCGCTCGCCATGGGTGGCGAGCTGGGAGGTGAGCTCTTCTTCAATCAGGCGGCGGCTGATGCCCAGCTCCTTGATCGTGTTGAAGTAACCCAGCAGGGTCATGTAGGGATCGGCCGGGTTCGGGCCGGGCGTTTCACCCCGTTTGCGCTGAGCGGTGCGCTGCTTTTCGGCTGCCTTCCAGGCGAGCTGGGCGCCGCTCATCAGGGCCAGCGAAGCGCGCAGCAGCAGGGCCTTCACATTGCGGCCCGGAGCGCTCAGGCCCACATACAGCCGAGCGGGCACCTGATCCGCCGGCACGGTGACGGCAAAGAAGGAATCGCGGCGATCGGGGCCG
>JBEINY010000047.1:0-15988 GCA_040377855.1 Prochloraceae cyanobacterium | reverse complement strand
GCAGATGTCACCTTCACCTCCACGGCGGCCGTGGCCACCGGCTCGAAGTGCGGCAACACATCCATGGCTGTCGGCAAGACCTGCAAGATCACCGTGACAGCAACCACCGGCGCCGTCGCTTACACCATCCCCTGATGATCCAGTCCCCTGGATCGATAAGGATGGTGTGGCGACAGGGCGATGATCACGATCCCACCCTGCACGCCTCTGACGGATTCCGTCAGTCCAGCCTGATCAGGTCTCCGACAAGACGCAGCCCCAACCAACGACCATCCAGAAGTGGGATCTACGCAAGGATTCGCCTTCATTCTCGGGATGGTTTCAGTCTCAGTGAAGCTCTGATCACGGTGGTGATCATCTCGATTCTCAGTGCGATCGCCATCCCCAGCTACATCAACAGCCTCAACAAGGGTCGCCAATCGGATGCAGCCACCGTGGTGAGCCAGATCCAATCGGGCATTCAGGCCCATGCCGACGAATTTCTGGCCGGGCCCGGAAGCTGGAGCGAACTCAGCCGCGTCACCAGCGTGATGACGTCAAGCGGTCCCGCCAGCGGCGGTGGCTTTGCCGCCATTCAAACCCAGGGCGGCGACTACAGCATCACGGTCACCAACAGCGGATCCAGCTTCTTGATTCAGGCCACCACCGCCCGCGGGGGGCCCAACTGGAACATCGCCGCCTGCGTCAACACGGCAAGCGGTGCCAGCCAGCTGACCCGGGGCAGCGGCAGCGCTCCGGCCGTGACGCCGGTATGCAGCTGAAGCCCAGACATCCGGCCCGTAAAAGACCGGGCCCTGCCCCCCAGGACGAAGGGATGGCGCTGATGCTGGCGGTGCTGATGGGCGTGGTGCTGATCGCAGCCGCCTCCGCCCTGCTGGCGATCCAGCTGCTGAGCCGCCGTAGTGGCGCCAGTGCCAGCAACCGTGATCTAGCCGAAGCTGCCGCCCTCAGTGGCATCAGCCGGATCGAGGCCACCCTCAATGGGTCCAATGGCGACTACCGCTACCTCTGGGAGGTGCCGAGCAGTGCCTGGGCTGACGCCGCTTCATCGACCGGCGGCAGCACCATCCGGCCCCTGCTCAGCCAGCCCTGCAGCTTCAAGACCCTGGACGCGGCCAGTCTGGCCGCGCTCCAGGGGGGAGCGGTGGGGGGGGAGCGCCAGGACGGTGGTGTGCCGATCACAAGCCGCTATGCCCTGCGGAGCTACAGCAAGACAGGCCTCGACTGGGTTCTGGCCGTGGAAGGGTTCAGCGGGCGGGGCCAGGCCCCGGGGTCGATCCAGGCGCGCAGCCTGATCGGTCGGCGTTTTGAGGTGAGCCGGATGGGAGTTGCCCGCACCGGCAACTGGGACAACTGGGCCGTCCTGGCCGGCCGGGAGCTGGAGCTCGGGAGTACGCGGGTGCTCAACGGCGACGGCAGCGGCGCAGGCAACGGGCTGGTACAGCTGGTGCTGAACGACACCACGGCCAACCGCACGGGGTTTGCCAGCAGCAGCAGCTGTGACAGTGGCGAGCTGCTGGCCAGGGTCGGGGCGAACGGGGGCAACCTCTCCGGAAAGATCTGGCCGACGGTGGGCGAGTCGATGCCGGGAGCGGGCTGGTTTGAAGCCAACACCGTGATCGACAAGATCGCCATCACCGGCAGCGAACGGGTGTGGCAGATCGATGACAGCCAGACCTACCCCACCAATTACGGCGATGCCGTCGCCAGCGGCAGCACGATCGTGTTGCCCCAGAGCAAGATCTGCGCCGGCAACACTGCCAATCTTCCCTGCCAGGTGCGGATCCAGAAGATCCGCCTCCGCTCCAAACGGCTGCTGGTGGAGGCCCAGGATCGGCCGGTGATCCTGCGTCTGACCTATGACGGCAGCTCAATCGACGTGGCCGACCAGGGTCAGATCTGTGCGGTGCGGGTCGGGAGCACCACCTGCTACGTGGGGGAGCCCCAGAAACTGGTGATCCTCGGCACCGCCCCCGACACGGCCACCAGCTGCAGTGACAACCAGAGCACTGATCAGAGCTACGTGTCGATCATCGGCGACAGCCTGCCGGAGGCCTTGGTGGTGCTGCCGGAAGCCAGCTTCCGGCTCAGCGGTGCCGCCAACCTGCGGGGCTTCGTGTGGGCGAAACGGATCTGCGCGGCCGCCGGCCTGAGCCTGGCCTCCCAGGTGGGCAATGAGTCGGTGGTGAAGCGGGCCAACATCACCTGGGGGTTCCCCTCCACCGCCCTGGCTGGCCCCAGCCTGGTGCGGGGACGCGCCACCAGCACCGACCCCTTCCAGCCATGGCAATGAAACCAGCAGCGACGATCCCACGGCCGGTCGCGGCGATCCATCGCCGCCAGCTGGCGGCGATGGGGTTCAGCCTGGCGGAGGTGCTGGTGGCGGGCCTGGTGATCCTGGGGGTGGTGATCGCCAGCGCCCGGCTGGTCTCCAGTTCGCTGGCAGGGGGCCAGCAGACGGCCCGGCGGCAGCAGGTGGAAGCGGAAATCGCCAGGGACCTCGATGCCCTCCGGCAACAGGACCAGACCCTGTACAGCCAGGTCGACGTTCAATTGAAAGCCTCAACCACCGCCACCCCGACCGACTGCATCAATGAGGCCGCTAGCCTCAAACAGAGCGTGGATGCAGCCCTGCCCCCCCCGGGGGGCACCAGTGGCCTCTGGAGCCGGCAGACCAGCACCAACGCCAATGGCCTGCTTCAGGTGACCTACACCCTGCAGCTCCCGAACCAGGGCGGCGCCGAAACCCGCGTGGTGGAACTGACACCCGCGATCGCGGGGCCCTGCCTGGAACGCAAATTGGGGTTGAGCTGATGGCTCCGGACCGTTCCCAGGCCGGTTACACCCTCAGCGAGGCGGTGGTGGTCGTGGCGATTGTGATGCTGGCCGCCCTCGCGATCGTGCCCAACCTGAAGCAGCGCATCGAGCAGGGCCGGGTGGACGGGGTAACGGCGCGGCTGGAGGGGGCCCTCAACAGCCTCCGGAGCCAGAGCCTCACCTACCAGAGCAACTGCAGCCTGAGCTGGTCGCTCCCCAGCAGCGGCCAGAGTCTCACCGCCAGCGCCGACCAGGTCGGCACCCGGTTGCTGGTGGATGCGAGCACCTGTCCGTTCCCCGTGGGCATTCCCCGCCCAAGGCTCTCCCCTCCCCTGCGCTCCCCCGATGACGGGGATGTGCTGGTGACGATCAGCCCGGAACGCTTCACGATCACCGCCTTCGGTGGCCTCAGCACGACGGGCGAACTGCCGTTGCTGCTGCGGATCCGACCCAACCGCCCCTCCCAGGCCGGCGACTTCGAGCGCTGCCTACGGCTGGAGCCGATCACCGGGGCGATCAGCAGGGGCACCTGGGTGGCCGGCGACTGCCGGCGCAACAGCTGAGCCCGCCGCAGGTTGCTGCCTTGCCGGAGCCTGGACAGGGCAGAAGGTCGCCCTACGATGGATCGGCGCATCCACCTGCATCCCCGAGACCCCGAGGGACTGTCATCCCATGGCACCGGCCCGTTGGCGGCTTGCCCGATTCCATCACTCCCGCCTCGGCCCATGGCAGGCCGGATTCAGCCTGTCGGAAGTGCTGGTGGCCACCGCCGTGTCCGGCCTGGTGATCGGCACCGCCGGCATGGCACTCCAGACCAATCTGCGCACGATCCAGGGGTCCACCGGCCTGATCAATGGCCGCGACAGCAACGCCACCGGCCTCACCCTGCTGCGCTCCGAAGTGATGCGGGGCACCCAGCTGCTGTTCCGTCAGGGCAGCAGCATCGCCAGTGACAACCTCGATGGCGCCCCCTACCTGGCCCCGCTCAACACCTGCCTGGCCTTGAGCGGCAACGCCCCCTTCAACCCCGTGTTCGGCATCAGCCAGGGCAGCACCACGGCGCCGGTGATCTATGGGCTCGGTTTGGGCCGCAATGGCACCAGCTATGCCCTGCGCCGCTGCGGGCCACCGATCGGCGCCAGCGGCACACCGGTGCTGAGCACCGTGATCGAAGGCATCGCGCCGGTGCCCTGCGGCGATGGCCGCAGCCGCTGCCCCTCCCCCAGCCTGGATGCCAGCGGCAACGCCACCGATCTGGCCAACGTGCTGGCCGGCCTCAGCAATGCCCTGGGCCCTGACAACGGCAGTCCGACCCGCAGCGCCCGCCAGCCGGCCTTCGGTTTCCGCACGGATGCCCTGCATCGCCAGCTCGACCTGATCGACCCCACGGTCGCCGTCGACAGCATCAACCAGAGCTTTACCAGCACCGATCCCACTGGGGTCGCGATGCGGGCGCCGCTCTACCTGACGGCACGCCTGCAATCCAACGAGGCCACCCCAGCCAGCAGCGGCTCCAGCACGGCCCCCTGCACCAACTGCACCCTCTATGGAGTGCCAATCGCCGGCTCAAAGATCTACTTCATCCTCGATGGCTCCTATTCCATGAGCACCTGCACCCGTTGGGGCAGGGAGAATGACATCAATCCCAACAACGAAACCCGCACCTACTGGAATCCAGGCAACACCACCGATGCCCTGAGCAACGCCTGGATCTCCACAGCCCGCGTCTGCCTGAGCACCCGGATGCAGATCCTGCAGGCCCAGATGCGCCAGGCCCTGCAGAACCTGGCGCCGGATGTCTCGATTCTGTTGTTGGCCTACAGCGACAGCACCGGCACCAACAACCGCAGCTGGCCCGCCAACAAAACGATGGTCATGATCGGGGCCGGCAGCAACCGCGCCGATGCGATCGCCTTCATCGAAAGCCTCGACGATGGGGATCCCCAGACATGGGGGTCAAGCACCAACAGTTGGGTGCCGATGCAGACGGCGTTCAATGACAAGGCCGCCGATGCTGCGTTTGTGGTCACCGATGGCTTACCAGACCTCGACTACTACGGCCGAATCTGGAACAACGGCCGCATGAACGACTCGATCACCCCGTTCACCAACATCAACAGGACCCGCACCAAGAAACTGGCCTTCAACAGCATCGCCATCGATCTCGAGGCGGCCTGGCTGCGAAGCCTCAGCAATCAGGCCTACGGCACCTACGTCAAACTCTGATCCTTTCCCTTGGGTAGGGACAAAACCGGCCGCTGAATGCACCTCAGCCCGTGGATCCGCCCAGGACCAAGCCACGGACGAACAACCACGGACGAACAGCCCCAGAGCCCCAGCCTCAGAAAGCCACCCCCAGCAGCTGCTCCTGGCGGATGGTCCGGCTGGTGGCTCCCCCCGGCAGGGGCAACGCCTGCTCCAGGGCCACCGCCACCAGGTTTCCCCCCTCCAGCAGGCAGACCACCAGACCGGTACGCCCAGAACCGTTGAGCTCCTGGGCCGCCTCCCCTGGAGGGAGAAGGGCCGGACACCCCGATGACTGGGCCAGGGGCTGGCGCAGCCCGTCGAGCACCACCCGACTGACGGCGGTGGCACCCACCGGCACCGTGCCGTCGAGGCCATGGGCGGGGCCACAGCGCATCAGCACCTGGCCGCGCCAGATGGCACTGGGAGCCGCTCCGACGCTGTAAGTGATCGGGCCCGTGGGGGTGCTCAGATGGAGAACCGCCTGCCGGCCAGCCAGGGAGCAGGCCGGTGACTCCAACTCCGGGTGATCGCTGATGCCCGTAGCCAGGCTGAGATCACTGCGGAGCAGATCAAACAGCCGCGCCTGGTGCTGCTGCTCCTGAAGCTGCTGGCTGAGGCGTTGGGTGATCCTGGCATCGGCGAGCAGGCCCTGGAGGATGCCCATCGCCAGGCACGACCCCAGGCAGGCCGACAACAGGGCATCGACCAGGGAGAACCCTGCCTCTGGACAGCGAGCGGAGCGGCGTCCCCGGGCAGGAGCAGCCAGCAGTGGATGGGTCATCGTTCCTGGAAGGGGGAGGGCAGTCCTCAGAGCGAGGCATCGGGCTTGCAGGCGGCGCTCTCCGGGGTCTGGGCAGGATCACCGCTGTAGCGGCCAAGGCGAATCACCCCGAGGGGCAAGGCCAGCACCAGACATCGGCGCAGGGGCGTTCCCTCGGCACTGATCACCACCGTTCCGCCATCGATCGCCAGACCGCGGCTGCTGAAGCGCACGGGGCCTGGAAAGTTGTGAGCCAGCTGCACCTGGCGGGCCAGCGGTTCCTGAAGCGTGAGCAGGGCCCGGCGGCAAGGGGGCAGGCCGGGATCGGAGGGGGCAAGCCAGCCCCCGGTGGCCAGTTGCAGCCCACAGGGCTGGGCCAGCCGCCGGGCATCGGCTCGCCCCAGCTCCAGCCCCTGGGCGATGCGCCGGGAAACGCCCTCCACCGCCTGCCTGGCCAGGGGTTCGGAGCTGCCCTGCAGGGCAAGCATCGCCAGCAACAGGGCCAGCGCCAGACCCACCAGCAGCTCCACCAGGGACACCCCCGACGAGGCGGGCGCCGGCGACAAGGCACGAACAAGTGCAAGAGATCTGCCGCTGCGAATCAGGGCCATGGGTCCTCAGGGGTTGGTGGCTGCTGCCGCCGGCGATTGCTCCAGCGGCGGCGGCGGATCGCCCCCCCCCGGGATGGCGGCGTCCGGGGATGAACAAAGGCCGAGAGCCTCCGGCGACAGCAGCCGGCGGCGCCCGTCCCGGATCTGTCCCTGGCTGTAGGTGTAGGCCAGCCAGAGCTCATCGCCTTCGAGGACGATCCTCCGGCTCAGTCCTGGCATCTCCTGCAGGGGCTGGGCTTCGACCTCGAGGGCCAGGGCTGCCGCCAGGGTCGTGCAATCCATGGGCTCGGCCCCCAGGGCACGGTGACGACGCTGCCAGCGGGCCCTGGTGCGCAGCAGATCGGCATCGATCACCCCAAGCGCCTGTTCGCGGCGTTGGGCGCTGGCCAGGGCCGTGCCACTCGACGCCCAGATCTGGAGGACACCCATGGCGGTCAGCCCCCAGACCAGCGTTGCCACCATCACTTCCGTGAGGGTCATGGATCCAGCCCCTGCACCCCGGCAACCCGGGGCGGATCAGCCTCGAGCAGCAAGCGGTAGCGACGCTGAACCGGGCTGGCAGGGCCTCCTCCATCGAGGGCAAGAATCAACTCGCCCCAGCTGGGTGGTGCCGCTCCAGGAGCGCTGCCGGCCGTGGGCTGGGGCGGCTGCCAACGAAGCAGACGCACCTCTCCCTGCGGTGCCCGCTCACCGGCTGGCAGGCCCTGGATCAACGCCTCCGGATGGATGGGGGTGTCACACCCCGGCGGGGTCGACCCCGCCGGGGGCCAGGCCGGGGAAGGCAGAAGCAGCAGGCAGCGATGGCTGCGGTTGAGGGCCACCGCCAGGCGCTGGGCGGCGGAACCCAGCAGATCATCGATCTGGCGCTGCTGCCAGGCCCCCCGGCCCTCCAGCTGGCGGCCCCAGATCAGGCTCTGCAGCGAGAGGCAACTGAGCAGCAGCAACAGGGCACCACCGCTGGCCAGGGGAAGAAGAAACCCCTGCTCGGAGCTCCATGGGCGGGCTGCCCAGCGCCGCCGGCCGGCGGGCCAGCCCCGCGATCGCCCCCCTGGCCCAGGCCCCTGCCGGCCCCCTTCCCACCGGAACACCATGCCGCTCCTCCGCGCACCTGGAGACAGCATTCCCCGCTAGCGCTCGACCCCCACCCCGGGCGGGAAGCTTGCCCCAGACCAACAGAAGCTCCCGCAGGCTCCAGGAACCCTGCGGCCGACCGGCAAACCCAGCGACTGACCTATTGGTTGAGCCTGAGCACCGCCATGAAGGCTTCCTGGGGAACTTCCACCTTTCCCATCGCCTTCATCCGCTTTTTGCCTTTCGCCTGCTTCTGAAGGAGCTTTTTCTTGCGAGAGATGTCGCCGCCGTAGCACTTGGCAAGCACATCCTTGCGCATGGCGCTGATGCTTTCGCTGGCAATCACGCGGCTGCCGATGGAGGCCTGAATCGGAATCTTGAACTGCTGCCGGGGGATCAATTCCTTCAGCTTTTCGACGAGACCCTTGCCGACGTTGTAGGCCTTGTCGCGATGCACGATCGTGGTGAGCGGATCAGCCTTTTCGGCATTGATCAGCACATCAAGGCGCACCAGTTCATTTTTCCGGTAGCCGATCAGCGAGTACTCCATCGAGGCATACCCCTTGGTACGGCTCTTCATCTGATCAAAGAAATCAGTCACCACTTCTGCCAGGGGCATTTCATAGTGGAGGGTGACACGATCCGTGGTGATGTATTTCATATCAATGAATTCACCCCGGCGATCTTGGCACAATTCCATCAGGGTGCCGTTGTAGGCATTCGGGGTATAGATTTCAAGCTTCACATAGGGTTCTTCAATCGATTCACGCTTCTGCGGGTCCGGAAGCGTGGCAGGGTTGTCCACCATCATCGTTGAACCATCGAGCATGTTGACCTGATAAATCACCGACGGCGCCGTGACAATCAGATCCAGGTCATATTCCCTCTCAAGGCGCTCCTGGACAATCTCCATGTGCAGGAGTCCCAGGAAGCCACAACGGAACCCGAACCCCATCGCACTGCTGGTTTCCGGCTCATACTTCAAGGCCGCATCAGAGAGCTGCAGCTTGTCAAGGGCTTCCCGCAGATCGGGGTACTGATCGGCATCGGTGGGGAAGAGTCCACAGAACACCATCGGCTTCGCCTCGGTGTACCCGGGAAGGGGTTCCGCCGCAGGATTGGCCAACAGGGTGATTGTGTCGCCGACGCGGGCATCGGCCACGGCCTTGATCGATGCCGCCAGATAGCCCACCTCGCCGGCATGGAGGGAATCGACCTGGCGTTGATCGGGCGCCATCACGCCCACTTCATCAAGTTCATAGGTCTTCTTGGACGCCATCAGGAGGATCTTGTCCTTGCGGCGGATCGACCCACTGATCACCCGGAAATAAACGATCACCCCTCGGTAGGGGTCGTAATAGGAATCAAAGATCAGGGCCTTGAGGGGCTCCTCCACCTGGTCGGGCGGCGGTGGCACACGATCCACAACCGCCTGAAGGATTTCGGACACACCCAGACCGGTTTTGGCGGAACAGGCGATCGCATTGGAGGTATCGAGGCCGATGATCGCCTCAATCTCCTCGCTGATCCGTTCCGGATCGGCTCCGGGCAGGTCGATCTTGTTGAGCACCGGAATGATCTCGAGATCATTGGCCAGCGCCAGGTAAACATTGGCGAGGGTCTGGGCTTCCACCCCCTGGCTGGCATCCACCACCAGCAAGGCACCTTCGCAGGCCTGGAGGGAACGGCTGACCTCGTAGGAGAAATCAACGTGGCCCGGAGTATCGATCAGATTGAGGATGTAGGTCTCACCATCGGCAGCCTTGTATTCCATCCTGGCCGCCTGGAGCTTGATCGTGATGCCCCGCTCCCTCTCCAGATCCATGTTGTCGAGGAACTGCTCCTGCATGTCGCGGGCAGCAACGGTTCCGGTCTCCTGAAGGAGACGATCGGCCAGGGTTGATTTGCCATGGTCGATATGGGCAATGATGCAGAAGTTGCGAATCCGCTGGACAGGAACGTCGGTCATGGGCTGGCGGGTTCCCGGCTGGGGCGGCTGCTCTCGGTGGCCCGATCCTAGAGAGCGGGCCCTGCTGGCCATCGCCGCGACGGCGACCGGTCGGCGGAGCAGGCTTCCTAAGCTTCAACGCAGCACCTGAGCCGCCCCCCTTCCATGACCACCGACTCCGCCACTCCCACCGCAGCCTCCCCCACCGAGGTGACCGACAGCGCCGCGGTCGCCAGCGACCCCCGGGCCCTGACCCTCGTGAACGTGGAACGGGTTCTGGATGAGCTGCGTCCTTACCTGATGGCGGATGGGGGCAACGTTGAGGTGGTTGAAATCGACGGACCGATCGTCAAGGTGCGCCTGCAGGGGGCCTGCGGCTCCTGCCCCAGCAGCACCATGACCCTGAAGATGGGCATCGAGCGCAAGCTGCGGGAAGAGATTCCGGAAGTGAACGAAGTGGTGCAGGTGCTCTGACCCCCCCACCCTTCGGCCCGTAGGCTGCGCCCAATTGCCCTGGAGCCGTGCTGGATCAGCGCCTGCTGCGCGACCACCCCGAGCGGATCACCGCCCAGCTCGGGCGTCGTGGCATGGAGCTCGACCTCACCGATCTCCAGTTGATCGCGCGCCAGGAGAGGGAGCTCGAGGAACGGCGCAGCAACCTCCAGGCCGAGGGCAACCGCATCGGCAAGGAGGTCGGGCAGCGGATCAAGGCCGGTGATGCCCCGGACAGCGCAGACGTTCGGACCCTGCGGGAGCAGGGCAACCGGATCAAGCAACAGGTGGCTGTGCTGGAGGACGAGGGCAAGACCCTGCAGCTCCGCCTGCGCAGCGAGTTGCTGGGGCTCCCCAACCTCCCCGCCGCCGAAACCCCGGATGGCCGCAGCGAGGCCGACAACGTTGAGATCAAGCGCTGGGGCACCCCGCGGCTGGCCACCGCCGCAGAGCCCCTCGAAGAGCACTGGCAGATCGCAGAACGACTGGGGCTGTTCGAGACCGAGCGCTCGGTGAGGATCGCCCAAAGCCGCTTCATCACCCTGATCGGTCAGGGAGCCCGCCTGGAACGGGCTCTGATCAACTTCATGCTCGATCGGCACACCAGCCGTGGGTACATGGAGGTGATGCCTCCGATCCTGGTGAACAGCGCCAGTCTCACCGGTTCGGGCCAGCTGCCGAAATTCGCCGAAGAGAGTTTCCGCTGCGAAGGGGACGACCTGTGGCTGACCCCCACGGCGGAGGTGCCCGTGACCTCGCTGCACCGGGATGAGGTGATTCCCGCCGACCAGCTGCCCCTGCGCTACGTGGCCTACACCCCGTGCTTCCGCCGTGAAGCCGGCAGCTACGGCCGGGACACCCGGGGCCTGATCCGCCTCCATCAGTTCAACAAGGTGGAGCTCTACTGGTTCTGCCACCCGGAGGCGTCGGCAGCGGCCCACGACCAGATCACCGCCGACGCCGAGTCGATCCTGGAGGCCCTGGAACTGCCCTACCGGCGCATTGAGCTCTGCACCGGGGATCTGGGCTTCTCCGCAGCCCGCACCTACGACCTTGAGGTCTGGTTGCCGGGGGCCGGCTCTTACCGGGAGATCTCCAGCTGCAGCACCTGCGGTGATTTCCAGGCCCGCCGCTCCTCGATCCGGCTCAAGGACGGCAAGGGCACCCAGTTGCTTCACACCCTGAATGGCAGCGGCCTGGCGGTGGGTCGCACGATGGCGGCCCTGCTCGAAACCGGCCAGCAGGCCGATGGCAGCGTGCGGCTTCCTGCGGCATTGGCGCCCTACTTCGGTGCGCCGGCCCTGACGCCCCCCCAGGCCTGAGGCCCCGCGGGGGCCGGCGGGAACGCACCGGAGCCCCTGCCCTCAGGGGTTGCCCCCAGCCCCCCACAATGGATCGACTGACGGCTCCCGATCCAGACCATGGATGTGATCAAGGCCCTATTGATCCTTGCCGGTCTTGTGGTGGTGCACGAGGCCGGGCATTTCTTCGCAGCCACCATCCAGGGAATCCGGGTGAGCGGTTTCTCGGTGGGCTTCGGCCCGGTGCTGCTGCAACGCCACCGCCGCGGGGTGCTGTTCGCCCTGCGGGCCATCCCGCTCGGGGGCTTCGTGTCCTTCCCCGACGAAGACGAGGACAGCCCGATCCCCAAAGACGACCCCGACCTGCTCAGCAACCGCCCCCTACCGCAGCGGGCCCTGGTGATCGCCGCCGGGGTGCTGGCCAACCTGCTGCTGGCCTGGCTGGTGCTGGTGGCCCAGGGCTCGGTGCTGGGGATCCCCTCGGGCTTCAGCACCAATCCGGGCGTGCTGATCTCGGCCGTGCAACCCGGAGAAGCCGCGGCCGCCGCAGGACTGGCCCCGGGTGATCGGATCCTGGCGGTGAACGGCCAGGCGCTGGCAGGGGGCCAGGGGGCCGTCCAGGACCTGGTGACGCTGGTGAAGGGCGCCGCAAGCCGCGACCTGGCCCTGAGCACCGAACGAGCGGGCCAGATCCGGACCCTCACCCTCACCCCCGTGAACCGCGACGGCATCGGCCGCATCGGTGCCGAGCTGCTGCCCAGCGGCCAGGAGCAGTTCCGGCCGGCCCACTCCCCCTTTGAGGTGCTGGGCCAGGCCACCCATGATTTCAAGGCCCTGACGGGCCGAACGATCGAGGGGTTCACCGCCCTGGTCACCCACTTCGGGGAGACGGCCGGCCAGGTGTCCGGGCCGGTGAAGATCGTGGAGATGGGGGCCCAGCTGTCCAGGCAGGGCGGCAGCAGCCTGTTTCTGTTCACGGCCCTGATCTCGATCAATCTGGCGGTGCTGAATGCCCTGCCTCTGCCCCTGCTCGACGGGGGGCAGATGGTGCTGCTGCTGCTGGAGGGGGTGCGGGGGCGGCGTCTGCCTCAGCAGTTCGAGACGGTGTTCCTGCAATCGGGGTTTCTGTTTCTGGTGAGCCTGAGCGTCCTGTTGATCGTCAAGGACACCAGCCAGCTGCCCGTGATCCAGCAGTGGCTCCATCCAATCGGGCGGTGAGCGACATCCCGGTTCCAGCGCCCGAAACCAGCGGCGGCCCTTCAAAGACAGCAACTCCCAGCCGCAAGCGGCCCCGGCTGGCGTCGGCGAAGGTGCGGGCACCAAAGCTGTTCGAGCTGCTCGGGGCGATGTATCCAGAGGCCACCTGCTCCCTCGATTGGCGCACGCCCTACGAGTTGCTGGTCGCCACGATGCTCTCGGCCCAGTGCACGGATGAACGGGTCAACCGGATCACGCCGGCGCTGTTTGAACGCTTCCCGGACGCGGCATCGGCAGCCGCTGTGGAACCCGAAGCCGTGGAACCGTTCGTGCACGCCACGGGCTTCTTTCGCAACAAGGCCCGCAACATCGTCGCCAGTTCCCGCCTCCTGCTCGATCGCCACGGGGGCGCGGTGCCGCAGACGATGGAGGAGCTGCTGGTGCTGCCCGGGGTGGCCCGCAAGACGGCCACGGTGGTGCTGGCCCACGCCTTCGGCGTGCAGGCAGGGGTGACGGTGGACACCCATGTGGCCCGGCTAAGCCAGCGGCTTGGCCTCAGCCGCCAGAAGGAACCACGGCGGATCGAACCCGACCTGATGGGTCTGATGCCCCAGAAGCACTGGCAGATGCTGTCCCTGCGGCTGATCTTCCACGGGCGGGCCGTCTGCCGGGCGCGACGCCCGGCCTGCGAGGCCTGCGGCGTGGCCGAGCTCTGCCCGAGCCGACCACCTGCACGGTAAGGTTATCCAATCTGGATGTCCCCCCTCAGGCTGCATGGCGAAGAAGTCGATGATTGCGCGCGACGTGAAGCGCCAGAAGATGGTTGATCGTTTCGCCGCCAAGCGTGCCGCCCTCAAAGCTGCTTTTGACGGCGCAGCCGATCCGATGGAGCGTCTCGAGATTCACCGCAAGATCCAGGCCCTGCCCCGCAACAGCGCTCCGATCCGTCTTCGCAACCGTTGCTGGGCCACCGGCAAACCCCGTGGCGTCTACCGCGATTTCGGCCTCTGCCGCAACCAGCTGCGCGAACGCGCCCACAAGGGTGAACTTCCTGGCGTGGTCAAGTCCAGCTGGTGAGCCCTGGGCCGCTGCAGGGTTGATCCATCGAGCGCCCGACTAGGGCGCTTTTTTGTGTCAACCGGCCCCCGACGAAGGAAATTCAAAGCTTCAACCCAGGCCGCAACCCCGGGTGCGAAGATGGCGATCGACAACAAAAGGACATAAGGCCCAGTGCAAGGACAAACTCAGTCGATCTCCTTCGATGGTCGGGAGATCCGGCTGATCACCGGACGGTTCGCTCCCCAGGCGGGGGGCTCGGTGATGATCGAATGCGGAGATACTGCGGTGCTGGTCACCGCTACGCGCTCCAATCCCCGGGAAGGCATCGACTTCCTGCCCCTCATCTGCGATTACGAGGAGCGTCTCTATGCCGCCGGACGCATCCCTGGCAGTTTTATGCGCCGGGAAAGCCGTCCCCCCGAGCGCGCCACCCTGATCGCCCGGCTGATTGATCGGCCGATGCGGCCCCTGTTCCCCGCCTGGATGCGGGACGACCTTCAGATCGTCGCCACCTGCATGTCCCTCGACGAGCGGGTTCCGCCCGATGTCCTCGCCGTGACCGGCGCGTCGATGGCCACCCTGCTGGCCCAGATTCCGTTCCACGGGCCGATGGCTGCCGTGCGGGTCGGTCTCCTCGGCGACGACTTCGTTCTCAACCCCAGCTATCGCGAGATCGAGCGTTCCGACCTCGACCTGGTGGTGGCCGGCACCCCCTCCGGGGTGGTGATGGTGGAAGCGGGCGCCAACCAGCTCCCCGAAGGTGATGTGATCGAAGCGATCGATTTCGGCTACGAGGCCGTGGGAGAACTGATCAAAGCCCAGCTCAACCTGCTCCAGGAGCTCGGCATCCAGCAGGTGCTGCCGGAAGAAACCATCGAAGACCCGGCCCTTCCCTCCTTCCTCGAGAAGGAATGCGGCGCGGCCATCTCCGGGGTGCTGCAGCAGTTCACCCAGACCAAAGCGGAGCGGGACGCCAAGCTCGACGCGATCAAGGCAGAGGTGAGTGAAAAGATCCAGGGCCTCAAGGACAATGACGCCGTGCGCATTGCCGTGAGCAGCAGCAGCAAGCTGCTGGGCAACAGCTACAAGGGCCTCACCAAGAAGCTGATGCGCGAGCAGATCATCAAGGACGGCAAGCGGGTGGATGGCCGCAGCCTCGATGAAGTGCGCCCGATCAGTGCCGCCGCCGGTGTCCTGCCGAAGCGGGTGCATGGCTCCGCCCTGTTCCAGCGCGGTTTGACCCAGGTGCTCTCCACGGCCACCCTCGGCACCCCGAGCGATGCCCAGGAAATGGACGACCTGAATCCCTCCAGCGAAAAGACCTACCTGCATCACTACAACTTCCCCCCCTATTCCGTGGGTGAGACCCGCCCGATGCGCTCCCCCGGCCGCCGCGAAATCGGCCATGGTGCCCTGGCGGAGCGGGCCCTCGTCCCCGTGTTGCCCCCGAAGGAGAACTTTCCCTACGTGCTGCGGGTTGTGTCGGAGTGCCTGAGCTCCAACGGCTCCACCTCCATGGGTTCCGTGTGCGGCAGCACCCTGGCCCTGATGGATGCGGGCGTGCCCCTGAAGGCGCCGGTGAGCGGCGCCGCCATGGGCCTGATCAAGGAAGGCTCGGAGGTGCGGATTCTCACCGACATCCAGGGCATCGAGGATTTCCTCGGCGACATGGATTTCAAGGTGGCCGGCACCGAGAAAGGGATCACCGCCCTGCAGATGGACATGAAGATCACCGGCCTGGCGGTGCCTTCAGTGGCAGAAGCGATCCAGCAGGCCCGTCCGGCCCGCCTGCACATTCTCGAGAAAATGCTGGAGGCGATCGACAAGCCCCGTGAGGGCCTTTCCCCCCACGCGCCGCGCCTGCTCAGCTTCCGCATCGATCCCGAACTGATCGGTACCGTGATTGGCCCCGGTGGTCG
Source organism: Prochloraceae cyanobacterium (assembly GCA_040377855.1). Classification (GTDB taxonomy): domain Bacteria; phylum Cyanobacteriota; class Cyanobacteriia; order PCC-6307; family Cyanobiaceae; genus CAIXOZ01. The sequence goes on along the minus strand of JBEINY010000047.1, from coordinate 566 downwards.
CACGATCAAGGGCATCACCGAACGCACCAACACCAAGATCGACATCGAGGATGGCGGCATCGTCACGATCGCCAGCCATGACGGTGCCGCCGCCGAAGAGGCCCAGCGGATCATCGAAGGGCTCACCCGCCGCGTCAGTGAAGGGGAAACCTTCAGCGGTGCCGTGACCCGGATCATCCCGATCGGTGCTTTTGTGGAAATTCTTCCCGGCAAGGAGGGGATGATCCACATCTCCCAACTCTCGGAAGCCCGGGTCGAGAAGGTTGACGATGTGGTCAAGGTGGGTGATCAGGTAACCGTGCGGGTTCGGGAAATCGACAACCGCGGCCGCATCAACCTCACCCTCCGGGGTGTGCCCCAGGCCGACGAGCCGGCGCCGGTCTGATCCCGCCGGCTCAGCCCAACCAACCGGCCCCAGTGGGGCCGGTTAGGGCCAGTTACACCGCAAAGCCCGGATCGATCACGGCCATGGCCGCAGCAGCCCGCTCGCACAGTTCGGTGTGGCTGGCGCCATGGCTGGCGATCAGGCAGCCTGCCTGGCGGATGTCGCCGTCGTTGTAGCTGAG
>JBEINY010000133.1:0-2828 GCA_040377855.1 Prochloraceae cyanobacterium | reverse complement strand
GGATCCCGCTTCTTCTTGGCGGCAATGATGAGCCGGCAGTTCTCAGCGAAGGCCCCGGAATCGAGATAGGCATCCATACCACCTGTGGCATGCCAGAACATCGCCTTCTGGCAATACTCGGCATACTCAAAATTAATGCGATCGTGATTAAGATGGCGGCAGATCTTGGCGAGGTTCAGGTCACCATCGAGATACTTGAAAATCGGAAATGGATTGAGGAATTGCCTCTCGGCCTGGTAAATCAGATTGATGCTGTAGGCATCAAGAACTTCACCATAACTTTCAAGAATCCCAACCACCTCCAGCAGGTGATCAGCGGTGTCTGCCAGCAGGGTGTCACCGGAGAGAAGCAACCTCTTCATTTCCTCCCGATCCAGGGAGCTGTTGGCATGAACAAGCTCTGCGGAAATGATCGGCATCTCAGCTCGCTCCCTGGGTGAGGGCCGCCAAGGCTGTGGTGGCCACTTCACTGAGGCGGCCGAGGCTGCTCGGAACGAGGCCGATCAACACGACCCCTGCTGCCAACGCCAGGGCCGGGATCGTTTCCCGGGGCGCGACAGGGGCCAGCTGAACATCGAGCCGGGAATCAGCAACGGGATCGGAGCTGGCAGGGGTGACCGCCAGACGGCCGAAGAAGGCACGGTTGACCAAGAGGAGGAAATAGACAGCCGTCAGACCAGAGCCCACCATCGAGAGCAGGGTTGCCAGCGGGAAGACCGTGATGCTGCCACGAAAAACGAGAAACTCTGAGATGAAGCCCGCCATGCCCGGCAAGCCTGCACTGGCCATCACGGCCACGATCATCAGGGTGCCGGTGAGGGGCAGTCCCTTCTCGGGATTCAGCAGACCCCGCAGCACATCCAGGTCGCGGGTGCCCGTCTTGCGGTAGACGATGCCCACAAGCAAGAACAGAAGGGCTGAGATCAATCCGTGGCTGACCATCTGGAACACGGCACCCAGCAGGCTCACCGGGGTGTCAGCGGCGGCGGCCAACAGCACATAGCCCATGTGACCGACCGAGCTGTAGGCCACCATCCGCTTCATGTCGGTCTGGGCAATGGCGGCCAGGGATCCGTAGAGCACCGAAATGGCCGCCCAGATCGCCAGCAGGGGGGCCAGCTTGGCCCAGGCCTCGGGAAACAGCTGCAGGCCGAAACGGAGCATGCCGTAGGTGCCGAGCTTGAGGAGCACACCCGCCAGCAGCACGGAAACGGGTGTCGATGCCTGGGTATGGGCATCGGGCAACCAGTTGTGGAGGGGTACGAGTGGGATCTTGATGCCGAAACCGATCAGCAGAGCCCCCAATAGCCACAACTGCCCCCCCATGGCCAGACGATCGCTGGAAACGGGGGTGAGACTGAAATCGGCACTGCCGGTGAGCAGGGCCAGCCCAAGGAAAGCCCCCAGGATGAGCATGCCTGAGATGGCCGTGAAGATCAGGAATTTGGTGGCGGCATAGGCCCGGTTGACGCCCCCCCAGACGGAGACGAGCAGCCAGAGGGGGATCAGCTCCAGTTCGTAGAAGAGAAAAAAGAGCAGCAGGTTTTCCGAAAGAAAGGCACCATTGACGGCGCCACTGATCAACAGCAGCATCGCGAAATAGATGCGGGGGCGCTTGTCAATATCGCGGGTGATTACCGCGGCCACCAGGGTGAGGGCGCCATTGATCAAGACGAGCGGCAGGGAGAGACCATCGACACCGACGGCATAGTCGAGGCCAAGACCCGGCAGCCAGCGGTGGTGTTCCTGGAGCTGCATGCCCGGCTGGGCAGGATCAAAGGCCAGGGCGATCGCCAGGCTCAGGCCCAGCTGGAGCACAAGCAAGGCAATCGTGATCAGCCGAAGCCGAGACGGGCTGGGACCACCAGGCCAAAGCAACAGGGCAGCTGTACCGATGAAGGGAATCAGGAGCAGGGCAGAAATCAGCATCGCTTCAGGCCCCCCCAAGAATCAGCTGCAGGCCAACCAGTAACAGCACGATGGCCACCAGCAACGTCAGGACATAACTCTGCATCTGGCCGCTGACGCTGAGCTTGAGGCCCTCGGCCGTGGTCAGGGAAAGACGCCCGATGCCATCAACAAAACCCTTGACCACATGGATGTCAAACCAACGAATCAGCCGGGCAAGGGAAGCGATAGGGATGACAATCGTGCGGCGATAAATTTCAGTGGTGTAAAAGTCGTAGGCCAGAAGATCCTGAACGACGCGCAAGGCTGGCTGGGTGGACACGGACCAGAACTGGTTGCTCGGCAGGACGCAACCGATCAGCACACCAAGCAGACCACTGGCAGCCACGGCAAGACCAACCGGAACCGAGAAGGCGGCGATGCCGGGCACCGGATCGATCCGCCCCATGATCAAGGGCAACAGCAACACCAGAACGGAGAGGCTCACCATTGGCAGGGCCATCAGCCAGTTCACTTCAGGGGCTCGCTTGGTCTTGGGCATCAACGGTCCTAAAAAGACAGCCCTGTAAACGCGGGTGGCGTTGACGGCAGTCAGGAGATTCGTGATCAGAAAGACCAGGGCCGCCATGGGGGCTGTCTGGGTGATGCTGTCGAGGACGAGGCCATAACACCAGAACCCTCCCAGGGGAAGCAGACCGACCAATCCAGCACTGCCAACCAGAAAGGCGAGAGCTGTGGCCGGCATGCGGCTACCGATGCCACCGAGTTCGGTGAGGTCTTGGCAGTTGGTGGTGGCGATGATGCTGCCGACCCCCATGAACTGCAGGGCCCGGGCAAGACCATGGGCGAAAAGGAACAGCAAGGCAATGCCTGGCATCTGCAGGGCAATGGCGATGAACACCAAACCCAGATAGGAGGTG